>NZ_LGHM01000168.1 GCF_001908185.1 Bradyrhizobium sp. AS23.2
CCTTGCGGGCCCCGCAAGGGGGGAGGGAACGCACTTGTCGCGTTGTGAGGTCGTTCGCTTCTCGCGCGCTACTTCACCGTCTCCACGCCGGAGTCCTTGATCACCTTCGCCCATTTCGCGGTCTCGTCCGCGATGAATGAGCGGAAGTGTTCGGGGTCATCGCCGATCAGCGTCGCGCCTTGAGCGGCGAGCTTCTCCTTCACCGCTGGATCCGCCATGGCTTGCGTCGCCAGACCATGCAGCGCTGCGACGATCTCCTTCGGCGTGCCTTTCGGCGCGACCATGCCGTACCAGTTCTCGATGCGAAGGGCGGCATAGCCCGCTTCCGCAGTGGTCGGCACCTCGGGCGCGGTCGGTGCGCGCTCGGCCGAGCCAACCGCGATCGGCCGCAGGGCGCCCGCCTTGACCTGCGGCAGCAGTATCGGCAGGTCGAGGAAGGTCATCTGCACCTGCTGGCCCAGGAGATCGTTCACCGCCGGCGCGGCGCCGCGATAGGGCACGTGCACGATGTCGATCTTCGCCGTCAGCTTGAACAATTCGCCGGCCAGATGCGGCAGGCTGCCGGGGCCGGAGGAGGCGAAGTTGAGTTTTCCGGGCTGCGCCTTGGCGAGCGCAATCAGCTCGCCGATGTCCTTGGCGGGCACATTGGTGGCAACAACAAGCATTTCCGGCACGGTCGCGACCAGCGTCACCGGCGTGAGGTCCGCAAGCGTGTCGTAGGCGACCTTCTCCATGCTCGGGCTGATCGCGAGCGCGCCGGCGCTGGAGATCGCAATGGTGTAGCCGTCGGGTGCGGCCTTTGCGACCGCGTCGGTGCCGAGCACGCCGCCCTGGCCGCCGCGATTGTCGATCAGCACCGGTTGGCCCGACAGCTCCGACATGCGCTGGCCGATCACCCGCGCAATGATGTCGTTGGGGCCGCCGGCCGGAAACGGCACGATCAGCTTGATCGGCTTGGCTGGGAAATTCTGGGCGGATGCGAGCGTCGGCAGCAGAAGCAGGATTGCGAGGAGGAGCGTGCGCCGGTTTTTCATGCAGGCTCGTTGCTTGCTTATCCGTTGAGCAGTTTCAGTGCTTCTTCGTGAAGGCGCGGATCGCCGGCGGCGATGATGCGGCCGCCGCCCTGGGCCGGCTTGCCCTCCCAGGTGGTGACGACGCCGCCGGCTCCGGTGATGATCGGGATCAGCGCGGCGATGTCGTAAGGTTTCAGCTCGGTCTCGACCACGAGGTCGACATGGCCGGCCGCCAGCATGCAATAGGAGTAGCAGTCGCCGCCATAGCGCGACAGACGCGCGCCCTGCTCGATCCGGCCGAAAATCGCGCGGTCGTCCTCGTTCATCAATAGCGGGCTGGTGGTGTAGGTCGTCGCTTCCGACAGCAAGGCGCAGCGGCGGACCTGAAGCCGGCGCTCGCCGGAGGGGCCTTTGTAGTTGGCCGAGCCGTTGTCGCCGGAGAAACGCTCGCCGATGAAGGGCTGGTGCATCATGCCGAACACCGGCGCCCCCTTGTGCAGGAGCGCGATCAGCGTGCCCCAGATCGGGAAGCCGCCGATGAAGGATTTCGTGCCGTCGATGGGGTCGAGCACCCAGACGTAGTCGGCGTCTTCCCGCTCATTGCCGAATTCCTCGCCGACGATGCCGTGCTGGGGGAAGTTGGCCTTGATCAGCCGCCGCATCACCGCCTCCGCGGCGCGGTCGGCTTCGGTGACCGGATCGAAGTCCTTCGTCTTGCTTTTGTCGTCGATCGACAGCGAGGTGCGGAAGAACGGCAGGATGGTTTCGCCGGAGGCGGTGGCCAGCCGTCCGATGAAGGCGGAGAAGTCGATCACCGTCACTGCGTGTCCTCAAAAGCGAAAGTCGGGTGAAGCTTACTTCTGCCTAGCTCAAATCGCCTCTCGCGTGCAGCGCTGTCTTGATTTGCACCCTGCTATTTTGGATGCGCGCAAGCGGGCGCCTCATTCGAGCCATCTGCTGACCAAATATCGATCACGGAGTTGAAAACTTCGTTCCGAACATGCCTCGTTTGTATGCAAACAGCAATCAACCCATTGAATTTCCTTATTAAAGAAACTGAATCTGGGTTTCTCTGGGAGCGACCGAGCCATGTGCGATTTGCATGGGAAACGGCTCAAAAGCCCTTGCACTTTGTGCGTCGCGGTCGCATATTGTTGCGGTGCGGTAGCGCTCTGCGTTACCGCTGCCCTCCTTGGGCGTTTCCTCCCTAGACTTGGGCCGCTTGCGTCATTCGCGAGCGGCCCTTTTTTCTTTGGGCCTCAGTTTCAGTTTCAAACGCGATGCGTCGCAAAGCGAAAATGCGTTCGCGCCAATCGCTCGCGATTCGCTTCGTCGAGGAAAGCCGAGCCTATTCCGCCGCGGCCTGGAACGGGCCGAGATCGCCGAACGGGATAGTCGTCGCCAGCACATCGGCGAGGATGCCGAAATCGTTTGCCACTTGCGCAAAGCGCGGGCCACGCTCGCGCCGCCGCTCGTCCATGTAGATCGCGCGGTTGAGCTCGAGCTGCACGGCGTGGAGGCCGCTCGCGGGGTTGCCGTAGTGCTCGGTAATGAAGCCTCCGGCATAGGGCTTGTTGCGGCCGATCGAATAACCGAGCCCCGTCATCGTCTCCTCGACCCTGTCAGGCAGGAGCGGCGTGCAACTCGTGCCGTAGCGGTCGCCGATCACGATGTCGGGCCGGCGCGGCTCGTCGCGGGAGACACCGACCGAAGGCATCGAGTGGCAGTCGACCAGCATCACGGTGCCGAACATCTGGTGCACCTTGTTGATCAGCCGGCGCAGCGCGCGGTGATAGGGCTTGTACAGCGTCTCGATCCGCGCCAGCGCCTCGTCGACCAGGATGCGGTCGCGATAGATTTCCTGGCCGTCGCCGACCACGCGCGGAATGGTGCCGAGCCCGCCCGCGACCCGCATCGAGCGGGTATTGGCAAAGCTCGGCAGGCGGCCGGTGAACATGCGGGGATCGAGCTCATAAGGCTCGCGATTGACGTCGACATAGGAGCGCGGAAAGTTGACCCGTACGGTCGGGAAGCCGCGCTCGCTGAGATGGCCGATCAACTCGTCCATGAATGAATCTTCGGACCGCCGCAGCGTGGGCAGGTCGATCCGCGATGAGCTGAGGAATTCGTTCGGATAGGTCGAGCCGGAATGAGGCGAGTTGAAGATGACCGGCGCGCGCCATTCGGCCGGCTCCACGATCTCGAAGGCTGGCGACACTCCGCCGTCAAACCGGGTCATCTTCTCAGGCTTCGTCCCTTCGCGCCGCAGGATCCGGAAAAGGTCCGGATCGACTTGATTCGGCCGATCGAGCGGCTGTTATGTGTCGTCATTGTCCGGAATCGCAACCATTCTGCCAAGCGAAAAAGTGTGATCGGCGCTGGAACATATCTTAACCGTGCGGGCAGCGAGGCGGGGATCTCACCGGGCAGCTCGATTGATTCGTGCCGCATTCAGGTTCACAAAGGGCCGGCAGCGCGGCCGGCCCAGGGTTAAGATTTTCACCCCAAATTTACCCTCTGTCGGGCTTAGTGACCTCTGCATATCCTCTGGGGATTAGACGTTTCCTGCCATGCCAAAGATCCTGCTCGCCGAAGACGACAACGACATGCGCCGTTTCCTGGTCAAGGCGCTGGAAAACGCCGGTTTTCAGGTCTCGTCCCATGACAACGGCATGGCCGCCTATCAGCGGCTCCGGGAAGAGCCGTTCGAGATGCTGCTCACCGACATCGTGATGCCGGAGATGGACGGCATCGAGCTCGCCCGCCGGGCCTCGGAACTCGACCCCGACATCAAGATCATGTTCATCACCGGCTTCGCCGCGGTCGCCCTGAATTCGGATTCGGACGCCCCCAAGAACGCCAAGGTGCTGTCCAAGCCCGTGCACCTGCGCGAATTGGTCAGCGAAGTGAACAAGATGCTGGCGGCGTAAATCGGCCTCCTTCCGTCCTTGCGCCGGGTCCCCTGAGTCGTTATAGGGACCCCACCGATGAATGACCTCTAGGGCACGTAGCTCAGCGGGAGAGCACTACCTTGACATGGTAGGGGTCACAGGTTCGATCCCTGTCGTGCCCACCATCTTCTTCAATGGTTTAGCCGCCTCGCGGCTCCCTGCGAAAAGATGATTTCCACAAAGCCCGACGTGGAACTTTTGCCACCGACAAGCTGTGCGGCGGCGCTGCGCGTCGGATGTCGGGCAAGCCGAATAGAATTCTGAAGCAGCCCTGCCGTCCCACGTTGCTCCGAAGGTGCCGTCGGGCTCTGCAAGCTCTATCTTCCATTACTCCGGCTATCGTCACAGGCCGCGCTGCGTGATGGGTGGTTGATCACCGGCGGCCTCGGCGTGATCGACGACAACGGTCTGCTGGCGCCGAACGGCGGGCCACGGAGTTGATCATCAGCGGCGGCTTTAGCAGCCGAGTTCTCCCCAATTTGTTGACGCTGGTGAGGGGCTGGAGGCCTGCTTCTCGATCTCATTCCTCCGGCTCATTGAGCGCGTCGTCGACCTGTTTGCTATCCAGACGCTTCATGTTCTCGAGGAGCTTCATCAAATAGTGGAGGGCATGGGCTATGTCGCCAATCGAAAAATCAGCGAGTATTTCTTCGTAGTACAGGCGGATCTTTGGCTGAGCCGATACGTGCCACACATGTTCGCCGGACTTTGTCATTCTCACGATCCTTGAACGTCGATCGCGCGTGTCGGTCACGATGTCGATGTGTCCGTCCCGCTCCATGCGACTGATGAGCCCGGCGAGATTCTGCCGGCTCACCATGAGATATCGCGCGAGATCGCCGATGCTCATGCCGCCCTTAGCCTTGTCACGCGACAATGCGCCAAGGACTGCCCATTGCTGCGTGGTGAGCCCATCGGCTTCGACGGCCCGGCTGCCGGTTTTATGCAACATATTGGCACATTGGTAGAGCCGAAAGAACAGCCTGTTGGCCAACTCAAGGCGGGCGGCAGCAGCACTATCCGTAATTTCAGCTGACTTCTTCATAATCTTCTCTTGCGAGCCTTTGCGAGGGCGGCTATATAGACCAATATATTGATATATCTTGTCGCCGATCACAAAGAACCTCGCTTAAAATTACAGCGGCGGCAATCGGCAATCTCAACGCGGAATGGGAGGATTCATGCAGCGTTTCGAGAGCAAGGTGGTTGTCGTAACCGGCGGCGGCGGCGGCATCGGCGGCGCGACATGCCGCAGATTTGGCAGCGAGCGGGCGCGCGTCGCTGTCTTCGACCTTAACTTCGCGGCGGCACAAAAGGTCGCTGCAGACATCCGGGAGGCTGGCGGCGCCGCCGACGCCTTCGATTGCGACATCACCAGCCGCTCCAGCGTGGACGCCGCGGTCGCGAAAGCCGAGGCAACGCTCGGACCGATCGACGTACTCGTGAACAATGCGGGATGGGACATTTTCCGTCCCTTTGCCAAGACCGAGCCGGCGCAGTGGCAAAAGCTGATTGCGATCAATCTGACCGGCGCGCTGCACATGCATCACGCGGTGCTGCCTGTCATGGCTGCGCGCAGATCGGGTCGCATCGTCAATATCGCCTCTGACGCTGCACGCGTCGGCTCATCGGGAGAGGCCGTCTACGCCGCCTGCAAGGGCGGACTTGTCGCGTTCTCCAAGACGATCGCGCGCGAGCACGCTCGCCACGGGATCACGGTCAACGTTGTCTGTCCGGGCCCAACCGACACCGCGTTGTTCGCCGGCTACAAGGAAGGTGCCGGAAACCCCGAAAAGCTGGAGGAGGCCTTCAGGCGCTCGATCCCACTCGGCCGCATTGGCCAGCCGGACGACCTGCCGGGAGCCATTTTGTTCTTTGCCAGCGAGGACGCCGCCTATGTCACCGGCCAGGTGTTGAGCGTCTCCGGCGGCCTAACCATGAATGGCTGACCAGCAACAGGGAGTAAGAAAATGGAATTCCAAGATCTCATCTACGAAGTTCGCAACGGCGTTGCCTGGATCATCATCAATCGTCCGGACAAGATGAACTCGTTTCGCGGCACCACTTGCGACGAGTTGATCAAGGCCCTCTACAAGGCCGGCTACGACAAGAATATCGGCGCGATCGTGCTCGCCGGGGCGGGTGATCGCGCCTTCTGCACCGGCGGCGACCAATCGGCACATGATGGCAATTACGATGGCCGGGGAACGGTCGGTCTGCCGATGGAAGAGCTTCACACCGCAATCCGCGACGTGCCGAAGCCCGTGATCGCGCGCGTACAGGGCTATGCGATCGGCGGCGGCAACGTGCTGTGCACCATCTGCGACCTGACGATATGTTCCGAAAAGGCCATCTTCGGTCAGGTCGGACCCAAGATGGGTTCGGTGGATCCGGGCTACGGGACCGCATTCCTGGCGCGCGTCGTCGGAGAAAAGAAAGCGCGCGAGATATGGTACATGTGTCGGCGCTACACGGGGCAGGAAGCGGTCGCGATGGGACTTGCGAACGCCTGCGTGCCGCATGACCAGCTCGACGCCGAAGTGCAGAAGTGGGGCGAAGAGCTGTGCGAACGCAGCCCGACCGCAATCGCCATCGCCAAGCGCAGCTTCAACATGGATACGGCGCATCAGGCCGGCATCGCCGGAATGGGCATGTACGCGCTCAAACTCTATTACGACACCGAAGAGTCGCGCGAGGGCGTCAAGGCGCTAAAGGAAAAGCGCAAGCCCGACTTCCGGAAATTCGCGAAATAAATCGGCGGCCCGAGAACAAGCCGTCGCGGTTGCGCGGCGGTCGGGCGGTCGTGTGTCAGGGAGGCTGATCGATGAATCCGTATCTCGACGACGATCTGATTGCGCTCGCCGACCAGGCCCGACGGTTTGCCGCCGATCGCATCGCGCCGGGCTTCCAGGAGCGCGACACGACCCGCGTCCTCGATCGCGCGATCATGAAGGAAATGGGTGCGATGGGCTTCATCGCGCCGGAATTGCCCGAGCGATTTGGCGGGCTCGGGTTGGGCAGTCTTGCGGCCGGCGTCATCCACGAAGAGGTGGCGCGCGCCGATCTCAGCATTTCCTACATCAATCTGCTGGCTTCTCTGAATGGCCAGATCCTGTCGCACCACGGCAATCCGGACGTCACGGGCCCCTGGCTCGCACGCCTGACGGCCGGCGATGCTCTCTTCGCGATCGCATTGACCGAGCCGCGCGGCGGCTCGGATGCCGCCAACCTGCGGCTGCGCATCGAGCGCGATGGTGCCAACTACATCGTCAACGGCGAGAAGACCTCGATCTCCGCCGCCGACCAGGCCGATGCCGCCGTCGTCTTCGGCCGCACCGGAACGGTCGAAGCCGGCGCTCACGGTGTGACGGCTCTTCTCATCCCGATGGACCTGCCGGGGATCACGCGCAATCGCTTCGATTGTCACGGCCAGCGCGCGATCGGTCGCGGCTCATTGTTTTTCGAGAACGTCAGGGTTCCTGTTTCCTATCGCCTCGGCGAGGAGAACAAGGGCTTCGTGCAGGTGATGCAGGGCTTTGATTTCTCGCGTGCGCTGATCGGCCTGCAGGTGCTCGCGGTCGCGCGCGTGGCGCTCGAGGAGACGTGGGCCTACGTCGCCCAGCGGCAGGCGTTCGGCCAACCGCTCTCGGCCTTCCAGGGCGTGTCGCATCCACTTGCCGATTTCGATACGCAGATCGAGGCTGCGCGGCTCCTCTGCCTGCAAGCGCTGTGGCTCAAGGACAAGGGCGCACCCCACAGTGCCGAAGCGGCGATGTGCAAGTGGTGGGCGCCGAAGCTCGCCTATGACACGATCCACCAGTGTCTGCTGATGTTCGGCCACGGCGGCTACGACCATGGGCCGATGGAGCAGCGTTTGCGTGATGTGCTCGGATTCCAGATCGGTGACGGAACCGCGCAAATCATGAAGACGATCATCGCCCGTGCCCGCGCGGGCCGCAGGGCAGTTCCGGCCTGATCGCAAGAACTAGACAAGGTCAAAAGACCAGGTTCGACAAACAGGGGAGGGAAGACATGGAGTTCGACGCAGTTCTACTGCAGCCGCGCCGTGCCGAAAGCATTGCGCGGGGCTTCTGGCACGACCGGACGATCAACCAGGATTTCGCCGCGTGCGTTGCCGAATGTCCGGACAAGGTTGCGCTCACGGCAGTCCGTCTCGACAGGGACGAGGTGCGCCGGTTCACCTACAGCCAACTGGCGAGCCTCGTCGATCGCGCTGCCGTCGGCCTGTCCCGTCTCGGCGTCGGCCGCAACGATGTCGTGGCGATGCAATTACCAAACTGCTGGCAGTTCATCCTGCTGTATCTCGCCTGCTCGCGTATCGGCGCGGTGCTCAATCCCCTGATGTCGATTTTCCGCGAACGCGAGCTCTCGTTCATGCTCAGTCATGGCGAAGCAAAAGTGCTTGTGGTCCCCAAGACGTTCCGGAACTTCGACCACGAGGCGATGGCGCGCAGCCTGAAGCCGACGATTCCGTCGCTGCAGCACGTCGTCGTCGTCGATGGCGGCGGGGCGGACGATTTCGAGGCGCTGTTGACCAGGCCTGAATGGGAGCGGGAGCCGGACGCACAAGCGATCCTGACGCAGAACAGGCCGGGTCCCGACGACATCACGCAACTGATCTATACCTCGGGGACGACCGGCGAGCCGAAGGGCGTGATGCATTCCGCCAATACGCTGATGGCAAACATCGTTCCCTGCACCGGGAGGCTCGGGCTCGGACCGAACGACATCGTCCTCATGGCCTCGCCGATGGCCCACCAGACCGGATTCATGTACGGCCTGATGATGCCGATCATGCTGAGGGCGAGCGTGGTGCTGCAGGACATCTGGGATCCGGCAAAGGCGGCCGATCTCATTCGCCAGCATGCCGTCTCCTTCACGATGGCCTCGACACCGTTCCTGACCGACCTGACCCGCAACGTCGCCGACACCGGCAAGAGCGTGCCGAGCCTGAAGACGTTCGTGTGCGCCGGTGCCCCGATCCCCGGACCGCTGGTCGAACAGGCGCGAAAGGTGCTCGGCGCAAAGATCGTGTCCGCGTGGGGCATGACCGAGAACGGCGCGGTGACGCTCATCAAGCTCGACGACGACGATCTTCTGGCCTTTTCGACCGATGGCTGTGCGCTTCCCGGCGCCGAGGTTCGGGTGATCGACGAGGAGGCGAGCCTGGTGTCGCCGGGGACGGTCGGCAGGCTCGTTGTTCGTTCCTGCTCGAACTTCGGCGGCTATCTGAAACGGCCGCACTGGAACGGCACGGACGCCGAGGGCTGGTTCGACACCGGTGATCTCGCGCGGATGGATGACAACGGCTACATCCGCATCAGCGGACGCAGCAAGGACGTCATCATTCGGGGTGGCGAGAACATACCCGTCGTCGAGGTCGAGTCGCTGCTGTACCGGCACCCGGCCGTCGCCCAGGTTGCGATCGTTTCCTATCCGGACGAAAGGCTGGGCGAACGCGCCTGCGCGGTGATCGTGCCGAAGTCCGGTCAGACGATCGATTTCGCCGGCATGAGCGAGTTCCTGAAGTCGCACAAGCTCGCGCTTCAATACGTTCCCGAGAAACTCATCGTCCGGGATGCTATGCCGGCGACGCCCTCGGGTAAGATCCAGAAATTCCGGCTGCGCGAGATGTTGCGCAACAACGAGTTGTAACCCGGGATGCGGCTCGAACGTGCGGCACGTCCATCGGCCTGGACTCTCGCTTCACGTCGCTGGAACATCCCGACGCGTTCCGGTATTGTTTCGCCATGCCCAAGGCGACCAAAAAGACCTTCAAGAGGGGCGATCACGTCAGCTGGAATTCCGAGGCCGGGCGCGTGCGCGGCCATGTCCTGCGCGTGCACACCACAGACGTCGATTACAAGGGCTACGTCCACCACGCGACGCCCGACGATCCGCAATACGAGATCAAGAGCGACAAGACCGATCACGTCGCCCTGCACAAGGGTAAGGCGTTGCGGTTGCTGCGGAGCTGACCGCGCAAGGCGAGCAGACGAGGCGTGCCATGGCTCATCCCTTCTTCACGATCGGCCATGCCACGCGCTCGATCGAGGAATTCGTCGCATTGTTGCAGGAAAGCTCCGTCACTTTCGTGGTCGACGTTCGCACCGTGCCCCGCTCGCGGACAAATCCGCAATACAATCGCGAGACCCTGCCGCAATCGCTCGCTTCCGTTTCGATCGGCTACGAGCACATCGCCTCGCTCGGCGGCCTGCGCAGCCGCAAGCGCGAGGTGCCGCGCGAGACCAACGCGTTCTGGGAGAACGACAGCTTTCACAATTACGCCGACCACGCCATGAGCGAGGCCTTTCGCGAAGGTCTCGCACACTTGTGCGAACTCGGGCAGGCGCAGCGCTGTAGCATCATGTGCGCGGAAACCTTGTGGTGGCGATGCCATAGGCGGATCATCACCGACTATTTGCTCGCCGCGGGCGAGACGGTGTTTCACATTCTGGGGCCCGGGCAGGTCAAAGAGGCCGAGATGAATCCGGCGGCGCAGGTCCTGCGAGATGGCCGCCTGGCTTACCCTGCGGAAAGTTAGCCAATCGCCCCGGGCGGAGTTATGCTCGCCGTTGCGCGCAGCTTCGCTCCATCCGGGCTACGCTCCTCCATCCGAGTCGTGAGCCCGCCCATGAGCGTTTCCGTCATCGAACAGGCGAAGATCCAGGCGCAGGTGCTGGTGCCGCTGGTGAAGGCATTGCAGGCCGAGCTCGGCGAAGCGCGCGCCAACGCGCTGGTGCGCAAGGCGCTCGGAGATCTCTATCGCGGCTTCGGCGAGGAATTCTGGAGGGCCAGGAACAATACGAAGAACGAAAGCGATCTCGGCAAGGCCGTCTCGTCGGCGTTCGGGACCTACGCCCGCGACGACGCGCTCGCCTATGACGTCATCGAGCAGACGCAGGACTCCTTCGCGTTCGATGTGACGCGATGCGCCTATGCCGAGTTCTACAAGGCGCTGGGCGCGCCCGAGCTCGGCTTTCTCCTGGTTTGCACCGCGGACTTTGCGATCGCGGAAGGGTTTGGTCCCGACATCAAGCTCACGCGCACGCAGACCATCATGCAAGGCGCAGATCATTGCAATTTCCGCTACCGGCGCGATGCGGGCGGATCACAGTAAGGGGAATGGACACGATGCGGGCGACCTGTCTTGCCATGGCCGTGCTGGCGCTGATTGCGTCGCGCGCGAATGCTGCGATCATCGACTGGCAGGCCGAGCTGCAGCGCTGCCGCGCGCTGCGCGAGAGCGTGGCGCCGCTGCTCCAGGCCGGCGAGGGGATATCCGCCGTCGGCCGCTCCAATACATCCGTCCGTCGCTGCATCTGGATCCAGCGCATGGCGGTGCGCAAGAAAATCCCCGGCGCGGAAACGTGGTAGCGCGCGCCTTTCATGTGTCGCTGGCGTCATGGCCCGGCCATCTCAGCGCAGGCGCCGAGATGTCCGGCAGGGCCAGGAGATTGATCGCGCGGCAGGCGATCTGGTCGATGATGTCGGTCAGCGACTGCGGCTTCAAATAGAAGGCGGGCAGCGGCGGCGCAATGATCGCGCCGATCTCGGTTGCCTGCAGCATCGCGCGGAGATGTCCGAGATGCAGCGGGCTCTCGCGCACCAGCAGCACCAGGCGCCGGCGCTCCTTGAGCTGCACGTCGGCCGCCCGCACCAGAAGATTGTCGAGCTGTCCCCAGGCAATGGCCGACAGCGTGCGGATCGAGCACGGCGCCACGATCATGCCGCTGACCGGAAACGAGCCGCTGGCGATGCTGGCGCCGATGTCCGATGGTTCATGGTTGCGAAAGGCGAGGGCGCGCAGCCGGGGCAGCGCCTCGGCGCCGACCTCCTCGGTCAGTGTGCGCTCAGCCGCCGGTGAGATCACCAGATGCACCGCACAGCGTGGATTCTCCGCCAGCCGTTCGACGATCCGCACGCCGATGGCCGCACCCGAGGCACCGCTGATGCCGACGATCACGCCGTGCAGCTCGCTCATGTGGGCTCGCGCATTGGCCGCCCGGCAAGTCCGCCGAGGCCGAGCGCAGGCCAAAGTGCATCGACCCGGGCGATCACGGCGGGATCCATCGTCAGGGGCTCGCCCCACGCTCGCTCCGTCTCGGGCGGAATTTTTGTGGTGGCGTCGATCCCGAGCTTGCCGCCGAGGCCGGATTTCGGTGAGGCGAAGTCGAGATAGTCGATCGGCGTGTCCGAGAGCGTCACGAGGTCGCGCGAGCTGTCGCTGCGCGTCGTAACCGCCCACATCACCGCGCGCCAGTCGCGGATGTCGATATCGTCGTCGACCACGATCAGCAGCTTGGTGTAGGTGAACTGCGGCAGCATCGACCACAGGCCCAGCATCAGCCGTCGCGCCTGGCCGGGATAGCGCTTCTTGATCGATGCGATGGCGACCCGGTAGGAGCAGGTCTCCGGCGGCAGCCAGCAGTCGGTCACTTCAGGGAATTGCTGCCGGATCAACGGCACGAACAGCCGGTTCAAGGTTTCGCCGATCCGGGACGGCTCGTCCGGCGGGCGGCCCGTGAAGGTCGAGAGATAGGTCGGCTGCCGACGCGACGTGATCGCGGTGACCCGCAGCACCGGAAATTCCTCGACTGAATTGTAGTAGCCGGTGTGATCGCCATAGGGCCCTTCGGCAGCGGTTTCGGTTGCCGAGACAAAGCCCTCGATGACGATCTCGGCGGTGGCCGGAACTCCCAAGGGAACGGTGAGGCAGCGCGTCAGCTCAGGGCGCTCGCCGCGCAGGATGCCTGCGAAGCGCAGCTCGGATATCGCCTCGGGCAACGGCAGCACGGCGGCGAGGATGGTCGCGGGGTCGGCGTCGATGACGATCGCGACCGGCATGTCGCGCCCCAGCGCCTTCCATTGCTGATGATGCCGGGCGCCGCCGCGATGCGCGAGCCAGCGGATGATGGCGCGGTCGCGCCCCAAGACCTGCATGCGATAGACGCCGACATTCTCCTCCTGGTCCGCGGCCTGAGATTCCGGCGGCGCGGTGATGACGAGCGGCCAGGTGATCAATGGTGCAGGCTCGCCCGGCCAGCAGATCTGCGCCGGCAGTTTTGTCAGATCGATGTCCTCGCCCATCGCGGCGCGATCCTGCACCGGCGCGGCGGCGCGCGACCGTGGCCGGGTCGCAAGCGCGGCGCGTGCCAGCGGCAGCTTGTGCCAGGCATCGCGAACGCCGTGCGGAGGACGCGGCGCGCGCAACTCGGCCAGCATCGCGCCGAGCTCTTCGAGCCGATCCGGCGTGATCCCCATTCCCCACGCGGTCCGCTCCACCGTGCCGAATAGATTGGTCAGGAGCGGCATCCCGGAGTGAACGCCGTCGGCCTTGACCGGCCGTTCGAACAATAGTGCAGGGCCGTGCTCGCCGATGACGCGCCGGTGGATCTCGGTCATCTCGTGGACCACGGAGACCGGTTCGCGAACGCGTCGCAGCTGGCCCTTGCCTTCGAGGAAGCGCATGAAGTCGGATAGATCGCGAAAGTGCGGCACGTCACGTTGCAAGCGGACAGTCTCCTGAAAAAGCAGAGGCTAGCCGGCGTGATTTCGATCTTCCTTGTTCCCGCTCAAATACATCTGTGCGCAATCGGCTCAGATGGCGACATGAGTCATTCGTCCGTTGTATCAGGTCCATTGCCGACAATCCCACCGCTTCTCGCACTCGCGATGCGTCCCTTGCCCCTGCTGCCACTGCAACTTGTTCTCGGTGGCTTCCTGGCGCGGATCCTGAAGCGCAACCCCGGCCTGCTCGACAGGTTAGGGGACCATCGCCGGGCCCGGTTCGGGATCAGGCCGGTCGACCTGCCGTTCGCCTTCATCGTGGAGGCCGCACCTCCGCGCCTGTCGGCGGTGCGCGAACTGCCACCGGGCCTGGACGCCTATGTCTCCGCCTCGCTCGCGAACCTGCTTGCACTGGTCGAAGGCAGGGTCGACGGCGATGCGCTGATGTTTTCGCGCGCGCTCACGATCGAGGGTGACATCGAAGCCGTACTCGCTCTGCGCAATGCGATCGACGATGCGCAGCTCGATCTGGCCGCGGAACTGGCTTTGCTGCTCGGTCCGCTGGGCGAGCCAGCCAGGCGTTCGTTCGAGCTCGTGCGGGACAGCCTGGCTGGCTCTCCCCAAAAGGCCAGATGATGGAGCTGATCTGTCCCGCCGGTACGCCGGCCGCGCTGAGGAGCGCCATCGATGCGGGTGCGGACGCCGTCTATTGCGGCTTCAATGACGAAACCAACGCACGCAATTTTCCAGGCCTGAACTTCAGCCGTGACGAGCTGCGCAAGGGAATTGCGTTTGCCCACAGCCGCGGGGCGCGCATCCTCGTCGCCATCAATACCTTTCCGCGCGCGTCGTCTGTCGCGCTCTGGCAGCGTGCCGTGGACGATGCCGTCGATGCCGGTGCCGACGCGCTGATCGTCGCCGATATCGGGCTGATGGACTACGTCGCAAGGCGCCATCCGGGCCAGCGCCTGCATGTCTCGGTACAGGCCGCGGCCGCGGACCCTGATGCTATCGCCTTCTATGTCGAGACGTTCGGGGCGCGCCGTGTCGTGCTGCCGCGCGTGCTGAGCGTTTCGGAGATCGCTCAAATCACCCGCGAGGTGAGTTGCGAGACCGAGGTGTTCGTGTTTGGCGGCCTTTGCGTGATGGCCGAAGGGCGCTGCTCCCTGTCGTCCTATGCCACCGGCAAATCGCCGAACATGCAGGGCGTGTGTTCGCCGGCGAGCCATGTTGCCTATGAGGAAACCGCGCAGGGGACGACGTCCCGGCTCGGCGGCTTCACCATCAACCGCTTTGCGCCGCAGGAGGCCGCGGGCTATCCGACCCTGTGCAAGGGCCGCTTCTCGACCGAGCATGGCGACGGCTACATCTTCGAGGATCCCGTCAGCCTCGATGCCACGACATTGCTCGCAGGCCTCCGAACCGCCGGCGTCGCCGCGCTGAAGATCGAGGGGCGCCAGCGCGGACGCGCCTATATCGAGAGTGTGGTCCGTCACTTCCGCCGCGCGCTCGATACAATGGAAGATGGAAGTGAAGCGGACGTCGGCAGCCTCAAGCCGTTCACCGAAGGCCAGGCCTCTACAGTCGGCGCCTATCGCAAGACATGGCGGTGATTATTTGACGATGATCGGCTGTGAGGGGCGGCGACCCGCCATGAATGAGAGAAGCCTTGATGCAGCTTAGTCTCGGCCCGGTCCTCTACAACTGGGCGCCGGAACGTTGGCGCGATTTCTATTTCCGGATCGCCGACGAGGCGCCGGTCGATGTCGTGTCCGTGGGCGAGATCGTGTGCTCGAAACGGTCTCCGTTCTTTGCGGAACATCTGCCTGATGTGATCGAACGCCTCCAGCATGCCGGCAAGCAGGTCCTGCTGGGTTCGCTGATCCTGGTGTCGCTGCGGCGCGAGCGGCGTCAGATCGAGGAGCTGTGCGCAGGTGAGGACGCATTGGTCGAGGTGAACGACCTGACCTGCCTCAAATCGATCAAGGGCCGGCCGCATGCCATCGGGCCCTTCGTCAACATCTACAACGAGACGAGCGCGGCCTTTCACGTCCAGCAAGGCGCTGCGCGCATCTGCCTGCCGCCCGAACTGCCGATCTCATCGGCAGCCGTGATCGCCGCAACGGTCCCCGAGGCCGTGATCGAAATGTTCGCCTTCGGCAGGGTGCCGCTGGCGATCTCCGCCCGCTGCTACCATGCGCGGCTCCACAAGCTCTCCAAGGACAATTGCCGCTTCGTCTGCGAACAGGACCCTGATGGGCTTGCATTGAAGACGCTGGACCAGCAGGACTTCCTGACGATCAACGGCGTTCAGACCCTGTCGCATGCCTGCACTAATCTCATTGGCGACATCGGTACTCTGCGCGAAGCCGGAATCGGCTCGCTGCGCCTGTCGCCGCAGGATTGCGACATGGTCGAAGTCGCCAAGATTTTCCGCGATGTGATCGACGGGCGCAGGTCAGCCGAAGGCGCAAGCGGCCGCCTGTCCGAGCTTTATCCGGGCGTCTCCTTTGCCAATGGCTTTGTTCGCGGCCAGCCGGGCTTTTCCTTTGCGTGAGCTTAGCCCGGCGCGGATCCAGTCGGGATAGGGCGTGTACCCGCAAATTCGCCACGACCGCATTGGCCCCGATAGCGGCCGAAGAGCGGATATCGATCCATGTCGGCGATGGGCCTTGGCTGTGTGAAAACGCAACGGCGCTCAAATTTCGGAGAAAAGAATTCTTTCAAACACCGCTTCTGAGGCTGCGAAGAGGATACAGAGCTTCGGTGCCGCGTGATCTCGAGAAGTAGACTTCTCCGTCCATCCGCCGGAGTTCGCGTTTTTACACAGCCAGGGG
>NZ_LGHM01000169.1 GCF_001908185.1 Bradyrhizobium sp. AS23.2
CGAGCTTTGCTTCGTCGCCTCACCCTCATGAAAGAGGGCGCAGGGAAGACCGGGAGCCGGCTGGCTCCCATGGACCGCCATGCCAAGAGCAGGTTGCGCTACAATGCACAGCGGGAAACAGGGCAACCGGAAGCATCCCGGCCTTCCCTGCGCAGTGGTTGGAACGGCTTATGTCGCGCTCTCCCCGGGGAGCGATGCACTATTGCCCCCGTCGCCTCGCGGATGGCTGATGCGCGCGGTCCGGTCGGACAGCACACATCACCGCAAGACTTGGCGCACAGACTCCGGGCGCCAGGACCACACGACTATATTTTGATGGGCGGTGAAAGGCGCTGAAATAAAGAAACCCCTTTGAAATAAGGGGTTTTCATCTAACCTCTTGGCCGGCTTCAGCGCGCGTTTTGCCAAATCTAGAGCCCGGCCCTAACGCCTCTCGCGACCCTCCAAGGACTGAGAGACGAGAAGGCCGGGCATGGTCCCAACCTTCGGAGCTGAAACCATCATGGAGACTACCACAACCACCAAGCGCGCGCCCAAGCGCCGCGTCGTCCTCACCGACCGCATGTGCGAGCAGAAGGTCAGCGAGCGGCTCAAGCGTTACGACAAGAAGTGCCCCGGCCTCTACATCTCGACCACCACGGCCGGCGTAACGACCTTCAATTTCCGGTTCACCGACCGGGAGACAGGCAAGCAGCGCACCGCGTGGCTCGGCATCCACAACCCGGAGACCTTCACCGTCGAACACGCCCGCGCCAAGGTCTACGGCCTCAAGGGCATGGGCGGCGAGGCGCTGGCCGAGACTTTCCGCGAACATAAGGCCGACAAGGCGAAGCGCGGCATGACCGTTGCCGAGATCATCGAGGAACGGATCGCGTGGATGAAGACACCGGTCAGGAAGCCGGATGGCGAGATGCGGCCCCGGCTGGAAAGCTGGGAGAATACCGCCAGCCACCTCCGGCGTTTCATCAAGCCCCGGCTCGGCAGGAAGCTCGCGAGCGAGGTCACCAAGCACGACATCGCCACGATCTCCAACGACATCGTCGCCGGCAAGATTGGCGTTCCGTCGATCTCCAACGCCCGTCACATGCGCCGCGCGGCCTCGGCCCTGTTCAACTGGGCGGCGGAAGCCGGGCGTGACTACGTCACCGCCAGTCCCTGCGTGAACCTGCCGAAGCTCGATCCCGAGCATCCTCGCACGCGAGTCCTGTCCGAGGTGGAGATCAGGATTTTCTGGCACGGACTCGACCGGGAGGACCTGCCGTGGGACCGCCGCACCCGGCTGGCCCTCAAGTTCGAGCTGGTCACCATGCTGCGGTCGAGCGAGCTGCTCGGCGCGCAGCGCAGCGAGCTGTTCGACCTCGACGGCGAGCATCCCCGCTTCGACGTGCCGCTGAAGCGGGTCAAGAAGCGGCGGGTGATCCAGCAGCCGCTGTCCGATCTGGCGGTCGAAATCATCCGCGAGGCGCTGACCTCCAAGGATCAGCAGTTCGTCTTCGAGAGCCCGGTCTATGAGGGCCAGCCGATCCACCGCAAGGCGATGGCCACCGCGTTGCGCGGCACCAAGCACGAGAAGAACAAGGACAAGACCAAGACGCCCGGACTCTGCGAGCTGCTCGGGCTGAAGCCGTTCACGCCGCACGATTTGCGCCGGACGGCGGCGACCTTGGCCGGCGACCTCGGCTTCGATGATGCGTGGATCGCGAAGTGCCTCGACCACGCCGCGAGCAAGAAGGGCGAGGTGATCGTGCCGACCGTGACCGGCAAGGTCTACAACCACTCCAAGCGGATGAAGGAGAAGTGCGCGGTGCTGGACGGCGTCGCGGCCGAGCTGCGGCGGATCATCGGTCAGTCCGCCCTGAAGGCCATTGATCGGGCTGACTTGCGGCTCGCGGCTTGATCGACGCGGATGATTGCCAACTTTACCCGGCCAGCACGGAGTTGGCCGGGCTTTTTTCCCCTTGCGGGAAAGTCAACAGGGGAAATAACGTAATCATATCAGCGCCAAAGCCGCCGAGTGTCCAGCGGGTGTAAAAAATCGAAATTCCGCTGACACCCGGGGGCATTTCAGGTTGCTTGGCGAGGACCAAGGGTATTCTGTGGGTAGCGGAATGGCCATCTGCTCGCGTTAATTGACACCTCCCGCCGGCTCGCGTCTTAGTGCGGTTTTTGCGGGGGTGGGGGAGTCATGCAGCTCAAGTGGTTTCATGTTCGGGATTTCCAAAGCGTTCACGATTCAGGCCGCGTTACGGTCTCTGAGATCACTGCCTTGGTCGGCAAGAATGAAGCCGGCAAGAGCACGCTGCTGAAGGCGCTCTATAAGTTAAATCCCGTAGTTCCTGCTGATGGAAACTTCGACGTTACAACCGACTATCCTCGAATGGATGTCGAGGACTACCGGCACGCGGTCGAATCAGGAAAGCGGAAAACGGCCGTACCGATTCAGGCGTGCTATTCGCTCGATGCTGAGGAGATCGCTGCCATCAGCGAAATGTTCGGCGACGAATGCGTCACGAATCTCGAAATCTCGTTTTCGAGAGACTACGACAACAAGGTGACCTACTCGTTCGCTGCCGATACAGCCAAAGGCTTAGAGCATCTCATCCGCGAAGCTGATCTCTCGGATCAAATCAGGGAGGCGTTGAAGGGTGCCGAGGCGACGGCGGATGGGTTGTCAGCAATCCTGCAAGCGGAAGAGCAAACCGCAGAAGTCACCAGACTGCTCAGCGTGCTCGCTGAAATAACCAAACTCAACTTGAGCGGCTATATCTATAGCAAAATTCTCAAGCCGCGCAGGCCGAAATTTCTCTACTTCGACGAATACTACCAGATGACGGGGCACGAAAACATCGAAGCCCTCATGCAGCGTGAAGCTGCCAATCCAAGCCAGCTTAAGCCCTCCGATCATCCGCTGCTCGGCCTGATCAGGTTGGCGCGGCTCAAACTTCCAGAACTAATCAATCCGGCAAGCACGATCGAGCTGAAGAGTAAACTGGAGGGCGCAAGCAACCATCTCACACGGCAGGTGCTCAAATATTGGTCTCAGAACAGACATCTGCGAATGTCGTTTGACGTTCGGCCCGGTCGACCGGGCGACCCTGCTGACATGCGACAGGGCACGAATATCTGGGGCGGTGTTTACGACACCCGTCATCAAGTGACCACCGAACTGGGGAGTCGGTCGCGCGGTTTCGTCTGGTTCTTCTCTTTCTTGGCTTGGTATTCGGACGTGAAGCGAGGTGCCGAGCCGATGATTCTGCTGCTTGATGAGCCGGGCCTTACTCTGCACGCAAAGGCCCAACATGATCTGCTGCGCTATTTTGAAACGGAGTTAAAGGGCGCGCATCAGCTCATCTACACTACGCACTCCCCTTTCATGATTGACCCGGAGCATTTTGAGCGTGTCCGCATCGTGCAAGACAAGAGCATCGATGCAGAACTGGATTCGGATGGCAGCACAGAAGGTACGCAAGTTCTGGAAGATATTTTTGCCGCAAGCGCCGATAGCCTTTTCCCGCTTCAGGGCGCTCTCGGATACGAACTGCATCAAACACTGTTTGTCGGTCCGTACACGTTAGTCGTCGAGGGCGCAGCGGACTTGCTGTTCTTGCAGGCGGTGTCCGCCATTTTGCAAGAAGATAAGAGGACGGGCCTAGATTCACGATGGACTATCACGCCTGTAGGGGGCTCCGCCAAGGTCCCGACGTTTGTTGCTTTGTTGGGCGCTCAGAAGAACATGACCATCGCTACGTTGATTGACAGCCAATCGACCGACCAACAGAAGATAGAAGGGTTATACCGCGAGAAACTGCTGAAGAAGGCGAACGTGCTGACGTTCGCGGACTTCACAAAAACGCCGGAAGCCGACATTGAGGATATGTTTGGGGCAGATTTCTACGTCGGACTGGTCAACGCCGAATTTAGCTCTCAACTTCAGAGTGAGATCGAGGTGAAAACTCTGAAGTCGAAGGAGCCGCGCATCTTGCAGCGATTAGAGAAATATTTTGCCGAGACGCCCCTGAAGGACGGCAGTTTTAGTCACTATCGCCCAGCTCGATTTTTCAGCGAGAACTCAAAAAAATTGGGCCCGAAGGTGCCCAAAGACGCAAAGGATCGTTTTGAAGCAGCCTTCAAGACGCTAAACGCTTTGATCAAATAGCAAGGCGATCGAGCGTTACATCACGCCTCCACCCGATGTCGAAGCTCGGCATGATTTCTCCTGCGTGGTTCGTGGCCAACCGTGTCGTGGTACCACGGGACGGTTCGTTTTGTCTCCGTGGCACGCGCAGATTTTCTGTGCAGCGTTTAGATCGCTTGCGGAGGGCGCTGATGCGTCGATCGGTCGGGTGGTGGTTGGTGCGGCCGGCATCGATCGACCGCATGGGCGAGCCGCGCTACTAGTTTTCTTCTCGCTTCCAGAGCAGTACCCACTTCCGCACGATCGCCGTTCCCGGATTCTCGGGCGTGATCGGCTCAAGGCTGACATGGCGACTGACGATCGCCTCCAGCTCGCGCTGCCACTGGTCACCCAAGGCGCAATAGTTGCCGAGTGCCCAATCGTGATCACCGTCCGGTGGCACGAGGCCGAGACCAATATCCACGTCGCTCTCCGGCGTTGACGTCTCGTCCGCGCGGCTGCCAAACAGCCACATTTCCCGAACGCTTTCGTTCTTGCTGGCCCACGCGGCGAGATCGCGCACCCACTGGTCTTTCATGTCCATCGTCGCGCGATCTATTTTCCTCTAACCCACGGCCACCAAACGCGGCTCACAACAACAAACAGAGCGCCAACTGCATACACGGCTGCCATCCCACCGCCGAAGGCGAGCAACGCAAACAGCGGCAGCTCAAACCAATTCATGAACTGTTCCTGTTGCCAAATTCGATCAAAATTATTGCCGTAGAGAACTCTTCGTCGGCATTCTGGAGAAGGGCATTGCTCCGCTTCCATTTGAAGAGCGTGATAAGTGGTGCCTCGCTCGGCAGCTGTCGCGAAGATGGCCTTGTTTTCGGCGGCGCCACGAGCACGACTTTCAGATTCACGGTATTCCCCGGAAATGAAAAAGGCTGCTGTGGCACCAACGGCCGCTAACGCGCCGACTGTAAGCGAAACACGAAACAACATTCTTTTCATGGTGAAGCTGCCAGCACTACGGTTCATCAGCGGCTTTGTAAGTCGGCCTCGTCAAACCGTACTTTATTGCCCAAGCCGCGTTCACGATGCTGGTGGCATTCTTGTCATCATCAAGCGACCGACCGAAACCAATGTCGATGGTCCGGATCATGTCTGCCCGATCTTTCTTGCCGAGTATCAGATGATGGAGATTGCCGTCTCCTTCCACTCGCCCCTCATCAACGAGCGCAAGGAATAGAGCCTGCGACATCTTGAACAGGCTCTTGTCGATTTGTTCGATCTGAGCCGTGAGTTCTGGGGCGCGAGCGGTCATTGCACCATAGTTAACTCCCGGCGCTGGACCACTCAGCATTGCTTTCGACATCTGGTTCATCTCTTGAACAGCCGCCATTCTCTGGTCGTGGAATGACTTGAGAAGGTCCCTGAACTCGCCCCACCGGGTATCGAGGCCGATCATGTCGAGGCGGCTAATGCTCTCCTGCATTGCAAACAAAGTGCGAGTCCCAACCCTTACGGATGTTGTCAATTTTCCAGCAGTCGAACTATCCTCCGCAAATTCCTTTTTTGCAGTTTCCTGCAGAGCATATAGTGCTTCCATCTCCCGGACGAACTCTCGAACAAGTGCGACACGGGCGGCCTTTTCAGTAGCCGCCGGTGAACGCTCAGCTCGCGCTGGCTCTACCGCCGTGACAGCAACGCACAGCAATGCTGCAAGGCCTAACACCAGTCTAGATTTCATGAGCCTGCCCCCGAAAATGACACTTTGCTGTTCTCGCACCGGTTGTGTCAATCGGTTCGTTCTTTCGGACGCCTCCCGAGCGTCCAGCGACGCATTCGCCAAGCGCGTTCATCGCTGGCGAGAGCGCTGCGCATCGAGCGCGGCCTGCAGCGCCTCTTGCAGTCGGCGGCCACTGTACCAGCCGTTGAAGTCGGGAAAGGCCGGCGAGTTGCGCCGCTGCATGCAGGCTGGCGGATCGCCAGATAGGTCGTCGAGCACACTGACCTCGTGCGGTGCGCGGCCGAGCAAGGTCCAGTTCAACCGCTTGTCGATCGCGCGAAATTCGTCGTGCTCCGGGCTGTCGTCGTCAACGTCGTCGTGGCCGGCATCGCGAAGCTCGCAGCCTCGCACGTACAGCGCGGCCATCTCGGCTGTGACCACGATCGTGCGTCGCTGCGCCATCACCAGCCGCCGGGCTTAGGAGGCCTGCCGGGGCCGCGTTTCGGCTCGGTGTCCAGAACGCCGAGCCGGCCGAGCAGACGCGCCACGAGGCTCCGGGCGCTGATCTCGGCCATGATCATCGGGTTGAGCTTCATGCCGACGCCGTTGCCGGTCTCGATCAAGTCGCCATCGACGGCGATCTGCCGGCGGAGCCGTTCGGCCATACTGTAAGCCGCACAGGCCTGCTCCAGCAGTGCGCGGCCGGCGCGGTCCGCGATGTCCCATTCGCCGACGATGCCGTGCCACAGTTCGGAGCCGATGACGTCCAGTTGCGGCGGCGGTTCCGGCGCGGTTTCGGGGCGATAGGTGACGAGAGGGATTGGTTTTTCGGCTGCCATAGAACTGATGCCACTGCCTGTTTGAACGCTTTAGCCAAAACCGAATATTTGGACGGGAACGAGACTGCTGCCGCGCTCGCGATAGGAGGAACCGCTGCTGTTTGTACCTCCCCCCGCGCCCCGGAAAAGGAACGTCAACCATCCGTTCGCCGAGCCGCGTGGCAGCGGCGCGCTTGACGGTCACCGTCCAGCGCCGCGCTCCGTTCCAGTATTCAAGGTGACATTGTCACCTTGATTTCCGGAACTGCCGCGCTCCTCGTCGAGCCGCTGCAGCAACCGGCAGCAGGCGAAGAAATCCAGCGCGGCCTGTTCGGGCGCGCCATGCCGGACCAGCGCGTCATACGCCCTCGCGGTCTCCTCGGCCAGCCTGCGCAATGCGACCAGCCGCGCCTCGATCTTGATGCCGTTCGCCAGCTCGCGGACCTGCTCATCGCGTGTCATCATTGCACAGCTCGCAGCGAAGGCAGATCGATCGTCCTGCCGGTAGTGACCAGCTTCAGCTCAAGCTCCGCGATGGTCTTTTCGAGCCGCGCCTGTGCGAGCTTCAGCTCGGCGACTTCCGCCGACCGGTGCGCCAGCTCGTGCTCCAGCGCGTCGGTGTAGGTGTTGGTGGCGCGGGCTAGTCCGATCGTTTCTTCGTAGAGCCCGGCGACCTGCGCCTCAAGGCTGGCGATACGACGCTCAAGGCTCGCGCGTTCGCGGCGCCGCTCGGCGGCCCATTGCTCGTCGCGTTCGGAAAGCTCGCGCCGATGCCGTTCGTTGCGGCTCTCGCGTGGCTCGAAAGGCGCGGCGATCTCAACGGCTTCCGGATTTTCGGCGCCCGGACGCGGCGCGGTCAGCCCTGCATTGACGCGGGCGATGGCCTCGCGGGATCGAGCGACGCTCTCGGCTACTTGTTCTGGTGTGTACTTGAGCATTGGTGCCCTTACCACTTCGTTGCCGTCACGTAGGAGATTGCGCCGGTCTCGCGCACGGCCCAGCTCAACGGCCAGCGCAATCGCAGCGAAACGGAATCGGTCTGAAAATCCGATCGGCTCGGCGCGGCGCTGTTGATGTCGCCGGGCGCGGTATCGTCCTGCGTTGTCGCCTCCTTTGAAGTCACCACTTCCGGCGCGCCGAGCCATGCCGCGACCGCATTGACGACGATGCAGATCACGACACCGGGGTTGACGACCGACGACTGCAGCACCGGATACGACAGCCTTTCGGCGCGTAAAAACAACCGCGTCGCCTGTGCCGGGGCCATGACCCAGACGACGTTACTGTTGCCGGCGTAGGGCGAGACCGCCTGCACCAGCACACACAGATCATCCGCCATGGCCTCGCTCGGCGTCGTGTTGACCGAGGCGGCGATCGGCGCGATGCCGTTTAAAATTCCGGTCGGCGCTGCGGCAGTAGGCGCATTCGTCGAGAACATCACGCGATCGATCGCCGGTGCGGTGCTCTCGACCAATGCCATGCGAACGATAGTCTCGGCATTGCTGGCCTCCAGCATTTCCCTTGTGAGTTTCGCGATCTCGGCAATCTTGAAGGGTTCGATCGACGGCCCGGCGCTGGTGAGCAACTCAACGACAGGAACTGGCTCAAGTTCAGCGACAAAGCCGGCCTCGCCCGGCGCGATCGCCGGCAGCAGCGCCTTGGCGCGCTTGTCGAGCGAGACCTGCAGGCAGCGCTGCAGGAGATCGGCACCGGCAGAGAGCCCCACCAGATCGGCGAGGAAGTCCATGCCGGTGATGCCCAGCCCTCCCGCCCATGCCGGCGTCGCCAGATCGGCCGGAGCCACGGCACCGCGCGTCACCCGGCGGTCGCCGGCATTGAACTGGGTAAGACCGCGCACGACGATGTCGTGGACAAATCCCTGCATGCCGCGCTCCTGCATGGCGGCGCGATCGGGTCGGAACGGAACGCCTTGACGGACCATGGCGCGGACCTCGTGACGGGTGACGGCACCTATCCTGCCATCATTTTCCGGAAATCGACCGTGACACGTAACGGATTATTTTTGGTCGTCGGCGAGCAGCGCGGCGATGGCGCGGCCGACAGCGTCGCGGTCGTCGACCTCGTCCTCGTCGAGCCAGCCGGTGCGGACGAGCTTCTTGCGGATCAGCTTCGTGGTTCGCACCCGGACGGTCTTGACCCCGTCATAGCAGTCCTGCCGGTAGCGGCGCTGCCGCCCACAGTCGCGCTGCCGCCGCGCGTCACGTGACGGCGGCGTTGATCGGCGGCGTGGCGGGCGGCGGCACATCGATCAGGCGTCTTTGCCTTCGCGGCTCTCGCCATAGAAGAACTTGCTGCGACCGACCGGAGGCGGCGTCGGAAAATCGCGCGTGTGCCCCACGCGCTCCGCAAGCAGCACACCGACGATGCCCTTCAGGCATTCCTCCTGCGCCGCTAACCGCCAGCGCAAATCCCGGATGGCCGCGATCATGTCGTCGTGCATCCGCAGTGGGTCGTAGGCGTCGATGCCTTCGGAGCCATCCTGCTGCGACAGCCATGCCTGAAAGCTCTCATGGTTGGGAAAGCGGCCAGCGACACCGATGATCGCCTGCTGCAGCTTGGTCGTAGCCCGGCGCATTTTCCAGAAGTCGGCATCCGCGCGCGGCATCTTGAGCGGCTTGCCGGTCTCCCTGTTGAAGCCTGTCTCGCCGTACAGCGCCCAAAGCTCACTGAGCAACCGGCGGCCTTCGTCGTCGGGAAGGTGCGGTGTCGGTTGGTAGTCAGACATGCTCGTTCTCCTCTCGCTTGGTTAAATTCAGTAGTGATCGCCGATCGCCAACCGCTCGTGCG
Organism: Bradyrhizobium sp. AS23.2; assembly: GCF_001908185.1. Classification (GTDB taxonomy): domain Bacteria; phylum Pseudomonadota; class Alphaproteobacteria; order Rhizobiales; family Xanthobacteraceae; genus Bradyrhizobium. The sequence continues at coordinate 9,476 of NZ_LGHM01000169.1, forward strand.
CCATGTCCACAAGATCGCGGACCGCCGCGATGTGCTCGCCCGCATGGCGTATCCAGCGCAGCTCGGAGTCGTTGGTCTGCGACGACAGCGCGGCCAGCAGCTCGGAGAGCGCCGGCTGAAACTTCAGCGTCTGACGCAATCGCCGACACGCGGCGCACAGGATTAACCGCGTCGGCCGCACATCGACGACGTCGGCCAGCGCGATGTGTGCGAAGGTCGAGAGATCGGCCGCACTTTTGCCGGGGAACGCCAACAACAGGATGCCAAGCTCGCGACGACAATCGTCGATCGTCGCCGTCGCCCACGCCGCCTCGACTTGCTCGAACAGCGCGGCATGCTCGGCACGCAAGGCCTCGCCGGTCGCGATGCATTCCCGCAAATGTGCTTCGCTCTGGTACTTTGCGGTCGCGAGCCAGTCGAGCGAGCGGCACTCGTCGATCAGCGGCCTCATCACGCCGCGCTGCTCCAGTGTGCGAATCAGTTCTGCGCCGACGCCGACAGAGCTGATGCGGGCGATCTTGGTGTCGGCGACGCGGCGCGGCAGCTTGCTCATCGCTCGTCCTCCTCGCCATCGAGCGGCAGGTTCAGGCCGTCCAAGATGGATTGATCGCGAGCGCTCATGCGCGGACGCGCAGGCGGCTCGGGCTCGTCCTTCCAGCATTCGCCGTTCAGCCACGTCGCTGGATGTTTGGTGAACTTCGGGTCCTGTCCCGTGCGCTCGGCGGCGTAGCGCATCGCGCCATTGAGCAACTCGGCGGGCGTGGCCCCTCGATCAACGGCTTTCCAGTAGGCCTTGCTGGCGGCGGCTCGGGCTTTGTGCAGCGGGAACGTCGAATACCATCGATCAAATTCGGAGTGCTCTCTCTCGCGCGCGGGACGCGCGCGTATATACGCACTCTTCGCTGTTCTCTTCGCACTACGCACTTTATGTGGTGCCACCGTGTGGCACTGGTCTGGTGACAGAGCTGTGTCACCGGTAGGCGCTGAATTTGGCACTGGTACCCGTGCCATAGGTTTGGCACTGGTCTGCTCGGCAACCGGTGCCATAGGTTTGGCACTGGTCAGCAGGTAAAACTGGTTGAGGATTCCGGCGGTCCGTTCGGTCTCGATCCACCCCGCGCGCTCAAGCAACTCGACGTGCCGATAGATCGATCGTTTGGAAACTCGGCTCGCGTCGGCGAGGGTCTGAGAGCCCGGATTGCAGATGCCGGTTTTCACATTGAGATGCATCGCAATCGCGACAGCGATGCGCGCGCTCGCGTGTGGCAACTTCGCCGCGAGCAACGCGCAAATCCACCGGTCGCGTTCGATGAAGGTCGGTGGGTTCGTTAGCGTCGTCATGCTCTCGGTCCTTCAGCCCTTGTCAGGGCCGGTGGCCGAGCAGTAAGGTCGGAGAGCCTTGTTCAGGGTGCGACCATGCTCGGTGGTCGGAAACATCGAGAGCGCCGCTCCAGCCCCTTGCTGCGGCGCTCTCCCTCTTTCTCTTCAGGTCATGGTCTCGACAGCCGGCGCACGGCGACGCCGCGCGGGCCGCTGCGGGTCGGCCTGCTGCTGCTTGGCCTGCTGCGCCGCTGCCTCGCGCTCCCGCTTGCGCCGCGCGAGCTGGGCCTGTCGCCGCGCCTCGCTTCGATCGCGGCCCTCAATCGTCTGCTGCCACGCGATCACCTCGTCCATGAACCAGCGCTTTGAATTGGGCGAGATGAATGTCGGAGGCGGAAATCGGTCCTCGGTCACCATCCGCCACAGCGTCGCCGGGCTGACGGAGGTGATCATCAGCACCTCCGCCTCCCGCAACATTTTGCGCACGCCGCTCTTCTCCAGCTCGGCGATCAGGGTGCCGTCAATCTCGGGGCGTTTGTTAGCCGGGTCCATGGGACAGCCTCGCGCGCGGCCCGCGATCAGGCCGCGATCGTGTTCAGGTTGGCTTATCCCGTGGTTCGATGTTGCGGACGCTTGCGGTCCCACGCCAAACATCGAAGGCGGTGATGAGCGGTGCTGCCCCAGCACTCCCGCTTCAGTCCCGACACGATACTCAGCAGATTTCGCTTGTCAAAGCGAAACTGCTACACAGAAAATCTGTGTCCGGGCGGGTTGCTGCGGCGACGGCTCGGCTAAACTGCGCCGTTCATCATTTTGGCGCGGTTTCTCCGCGCTGTTCTTGAAAGAGAGCCTATTAGCGCCCAGCCGATTCCAGCCGCACCGGCTCCGCTGTCCGCACGATTGCAGAAACCATTGTCCCGCAGGAGTTTCTTTCATTTTCGGTGATCGGAAAAAAGTGCTGGACGTCAGGACCACACGATTTGGCCGTACGCGGATCACATCGGTCGTGCGCGCGAGGTCTCCGCTCACAGTCGCCTGCCCTGCGAAGCCATTCGCGCCGATGGGGCCACGTCCACCGCCGTCCGGCCCGCGTGTCGTGACGATCGCGATACGCCCCTCTTCCTCGGGCCGGAGTGCGGCGAGACATACGCTGTTTCCGAAATTCGGTAAAGTGGAATATATTTGGCGACGTGCGTTGACCGATGGTTTGGGTGTTTTGCCCGACGGGCAAAGCAAGGGCTTGTAGATGCGTAGGGTGGATTAGCCGAAGGCGTAACCCACCACTGTTTGTCTTTGCGGAAACATAAACATAAGAGGTGGGTTACGCCGAGCGACTGCGCTTCGCGCAGCCGCGGGGCTAACCCACCCTACGAGACCGGGCTACGAGGCGAGCGCAGCTACGAACAACGCACAGGCTACCGCCGACGCAACCGTCCGCACGTGGTTCCAGAACGTCCAGTCCTTCAGGTAAGCCGCCCACACCGAGGCCGCTTCCGATGCGGACGGCCCGACCGCAGCGAGCGTATTGTTGAGCGGGACGTTGAAGACCATTGTCACCACGAACATGCCGATGACGTAGAGGCCGCCCCCGGCGATCGTGCTCACCGCCCCCGGCTCGCTGACACGCAACGCGCCCATCACCACCAATGCCGCACCCGCCACCGTCGTGCCGAGGAAGAGCGGCATGAACAGCGAGCGCACGATATCGACAATGATCGCATTCATCGCCGCGATGCCCTCGGCCTGATCGAGGCGGCTGAGCGCGGTCATGATGAAGGTCGAAAAGGCGAAATAGATGCCGGCCATGAGCCCGCAGCCGATCGCCGAAAACCAGAGCAGTCCGGTCGCGAAAACCTGCCGCATGTCGCGCCTCCTCAAATACGATACTCTCTCGCATTTGATAAATGCGATAGACTCTCTTATTTTAACCGTCAAGCACTATCAGCGGGAACCAACGATGCCGGAGCGGAAAGGCAGGACGGACAAGAGCGCGCGCCCGGCCGCGCGGCGCACGCCGCTGGTGCCGACGCAGGAGCGGAGCCGGGAACGCTTCGATCGCATCCTGACCGCTGCCGCCGAGATCCTCACCGAAAAGGGCAGCGACGCCTTCCGGATGAGCGACATTGTCGAGCGGACCGGCATCGCCTTCGGCTCGCTCTATCAATATTTCCCGGACAAGAGCGCCGTGATCGGGACGCTGGCAGAGCGCTGCAATGCCATCGGCCGCGACTGCGTCCAGCGCGACCTCGCCGAGATGAAGAGGCTGTCCGACCTGCACGCCACGCTGTGCCGCATCACCGACGGCTATGAGCAGATGTTCCGCGAGCATCCGATGATGCATCACATCTGGCAGGCCACGCAGGCCGACAGGACGCTGCAGAAGATCGACGAGGACGATCTCGCGTTTCTCGCCGGCCAGCTCTGCGACGCGCTGCGTCGCGTCGCGCCAAACGTCCCGGCGGCCGCCCTCGCCTCCTTCTCGCAATTGACGATGGTGCTGATCGCCGCCGCGGTGCGCCATGCGATCATCCTGCCGCCTCCGGAGGGCCGACGGTCGCTTGCGCTATTCAAGCAGATTCTGCCGCATGACCTCGCCGCCGTGGAACAAATCGCAAGCGGCAAGGCCAGGCGCTGACATTTGCCGGCCAGGAGAAGCTGTTGCTATGTTGCACGCGCCGGCAAACCTCCCATGTTCCGTGACCTCTGATGCAAAGCTCAAGACCCGACCGAATCCGCAAGCTGCTCGCCGACCTCGTCGGCTTCGACACTGTCAGCGACCGCACCAACTTGCCCCTGATCGCCCATATCGAGAGCTATCTCGCCTCGCTCGGCGTCAAGGGCGAGCGCATTGTCGACGAGACCGGGCAGAAGGCTTCGCTTTGGGTGACGATCGGACCCGAGGATCGCCCCGGCCTCGTGCTGTCGGGCCACACCGACGTGGTGCCGGTGGTGGGCCAGGACTGGAGCCACGATCCGTTCAAGCTAGTCGAGCGCGACGGCAGGCTCTATGGCCGCGGCACCACCGACATGAAGGGTTTTGTGGCGGTGTCCCTCGCCATGGTGCCGGAGATGCTGGAGGCGAAGCTTGCAACGCCGATTCATCTGGCGATCTCCTATGACGAGGAGATCGGCTGCGTCGGCGTGCGGCCGATGCTTAGCGAGGTCGCCAGGAAGAAGGTCAAGCCGCTCGGCTGCTTCGTCGGCGAACCGACGCAGATGCGGGTCATCATCGGCCATAAGGGCAAGCACGGCGTGCGCGCGATCTTCAGGGGGCTCGCCCGCCACTCCTCGATCGCGCCGGACGGTGTCAACGCCATCGAATACGCCGCCGAGATGATCACCGAGATTCGCCGCCGCGCGGTAAAGCTTGCGGCCGCGGCATCGCAAGACAGCCTCTACGACGTTCCGCACTCGACGCTGCTGACCAGCATCGTTCATGGCGGCACGGCGCTGAACATCGTGCCCGATCACTGCACGGTGGATTTCGAATGCCGCGGTATCGGCATCACCGAGTCCAGGCAGGTGACGGATGCGATCGTCGCCTGGGCCAAGGCCGAGCTCGAGCCGGCGATGAAAGCGAAGCATCCGGAGTGCGGCATCGATTTCGAGGAGATCCTCGATTATCCCGCACTCGACACAAAGCCCGACGCCGCCATCGTCACGCTGGCCAAGAGTCTCGCCGGCCGCAACGACCATGCCAAGGTCGCCTTCGGCACCGAAGCCGGCTTGTTCGTCAGCATGGCCGGCGTGCCCTCAGTCGTCATCGGCCCCGGCGCGATCGCGCAGGCGCATACGCCGGACGAGTTCGTGGAGATGGCGGAGCTGGAGAAGTGTGCGGGGTTCGTGGAGAAGCTGATCGTGTATTGCGCGGCGTCGTGATTGGAGTTCGCAATTGACTGGGTCCCGGCTCTGCGCAGCAGCGTTGCACGCTGCAGCGCGTCCGGGACGCGAGGGCACCGTTGCTCATCTACCCTACGACCACGAAAATATAGACGCTGAGAAATCCGGTCTCGTGTCCCGGACGCGGTGCGGCACGAAGTGACGCTCCGCAGAGCCGGGACCCAGAGCGCTTGGCGTCCGCGAAACATGCAATTTTAAGTCGATGCGCCATCGACGCTGATTGCACAACCATGTCCTTCTTCGTTTACATCCTTGCGAGCAAGCGAAACGGGACCCTCTATGTCGGGGTCACCAACGACCTCGCTCGCAGAATCGCCGAGCACAAGGCGAAGCTGATATCCGGATTCACGCGGCAGTACGACGTGACCTTGCTGGTCTATTTTTATTTTGAAACCTTCGAGTCTGTACTTGAAGCTCGCGCACGTGAACATACGCTCAAGCGTTGGCGGCGCGCGTGGAAGCTCAAGCTGATCGACGAACTCAATCCGGACTGGCGCGATCTAACGGATGAGCTGAATACGTTGGCGACGTGACTGGGTCCCGGCTCTGCGGAGCAGCACTTCGTGCTGCACCGCGTCCGGGACACGAGAGATGCGCAAGAATGCGTCAGAACCACAACACAAAGCAAAAAGGCGCGACCACCAGCCGCGCCTTCGTTATTCCTACACCGCGCCTGCCTTCTGCGCGTATTCCCATGAGGCCTTTGACAGCGGCACGGTGCGCTTGGCGGATTCGAGCGCCTTGGCATTCGCGGCGGTGCCGTCGCGGACGCGGCCGGCGATGCCCTGGGTGATGCCCGCGAGGCGGAACAGATTGTAGGCGAAGTACCAGTTGAGGTCAGGCACCGTCATCTTGGTGACGTTGCAATAGATCTGCGCGGCTTCCTCCACGCTCGGGATGTTGAGCGCCTTGAGATCGGCGCCCTGCAGGCCCGGCATGATCCACTGCATCAAGAGATAGGTGAAGTCGGCCATGGGATCGCCGAGCGTCGACAGCTCCCAGTCCAGCACGGCCTGCACGCGAGGTTCCGTCGCATGGAAAATCATGTTGTCGAGGCGATAGTCGCCATGAACGATCGAGACGCGCGCCTGCTCCGGCACGGTCTTTGGCAGCCATTCGGCGACCTTCTCGAACTCGGGAATGTGCTGCGTCTCGGAGGCGCGGTACTGCTTGGTCCAGCGGTCGATCTGGCGCGCGAAATAGTTGCCGGGCTTGCCGAAGTCGCCAAGACCGATCGCGACGGGATCGTACATGTGGAGCTTGGCCAGCGTCTCGATCTTGCTGGTGAAGATCTTTCGGCGCGCGTCGGCATCCTGGCTCGGCAGCGTCGGATCCCAGAACACGCGGCCCTCCTCCATCGACATGATGTAGAAGGCGGCGCCGATGATGCTGTCGTCCTGGCAAAGCGCATAGGCACGCGCGACCGGAAAGCCCTGCTTTCCAAGGGCTGCGATCACGCGGTATTCGCGGTCAACCGCATGCGCCGACGGCAGTAATTTGCCGAACGGCTTTCTGCGCATCACGTAGGAGCGGTTCGGCGTGTTCAGCCGGTAGGTTGGGTTGGACTGGCCGCCCTTGAACTGCAGGACGACCAGCGGGCCCTCAAAGCCTTCGACGTTATCGCGCATCCAGGCTTCGAGCCGCATCTCGTCGAAGCGATGACGCTCCTCGACCGGCTTGGTGCCCGAGAATTCTTCGTCTTTCCTGACGCCGTCAGCCACGGTGACGCTCCCTCTTCAGTCTGAGCATGATCCTAATCGGTAACCGCTGGCGCACTTGCGTCAAGCGGTCATTCCGAATGCGGATCATGCTCTGTCGTTTCTTCAAATCGGGAGCGCCGCAGGACTCTCCCTTTTAATGTTTCGGAGAATTGGCATACTTCCGAACTTCGAGCCTTGCAATGGCGCGATTGTGCACCTCGTCCGGACCGTCAGCGAGCCGCAGCGTGCGGATGCCGGCGTAGTCCTTGGCAAGACCAGCTTCGTCGGAGACGCCCGCGCCGCCAAAAGCCTGGATCGCTTCGTCGATGATCTTCAGCGCCATGTTGGGCGCTGCGACCTTGATCATGGCGATCTCGGCCTGCGCGGTCTTGTTGCCGACCTTATCCATCATGTCGGCGGCCTTGAGGCAGAGCAGACGCGTCATCTCGATGTTGGTGCGGGCTTCGCCGATGCGCTGCTCCCACACCGAATGCTCGACGATCTTCTTGCCGAAGGCGGTGCGCGACATCAGCCGCTTCACCATCTTCTCCAGCGCCTCCTCGGCCTTGCCGATGGTGCGCATGCAGTGATGGATACGGCCCGGTCCGAGACGGCCCTGCGCGATCTCGAAGCCGCGGCCTTCGCCGAGCAAAATGTTCTCCTTGGGCACCCGCACGTTCTCGAGCAGTACCTGGGCGTGGCCATGCGGCGCGTCGTCAAAACCGAACACCGGCAGCATCTTCTCGACCTTGATGCCGGGGGTGTCGAGCGGAACCAGGATCTGCGACTGTTGCTGGTGCTTGGCCGCGTTGAAATCGGTCTTGCCCATCAGGATTGCGATCTTGCAGCGGGGATCGCCGACGCCGGACGACCACCATTTGCGGCCGTTGATGACGTAGTGATCGCCGTCGCGCTCGATGCGGGTCTCGATGTTGGTCGCGTCGGACGAGGCGACTGCCGGCTCCGTCATCAGGAATGCCGAGCGGATCTCGCCGTCCATCAGCGGACGCAGCCATTTGCGCTTCTGCTCCTTGGAGCCGTAGCGGATGAACACTTCCATGTTGCCGGTGTCGGGCGCCGAACAGTTGAACACTTCCGAGGCCCAGGAGATGTGGCCCATCTGCTCCGACAGCAGCGCGTATTCGAGATTGGTCAATCCCGCGCCGCGGAATTCGTCGTCCTCATGCTCGCTCGGCGGCATGAACATGTTCCAGAGGCCTTCGGCCTTCGCCTTCTTCTTGAGGTCTTCCAGGACCGGGATGACCTTCCAGCGGTCGCCGCTCTTGTCCTGCTCGTTGTAAACAGGCACCGCCGGACGCACGTGCTTGTTCATGAAGGACTGCACGCGGTCGAGCCATTCCTTCTGCTTGGGCGACATATCGAAGTCCATGGGACGCTCCTCGGTCTCGCTTTGAAAGCCTGTTTTGCGCCGGACTGTCCTCCCGCCCTGCGCGACCCGCAAGCGCGAATGCGTGCTTTGCGAGCCCCGGAACCCGTTCGCGAGTTGCGAACGAGTCTCGATTGCGGATTGACTTTCTCCGGCCTTCAAACGATAGTTTCATACAAGTGTTTGAATTGCAACTCCCTCCCTGAGGGCACCCATGGCCAGCGATCATACCCGGTCTGCCATTCTCGCCGCCGCCGAACGGCTCTATGCCGATCGCGGTTTCGGCGACGTGACGCTGCGCGACATCGTCGCGGAGGCCAATGTCAACCTGGCGGCGGTGAACTATCATTTCGGCTCGAAGGACGAATTGATCGCGGAGCTGTTCGTCACCCGTTCGATCGCGACCAACCGCGAACGCCTGCACGAACTGAAGGTGGCGGAAGAGCAAGGCGGCGGCCGCGCACCGATCGAGGTGATTTTGCGCGCCCTCGTCGGCCCGACATTGCGCGGCTGTCTCGGCCCGGAGAACCAGCGCTCCACCGTGGCGCGCTTCATGATCCGCGCGTCGATCGAATCCGTGCCGCCGATCCGCCGCATCAAGAACCGCGAGATCGATCACTTGCGGAAATTCGTCAGCGCGATGCGCCGCTCCCTGCCGGACCGCAGCGACGTCGATATCTACTGGGGGCTGAATTTCGCGCTGGCGATGGCACACCACACCATCCGCGAGAGCGAGCGGTTGACGAAACTGTCGGAAGGCAAATGCGATCTCGACGACGTCGAGGACGTCGTCGCGCGCGTGGTCAGCGTGGCGACGATGGCGCTGACGGCGGGACGGACGGAGACAAAGCCCCCGGCGCGCGCACTGGCGCGGGACGCGCGCTAGACGCCAACGATAGATAATGCGCCGCAGCAGTGGCGGTGCGCCCCCTCGCCCCGTTCTTACGGGGTCGCGACGAACTTCGCTCGCGCTGAGAGGGTTGGGGTGAGGGGGTCCGCAATTACGGTGAGAGTCGGACTCGCGGAGAGCCCCTCACCCGGAACCCGCGCTACGCGCGGATTCCGACCTCTCCCCGCAAGCGGGGCGAGGTGAAGTAACCGCTAGTCCCTCACATCATCGCGATGCAGTCGATCTCGACGTCGAACGGGCCGAACCATTCCGGCGTGCAGACGAAGATCCGCGCCGGCGGATCATGCGGGAAGTAGCGCGCATAGACAGCGTTGAACGCGGCGAAGTGTCTTGTGGAGGTGCAGTAGACGTTGCACTTCATGACGTTGTCGAGGCTCGCGCCCGCCGCCTCCAGGCACAGCTTCATCTGCTCCATCACGATCTCGCTCTGCCGCTCGATCGGCACAGACGCGATCTCGCCCGTGTCCGGATCGAACGGCGGCAGGCCGGACACAAAAATCATATTGCCGGCGCGCGTCACCGGCGAAGCCGGGGCCTTCCAGCGATCGAGATAGGACGAGATCGGCTCGACGCGGAGCGCTTGGCGTTTCATGGGCGGCCACCTTCGGTTCGAGCGAGAGTGGCGCCTTGCTACATCATCTTGCAGCCGGCATGTTTCGCTTCTGACCGAAGTGTGGTCGCGCGTCTAAAGCGCGATGAGATCGCGCTTTAGCCTATTGTCTGAGCATGATCTTTTCGGAAAACCGATACACACTTTTCCGGATCATGCTCTAAGCCCGCTGCGGCATCTCCTCGGCCTCTTCCTTGGCGAGCAGCAGCAGCATCTCGATGCCCATGTCGCCTTCCTGCGGCGAGCGGATGAATTTTATTTCGTCGGCGCTTCGCCGCAGCGCGGCAATGATGGCGACCGCCTGATTGGCCGTTGCCGCCTCGGTCGCCAGAATTGCCTTCTGGTCCTTGGCCTGAAACCCGATCGTGTAGGACATGCACTTCCCTCCCAAACCCAGTGGAGGGATGGAATCAGAGTCGCGCGCGTAGCGGAAGCCTGTGCGAGTACGGATCGGGTTCATCTGGGGATTGCACGCAAGCCTCGGGAAAGCCGCGCGGGCGTCACGCTGACGTCACCAGTTTATCCGCAACGATCCGGTGCCGGCATAGCTCTGGCCCACATTCGAGAACTCGCCGGTGAAGCGCGCGGACAGTTCCGACCAGGAGTTCAGCACGAGGCGCGAGCCGAGTTCGACGCGGCCGGCGTCGCTCGCCGCACGCGCGCCCTCGACGGTGAAGCCGGCAACCGGCAGCGATACCAGCGCCGCGGTGACGCCGCGGGTCGGCGAGAACTCGTGCACCCAGGCGACGTTGGCGAACGGCATCCACATCATACCGCCTCCGAGGTCGTAGCGCGCATCGAACTTGCTGCCGAGGAACAGCGGCAGCGACGACACGTTGCGCGCGGCATAGCTGAGGCCGAGCACGCCGGGTCCTGCGCCGCTGACGCTGGTCTCGGTATAGCCCGCCTGCCACAGCCTTGCGGCCTGCAGCGCGGCGAACGGCGTCACCGCGACGGTGCTGAAATCATAGGTGTGTCCGATCTCCAGCCGTCCGCCGAACTGATCGCTACCGAACGATCCCTTGGCGATCTCATCAGGGCCGACGCCGGCAATGGTGCGCGTCGTCGAATTGTTGAAATGGCTGTGGGCGAGCTGCGCAGACACGTAGGTCGCACCAAGACGCTGCATCGCATAGGCACCGACATGGGCGCCGTCGAGCCGGCCCGAGGTGGCGCGATCGTCGACATTGAACGTGGCGCTGGAGCCGCCGGCGGCGATGCCGACCAGGAGGTCAGGATTGACGAGGCGATCGACGCCGACCGCGCCGCCGGCGATCCGGTCGCTGAAACCGGCACTGCCGGTCGCCGCGTCGCCCGTGAGCGACTGCCCCGCGCCGAAGCCGGAGGCCCAGGCGTGCCATTGCGGCTGGACGAGCGGCGGTGCCTTCAGGGCGTTGAACGCCGAGGTCACCGGCCGCGCCTCGGCATAACCAAGCGCGCCCGATCCCGCCGCACCGCCGCGGCTGCCGACGCGCCAGGCGTTCATCTGACCGTCCATGGTCTGGCCGAACATGGCGGCGGCGGCAAAGGCGGTGTTCTGGGTGCCGCTGGTGCCCTCGCCCGAGAGCTTGTCGAGCACGCCCACCGATCCGGCCGCCAGCAGCTGCGAATAGAACGCTGCCGCGGTACCAGTGAGCGCCGGCGAATAGCCGGCCTCGAGTGCGTTGCCGACCGCACGCTGGTTGGCCGTTTCCCCTGCAACCGCACCAAATCCCTGGCGCGACAGGGTCACGTCGACGGAGTTGGTGTTGTAGGTTGCTGTCGCCGTGAAGAACGCGGACGACGAGGTGACATTCGAGAACTGCCCCGTCACCGCGCCTCCGCTCTGGACCACGTTCGTATAGGTCGTCGTCGCCTGATAAAGGCCCGCCTGCACCACGGCGCGGAAGGTGCCGCCAAGCTGGGCGGCATCCACGGCGTAGAGGCCGTCGCGATGGCCTGCACTATCGACGCGGAGGGCGAGGACGCCCTGCCCGTTCTGGATGAACGTGCCGCCGAAACCGATATTGGCCAGAGATAGCGGCATCGCGGGATCGGTAATGGTGATGAGCCCGTTGTTGGTCAGGCTGTTGCCGGTGCCGATCACGGTCATGGCGCCGTCGAGCGTCCCGTTGTTGGTGATGACGTTGCCCGTCGTGCCGAAGGAGAACAAGGAAGAGCCGTTAGCGGTGGCCTTGATGATGCCGCCGTTGACGATCGTATTGCCACTCCCGGCGAGGCCGAGCGCAATGCCGTTAACGCCGGTCGCAATGATGGTGCCGCTGTTGGTCACGGTATTGCCGGTGTCCCACACACTGACGCCGACGCTGTTGATGCCGGCGGCACTGACGGTGCCGCTATTGGCGAACGAGTTGCCGGTCATCAGGAAAACGGCCTGACCATTGGTGCCGGTGGCGCTGCCCACCGTGATCGTGCCGGAGTTCTGGATGGTGTTGCCGATGCCGTTGCCGGCGATGCCGGTCGAACCGGTGCCGGTCATCGTGATCGAGCCGGAGTTGGTCACCACGTTGCCGGCGCCGAGAACGTCGATACCGACGCCGGTGTTCGTTGTTCCGCTGATCGAACCGGTGTTCGACACCGTGCTGTTGCTGCCCTGCATGAACATACCGGCGGCATTGGAGCCGATCGCGATCGTGCCGGTGTTGGTGAAGACGTTGTTGTCGGTCCCGGTCATACCGAACGCGTTGTCGCCGACCGAAATGGCGCCATTGTTGGTGGCAGTATTGCCGTTGCCGAGATCGATCGCGTTGACGTTCGAGGGGACCGTGATCGAGGCGCCGGACTGAACGGTCACGGCCAGGTTGGTCTCGATGCCGGTGCCGAAGCCGGTGCTGCTCGCCCCGCTACAGGTGACGACATTGCCTGCCTGCACACAGGCGGCCATGGCCGGCGTCGGCGCCAGGCTGGCGAGGACAACCACCGACGCAGCGATCGTCAGCCCTCCCCGAGATCGCCTCAAGGACTGCCGCGCGTCAAATGTCGCCCGTGGCAGCAACTTGTGGCGCGTCCGGCCGATCGTCGTTTTCATCAGTCATTCCCGAGTGTTGCAACTCAAAGTCTTGCAGCCGAAGCAGCCGCGCGGCTCACTTGACCCGGGGAGGTTCTGACTGTCTTGGCCTCGGCGGCACCGCATCAGTCGATGCGGCACAACTGTGAGTTTTCTTCAAAAACCTGTGGCCTCCGCGCCACCATCTCGCGGAAAATATCGTCCTGGACGGAACGGCTTCGAACGCAAAGACGCGACGACGCGTCCAAGGATTCGACGCGATGTTTTCTGGCGGGGGCCAATGCAGGACACGGGATCGCTTCGGCGCGCACGAATCTCCACTGACGCTTTTCCGGAAGCCAGGCGACTTCAGATGTGGCGCGAGGTCTATGGGCGCGGCATCGCCACCGTCGATATCGAGCCGATCGGAGACACTCCGTTCCACGCCGACGTGACCTTCAGCCAACTCTATGGCGTCAGCATCGCCTCCGGCTCGCGCTCGCCGGCGCATTACCGCGCCTCCAGGGAGCTCGCGACAAGAGCCAAGGATCTCATCGTCGTGAGTGTGCTGCGCTCAGGCCGCGCCAGCGCCACCCAGTTCGGCAAGGAGCTGATCTCCGGAATCGGCAGCGCGAGCGTGATCGCCCCGCTCGATCCCTCGACCAGCACCATGCTGACGGAAGGCAGCTTCGTCACCTTGCTGTTGCCCCTGCCGGTGATCGCGCGCCGTGCTCCGCACTATACACAGGCGTTCGGCCAGCCGATTCCGAGCTCCAACACCGCGCTGCGCCTTCTGACCCGCTATGTTGACATCGTCGCCGACGGCTCGGCGATCGATCCGGCGATCGCGCGCAGTGTATCCGAGCACATGCTCGACCTTGCCGCGCTCGCACTCGGCGCCCATGGCGACTATGCGGAGCTCGCACGCTCACGCGGCGGCACCGCCGCACGGCTGACCGCGATCAAGTCGGACATCCTGAAGGCGCTCGGCGACAGCGCGCTTTCGACGGAAGCCATCGCGATCCGCCACGGCATCTCGCCACGCTACGTGCGCAAATTGTTCGAGCAGGACGGCTCGTCGTTCTCGGCCTTCGTGGTCGCCGAGCGGCTGGCAAAGGCCCACCGCATGCTGGTCGACCAAAGCTTTGGCCATCTCAACATCGCGCAGATCGCCCATGAGAGCGGCTTTGGCGACGTCTCATACTTCAACCGCGCCTTCCGCCGCCATTTCGGCAGCCGCCCTTCCGATTTTCGCGAGGCGGCGAAATGCGTGTGGCGTGAGCAGCGCGAGTAGCAGCCTTACGTCAGCCCCAGCATGGCGCGCGCGTCCGCTGCTGTCGCGACGGTAGCGCCGAGGCTCTTGAGGATGCCTGCGGCATGGGCGACCAGCTCGGCATTGGTCTTCGCCAGCACGCCCTTCGACATATAGAGATTGTCCTCCATGCCGACGCGGACGTGGCCGCCGAGCAGCCAGGCCTGCGCCACCATCGGGAATTCGGCGCGTCCAATGCCGAAACCGGACCAGATCGCGCCCGGCGGCAACAGGCTGCGGGCATAGAACATCGTCTCCGGCGTAGCCGAGAAGCCGTACTTCACCCCGAGCACGAGGGAGAACAGGCCCGGCCCCTTCAGCGTGCCGTCGGCGAACATGTCGCGCGCGAGATGGCAGTCGCCGGAATCAAACAGCTCGATCTCGGGCAGCACGCCGGCCGCCTTCATGCGCTCGGCCATGATGCGGACGTTGCGCGGCGTGTTGATCACGACCTCGCCGCCGGAGTTCATGGTGTTGAGATCGAGCGTGCAGATGTCGGGCTTGAGCAACTCGATATGCTCGACGCGCTTTTCCGGCTGGATCAGCGTGGTTCCGGGTCCGGCAACGCGGGGATCCTCGACTGAGGGTACGAAGCGCCCGCCGGGACCGGTCGTGAGATTGATGACGAGGCTCTTGCTGCGAGCGCGGATCAACTCCACCACCTCGCGGTAGAGGTCGATCGACATCGAGGGCCGGCCGGTCGCGGGGTCGCGCACATGGATGTGGGCGATGGCAGCGCCGGCTTCGGCCGCTTCAAGCGCCGATGTCGCGATCTGCTCGGGCGTGATCGGCAAATAAGGGGACTGCTCGGGCTTTGTCAGGTTGCCCGTGATCGCGCAGGTGATGATGGTCTTACCAGTGGTCATGTGATGTTGCCCTTGCCCGTATACTCAACGCGACCGCTGCCCTCTTCCTTCTTCCCTGGTGGGAAAGTCAACAGCGGAAATGACCTACCAATATCAATCGGCAGGCGCCCGAGTGTATGGCCAGTGTAAAAAGTAGAAAATCCGCTGATACAAGCGGGAGATACGCCTCCCGCGCGGCCGACTCAAGCCGGAGGCTCTCACTCGGGATTGTCCAGCTTGTCGATCTCAGCCTTCGCCAGCGCTGTGGCTTTCTCGATGGCGTCTTGTCGCGTGAGGGTGCTGGGGTTCAACCGGCGTGAGACAAGGTTGTCCCAATAGAACCTGACCGATTTCCGTCCGTCGGCGAACCATACTTCAAGGCTGCCGCAGTCATCGTCTACGCCGCGGTGAGGAATGATGCGGATGGGGTCGCCTTCGGCCATGGCTGGATTGGTACCATTGCGGCAGGATGGGGACAACGGCGGGCAGTGCCACCGCCACGCTCGGGACGTGAGCTGCATGCCAGTTGAGTTATGCCCCCAGCCCCCTTTTTGAACGCTCCGGCATCCGGGAAGGACCGCCGACCTGCTTTTCGGATAGCGGATCATCGGTGCGACTGGAAATCATGCGGTACGCCGGAACCTCTAAGAGAAGCTGTCTTTGCTCGGCCATAGAGCGCCACTGCTTTGCGGTTTCCCTCATGCCGTGGCAGCTCGCAGCATCTCCCATCGCGTCTGCGAGGCGCTCGCAGCGGTCCGCGTACAGCAGAAACTCTGCTACTTTCTGCATGACTCGATAGCCCGACCGATCACGACATCTAGACTGTAAGCGAGCGGGCCGAGTTCATCATTTGCCCAAGTTAAGGCGCCGTCGATTCATTGAGCGATCGACGCCGGCGAGGCGTCGTCGCGTATCCTCATTGCTCGGCTTCAGATCGAACACCTTGCCGCGACCGGCACCCTCGTGATCTGGGAGCTGCAGTTTGGCGAATGCGGCCATTGGCTCGGCGATCTCGGTCTTCAGCTCGGAAACTTCCACCGATCCGCGCAACAACTCGCGCTTGGGCCTCGGCCAGCGTGCTGCAGATGGACCCGCTTACCGCCGACCACGCAAGCGAGCGTCGCGGCCTCGGCGACTGCAGCCGATGACTTGAACCATTTCGCCAGCCGAAACCACAAACATAGCAGAGAAGCTCGTGGGCAGAGCCAATGCAGCAGATTGCGGACTGGCTCGAGAAACTTGGGCTTGGGCAATACGCGCAGCGTTTTGCCGAGAACGGGATCGATGTTAGCGTCCTTCCCGAACTGACGGACGAGGACCTCGACAGGCTCGGGGTCCTGCTCGGCCATCGCCGTAAAATGCTGCGCGCGATTGCCGAAATCAATCGGGCCGAATTGGTCGCCGAGCGGGCACGTCGACACGACGCCGAACGCCGTCATCTCACGATACTGATCTGCGATCTGGTCGGCTCGACAGCCCTGACGGCCCGACTTGATCCAGAGGACATGAGCGCCGTGATCGATGCCTATCATGCCGCCTGTGCCCGTATCACGCTATCCTATGACGGTTTCCTTGCTGATTTCCGCGGAGACGGGATATTGGCCTATTTTGGCTATCCCCGCGCACACGAGGACGATGCCGAGCGAACCGTTCGAGCAGGGCTCGATATCATCGCCGCTGTTGCGAGGCTCGAAACACGTGCTCGAGAACCTCTCTCGGTGCGCATTGGCATCGCTACCGGCATAGTGGTGGTGGGCGACCTTGGTGGCGAAGGCAAGCTGCGGGAACACGCTGTGGTCGGCGACGCGCCGAACCTTGCGTCTCGCCTGCAAACGTTAGTCGAACCGAATACAGTCGTCATCGCGGAGTCCACGCGCCGGCTGCTAGGCGACCTTTTCTGTCTGCGCGACCTTGGCCAGCACGAGCTTAAGGGTATTGGCGAACCTGTCAGGGCATGGGCGGTCGAGGGCCCGTCGGCTCCCAATAGCCGCTTCGAGGCGGTCCGTCCGACCGGCCTGTCTGATCTCATCGGCCGCGAGGCCGAGATGGATTTCCTGCTGGACCGCCAACGCCTGGCCTGGAAGGGCGAAGGGCAAATCATCTTGATCTCAGGCGAACCTGGAATCGGCAAGTCCCGTCTCGCAGCAGCTCTCGCCGATCGTCTCGCCCGACAGGCGCACACGCGCTTTCGTTACCAGTGCTCAGCCTACCATGCCAATAGCGCGCTTCGTCCAGTCATTGACGCGTTGGAACGAGCGGCCGGGTTTAAGGCAGAGGATGCGCCCGGTCGACGCCTCGACAAGTTGGAAGCCCTGCTCGCCTCAAGCACAACGCAGGTTCACGCTGTGGCTCCGCTTTTTGCCGCATTGCTATCAATCCCCTTCGGCGACCGATATCCTCAACCGGTGTTCAGCCCGGCGCAACAGCGACGCCGGACGCTCGCAGCGTTGCTCGATCAGCTCGAAATTCATGCGCGCCGGCAACCCGTCCTGTTGCTGATCGAAGACGCGCAATGGGCCGACGATACGTCACTGGAGCTCCTCGATCTCATCGTCGAGCGAGCGCGCCAATTGCCGATCCTTGCACTGGTCACCTCCCGACCGGAGTTTGAACCACCTTGGGCTGGTCTCGCCAATGTCGGTACCTTGGCGCTCGATCGGCTCAACCGTGAGAACGTCGAACGTATCGTTACGCACGTGGCCAACGGCCGCGCGCTCCCCACCGAAGTGCTGAAACAGATCGTAGCAAAGACCGATGGAAATCCGCTGTTCGTCGAGGAACTCACCAAGGCTGTTCTCGAAGCGGACATCCTGGTTGAGCTCCCCGACGGCTATCGGCTTGATGCGCCCCTTCCGCCTCTGGCGATCCCGGAAACCCTTCAGGACTCCTTAATGGCGCGGCTCGACCGCCTGCATTCGGTGAAGCAGATCGCCCAAGTTGGTGCCACCATCGGGCGCGACTTTTCATATTCGTTGATCCGTGCGGTGATCCCACGCGACGAGACCGTGTTGAAGCATGCACTCACCGAACTGGAGCAGGCGGAACTGGTATACCGCCACGGCGAGCCGCCGGAGGCCGTCTACAGCTTCAAGCACGCGTTAGTCCGCGATGCGGCGTATGAGAGTTTGCTCAAGAGACGGCGGCAGCAACTGCATGGTCAAATTGCGCGCACACTCGAGGAAAAATTTTCGGATGTCGTGATGAGCGAGCCGGAAATCCTCGCGTACCATTTCACTGAAGCCGGCTTCATTGACCTCGCCACCAACTACTGGCTCAAGGCTGGTAATCGTGCGTTGAGCTGCTCGGCAAACGGTGAAGCCGTCAAGCATCTCAGGCGAGGAATAGAGCTGACTCGGCAATCGGCACAATCGCCCGAACGCGTTCGCAAAGAGCTGGATTTTTACCTTGCCCTTGGGCCGGCAGTGGCGGCAACCGAGGGCGATGCCGCGCACGAAACATCAAGGGTATTCTCACGTGCTCGCGAGCTGCTCGGCGACGCTGGCACGTTGAAAGAACAGATGACGATCCTCTGGGGAACCTACCTGGCTCACAGCATGCGGGCGGAGCATACCGCGGCGCTGGAGGTTACTCAGCAATTCTCAGCCTTGGCTTTAAAGCATGATCATCCTGGGGTGTCGGCGCTGGCGAACCGGTTCATGGGCCAGACCTTGCATTACATGGGCGCGTTCGTCGAAGCACGCGTTCATCTGGAGCGAACGCTCGCACTTTGCGCGACCAATCCAGAAGCGATCGCGACGTATCGTCGCTTCGGTGTCGACGATCAAGTCAACACTCTGTCGATGCTCGCATCAGTGCTGTTGCTGCTTGGCTGTCCAGAGCAGTCCGCCGCCGCTGCGGAGCGAGCCGAGAAGCGTGCCCGAGCAATAGGACGCACTTTCACGACCGCCTTAGCCTTCACTAACATGGCTGTCCTCGGCACGATGGGCGGCGATCCACAGCGGGCCCTGGCCCAGGCTGATGAAGCGATATCCCTAGGCGTCGACAATGAATTCGCTGCTCTCGTTCGAAGAGCACGTTTCTTTCGAGGGTCCCTGTTGGCCCAGGCTGGTGATCTCCAACTTGGCATCGAGCTCATGCGAAGTGCTTTGGCGGCGGCCGACTCGAACTCTGAGTGGAACCGGCGCACTCTTTATTTGTGCCATATCGCCTCTGCCCATGCGAGCCTCGGTCAGCCTGAAGTTGGCCTCGCCTTGTTGGACGAGGCCGTTCAACAGACCGAAGCAACAAGCGAACGGTTTTTCGAAGCAGAACTGTATCGCTTGCGGGGAGAGATTCGCTTGAGTTTGGGCGAGAAGGGCGCGGCGGAAGCTGAACTGCAGCGGGCATTGACGATCGCGCGGCAGCAGCAGGCCCGTTGGTGGGAATTGCGCGCCGCCACCAGCCTTGCGAGGCATTGGCATGACGAAGGCAGATATGTTGAAGCCATTTCCCTACTGGAGCCGATTTACATCTGGTTCGTCGAGGGGGGCGACACGCCTGATTTGAAAGATGCCAAACTCCTCTTGGACCAGCTGAACACCATGTCGCGTAGGCAAATGGGGGACGACAGGCGCTATCGCGTATGAAGAGAAACGTGGCGGGAAGCTCGCCTGCGGCCATCCTTCGAGACGCCCGCCTGCGGCGGCCGCTCAGGATGAGGTCACGTTTCGCGGCGAGATATCAAACCCTCATGGTGAGGGGCCCGCCGTAGGCGGGCGTCTCGAACCATGCAGGCCGAGCACGTTCGGCAAC
>NZ_LGHM01000017.1 GCF_001908185.1 Bradyrhizobium sp. AS23.2
CCCCCGAACCCGCGCGCCCCGAGTCGCAGACGCAGGGCGCGGCCACCAAGCCGGCACTGCCGGAGGCGCCGCCCGAGAAGATCGCGCCTCCGATCAAGCATAAGTAGCTCTCAGCAGTCATTCCGGGGCGCGCGAAGCGCGAGCCCGGAATCCATTTATCCGCTAACTCTGCTGCCCGATGGATTCCGGGCTCGGCGCTTGCGCGCCGCCCCGGAATGACGAGCGGATACGGTCCGCCTCAACGCACCAGAACGTTCCGGAACTGCCACGGATCGCTCGTATCGATATCTTCCGGAAACAGTCCAGGACGATCCGTCAGCGGCGTCCAGTCGGTGTAGAAACCCTTCACGGGGCCGAGATACGGCAACTGGATTTCCAGAAGACGATCGAAATCCATCTCGTCGGCTTCGACGATGCCTTTGTTCGGGTTTTCCAGCGCCCAAACCATTCCGCCGAGCACGGCGGAGGTCACTTGCAGGCCGGTGGCGTTCTGATAGGGCGCGAGTTTGCGGGTCTCTTCGATGGAGAGTTGCGAGCCGTACCAGTAGGCATTGTTGTCGTGGCCGTACAGCAGCACGCCGAGTTCGTCGATGCCATCGACGATTTCGTTCTCATCGAGGATGTGGTGCTTTTCCTGCATCTTCGCTGCACGGCCGAACATTTCATGCAGCGACAGCACGGCATCGTCAGCCGGATGATAGGCATAGTGGCAGGTCGGCCGATAGATCGCCGTGCCCGATGCGTCACGCACCGTGAAGTAATCGGAGATCGAGATCGACTCGTTGTGGGTGACGAGGAAGCCATACTGCGCGCCGCGGGTCGGGCACCAGGTGCGCACGCGCGTGTTGGCGCCGGGCTGCATCAGATAGATGGCGGCGCCGCAACCAGCTTCGTGGGTATGCGCATTCTCGGGCATCCATTTTTCATGAGTGCCCCAACCGAGTTCGGACGGCTGCACGCCTTCCGACAGGAAACCTTCCACCGACCAGGTGTTGACGAAGACGTCCGGCTCTTTCGGCGACTTGGAGCGCTGGGTGTCGCGTTCGGCGATGTGGATGCCCTTGACGCCAGCCTGCCGCATCAAGTCTGCCCATTCGGCCTTGGTCTTCGGCTTGGGGGCATTGAGCTTCAGATCCGCGGCGACATTGAGGAGCGCCTGCTTGACGAAAAAGGAAACCATGCCGGGATTGGCGCCACAGCAGGAGACGGCCGTCGTCGAGCCCGCGGGGCGCGCCTTCTTGGCCGCCAGCGTCACTTCGCGAAGGGCGTAGTTGGAGCGCGCTTCCGGGCCCTTCGAAGAATCGAAATAGAAGCCGAGCCACGGCTCGTTGACGGTGTCGATATACAGAGCGCCAAGTTCGTTGCAGAGCTCCATGATGTCGGTAGAGCCGGTATCGACCGAGAGATTGACGCAAAAACCCTGGCCGCCGCCTTCAGTGAGCAGCGGGGTCAGCAAGTCGCGATAATTATCCTTGGTCAGGGCCTTCTGGATGAATCTTACATTGTGCTTCTCGCAATGTGCCTTGCGGCCCTCGTCCTTGGGATCGATCACGGTGATGCGCGACTTGTCGTAATCGAGATGCCGCTCGATCATCGGCAACGTGCCTTTGCCGATGGAGCCGAAGCCAACCATGACGATGGGGCCGGAAATCTTTGCGTGGATCTGCGAGGAGGGGCTCATCAAGTATCTCCAGGAGACTGTCTAAGGTCTAGGTTCGGTGTTGGTGGGATCAGGTGCGGCGCTTCGCGGTCACTTCGATTTCGACCTTCATCTCGGGCTTGTAGAGCGCCGAGACGACGAGAAGCGTTGCGGCCGGGCGAATCTCGCCGAGGACTTCGCCGCAGACCGCGAAGTGGGCGTCTGCGTCCTTGGCGTCAATGAGGTAGTAGGTCGCGCGGACGATGTCGGCCATCTTGAAACCACCCTCCTTCAGGGCGGCTTCGATGGTCTTGAAGCAGTTGCGTGACTGGCTCGTGACATCGGCCGGCATTGTCATCGTCGCGTAGTCATAGCCGGTGGTTCCCGCGACGAAGGCGAACTCGCCGTCGATCACGGCGCGGCTGTAGCCGGCGGTCTTTTCGAAGGGGGAGCCGGTGGAAATCAGGCGGCGGGACATGGGTTCGATCTCGACTGAAAGGGGGAATTTCGTGGGGTTTAGGGGCAATTTGCGGGCCCGCGCAACCCCTGGTGACAACGCGGCCGATGAGCTTAGCGGCACTCCGGGCCGCGCAGGCGCAGCCGGGCATTGCCGCGGAACGCGGCTTGGGTGGTCGCCATGATGGCAGATCCCTTAAGCCGCGTGCGCTTGGAGAGCGCGAGTTGCCCGGCGTTTGGGCAAGGCTGCTCCGGTCGGAACGATCATACCGGTGGCGCCATCGAGCGCGCCGTCGGTGAATTCGACCGCCAGCAGGCGGTCGCGCTCGAATGGGCCCGGCAGCGCGAGCTCGCCGGTCTTCTCGGTCGAGAAGCCGAAGCGGGCGTAATAGGGGGCATCGCCGAGCAGGATCACGGCGGCATGCCCGCGCGCCCGGGCGGCGGCCAGCGCTTGATACATCAGCGCGGCGCCGATCCCGAGCGCGCGGCAGGCAGGGTCCACCGCAAGCGGTCCGAGGACCAGAGCGGGCCTGCCTCCGGCGCTGACGTGCCACAGCCGCACGGTTCCCACGAGTGTCCCCTCGTGCACGGCCGACAGCGCGAGGCCGGCGGCAGGTGCACGTCCGTCGCGCAGGCGCTGGCAGGTGCGGCCATGGCGGTTCTCGCCAAAGCACGCATCGAGCAGCGCTTCACGGGCGGCGACGTCGGCAGCACGCTCCGCACGGATCGCGAACGGAGCGGCTTTCGAAGTGAGGGCGACTTGTGGCTTCCGAAGAGCAGTCATGGCGCGTCAGTCCCCGCTTGAACCCACGTGCGAAAAGCACGCCGGTTCAAGGCGTCGTCAGAAATCGAAATGCGAGGGAAGGGAGCCGGCGGACCGGCTCCCGGGTTCGTCAGGCCTCAGAACAAGAGGCGGATCAGATGTGGCAAATCAGATGTGGTAAGTCTTCAGCGGCGGGATGCCGTTGAACGCCACCGCCGAGTAGGTCGACGTATAGGCCCCGGTGCCTTCGATCAGCAGCTTGTCGCCGATCTCGAGCGTGACGGGAAGCGGATACGGGTTCTTCTCGTACAGCACGTCGGCGCTGTCGCAGGTCGGACCTGCGAGCACGCACGGCGTCATGTCTGCGCCGTCATGCGGGGTGCGGATGGCGTAGCGGATCGACTCGTCCATCGTCTCGGCGAGACCGCCGAACTTGCCGATGTCCAGATAGACCCAGCGCACCTCGTCCTCGTCGCTCTTCTTCGAGATGAGCACGACCTCGGACTCGATGATGCCGGCGTTGCCCACCATGCCGCGGCCCGGTTCGATGATGGTCTCCGGAATCTGGTTGCCGAAGTGCTTGCGCAGCGCGCGGAAGATCGACCGGCCGTAGGTCACGACCGGCGGCACGTCCTTCAGGTACTTGGTCGGGAAGCCGCCGCCCATGTTGACCATGGTCAGGTTGATGCCGCGCTCGGCGCAGTCACGGAACACCTGCGAGGCCATCGCCAGCGCACGGTCCCACGCCTTCACCTTGCGCTGCTGCGAGCCGACATGGAACGAAATGCCGCACGGCTCCAGGCCCAGGCGCTTGGCGACGTCGAGCACCTCGACGGCCATCTCCGGGTCGCAGCCGAACTTGCGCGACAGCGGCCACTCGGCACCGGCGCAGTCATAGAGGATGCGGCAGAACACCTTCGCGCCGGGAGCGGCACGGGCGACCTTCTCGACCTCGGCGACGCAGTCGACCGCGAACAGGCGAATGCCGAGCGCGAAGGCGCGCGCAATGTCGCGCTCCTTCTTGATCGTGTTGCCGAAGGAGATGCGGTCGGGCGTCGCACCGGCAGCCAGCGCCATCTCGATCTCGGCGACGGTCGCTGTGTCGAAGCAGGAGCCCATGGAGGCGAGCAGGGCCAGCACTTCCGGCGCGGGGTTCGCCTTGACGGCGTAGAACACGCGACTGTCGGGCAGCGCCTTGGCAAAGCTCTGGTAATTGTCACGCACGACTTCGAGGTCGACGACGAGGCACGGCTCGGTGTCGAGGCCCTCCTTGCGGCGGTTGCGCAGGAATTCCTGGATACGTTCGGTCATGGCACTCTCCAACGGCCCCAGCGACGGGATCCGTATCAACGTGACGTCTGATAGGAGCGCTTCGGCCACATCGCGCGATGGAGGCGCAACGAAGCCAAAAGACTCAAACCAGACTGTGCTGCCGTGGATTGGTTGGGAGAGTTTCCCGCCCGCACACCTGGCAATGAAGGACAAGCCTTTTCAGTAGCCCGCGCCGGCGTTGGAATGCCGGTAGAGACCAAAAAAGCCCGATCCGTCGTTGCTTTAAGTCGCGTCCCCCGTTGAGAGCGGGGTGCGCCGGTTCGCCTCCGGCTGCCAGTCACGGTTGCAAAAAGTGAAGTCACCTTCGACAGGGCACCTCTTGAGAGAGATGCTGGGCTCCGGGTTTGCTTCGTCTTCAGACCTTCAAGCCTTGCGACTTTCAAGTCTTCCGATTTCTGCACTTCCGAAGAGCCCCTCGGCTTCTTCACCCTTTGGCGGCTGTCCGGCCTCTTGTCCGGATACCCACCGACTGACACACGACCACAGGCACGTGCGAAATTGGGCAAGTCCGCACATAAGCGTTTTGACTCTGGTTCGCAAGAATTTTTTTTAGGCTGCGGCAGAATTGCCCAACGCCTGCTTGCGCAGTGTTGCGCGAGCGACGCTGAAAATGAACGAGCGTTAAGTTTTTCAAATATGCGCGCGTGTCTCTCGCGCGCGACGAAGCGTCAGCGGCGCTTCGTGAAGGGCTCGACGCGTTGAGCTGCGCGGATGAACGCGGTCATCACGAGCACGCCGAGCGCGAACAGCGTGGCCTGCAGGATGTGCGCGCCTTGATCACCGAGTCCGAACAGGATCGCGAGTGCCCAGCCGCCGGCGAACGCTGCGCCGAACACCTCGGCGCCGATCAGGATGGCGGCGCTGATGACGGTGATGACGCTCGGCCAGACGATCTGGCGGGAAGAGGAGGCAGGCGCGTTCATGGGCTTTGGGTCCGTGTCTTCGAGGGCCGCAATCTCCCCGAAAAGGCGGCCGGGAGCAAGGCCAAATGGCCCAAAAAAGCCCCATCGCGTGCTATAGCTGACGCCAGAAAATTGCCTCAAAAATCGGGACTTGCGATGTCAGAAACCCGCCAGACTACGGACTCCGAGACCAACCCGCTGCTGAAGGCCTGGGTGACGCCGTTTGCGACCCCGCCCTTCGACGAGATCAAGCCGGAGCACTTCCTCCCTGCCTTCGCGCAGGCCTTCGCCGACCATGCCGCCGAGATCGCGGCGATCACCAACGACCCGGCCGCGCCTGACTTCGCCAACACCATCACGGCGCTGGAGCGCTCGGGCAAGCTGCTGAGCAAGGTTGCGGCGGTCTTCTACGACCTCGTCTCGGCGCATTCCAACCCGGCCATCCTGGAGATCGACAAGGAGGTCTCCCTGCGGATGGCGCGGCACTGGAATCCGATCATGATGAACGCCGTGCTGTTTGGTCGCATCGCCCATCTGCACGACAACCGTGCCAATCTTGGCTTGGCTCCCGAGCAGCTCCGCCTCCTGGAGCGCACCTACACCCGCTTCCACCGCTCCGGCGCCGGCCTCTCCGAGGAGGCCAAGACGCGGATGGCGGAGATCAACGAGAAGCTCGCCCAACTCGGCACCAGCTTCAGCCATCATCTACTCGGTGACGAGCAGGAGTGGTTCATGGAGCTCGGCGAGGCAGATCACGAGGGCCTGCCCGAGAGCTTTGTTGCCGCCGCCAAGGCTGCGGCGGAAGAGCGCGGCATGGCCGGCAAGGCCATCGTGACGCTGTCGCGCTCCTCGACCGAGCCGTTCCTGAAGAGCTCAGGCCGGCGCGACCTGCGCGAGAAGGTCTACAAGGCCTTCACGGCGCGGGGCGACAACGGCAATTCCAACGACAACAACGGAACGATCGTCGAGATCCTGACGCTGCGGGAGGAGAGCGCCAAGCTGCTGGGCTATCCGACCTTCGCCGCCTACCGGCTCGAGGACTCCATGGCCAAGACGCCCGACGCGGTGCGCGGCCTGCTGGAGCGGGTCTGGAAGCCGGCGCGGTCGCGCGCGCTCGCCGACCGCGACGAGATGCAGGCCCTGATCACCGCCGAGGGCGGCAATTTCAAGCTCGCGCCCTGGGACTGGCGCTTCTACGCCGAAAAGCTCCGCCTCCAGCGCGCCAATTTCGACGACGCCGCGATCAAGCCGTATCTGACGCTCGACCACATGATAGCCGCCGCCTTCGACTGCGCCACGCGCCTGTTCGGCATCACCTTTGAGGAGCGCAAGGACGTCCCGGCCTGGCATCCGGACGTCCGGGTCTGGGAGGTCAGGGGCCCCGACGGCAAGCACAAGGCGCTGTTCTACGGCGACTACTACGCCCGGCCGTCGAAGCGCTCCGGCGCCTGGATGACCTCGCTGCGCGACCAGCAGAAGCTCGACGGCGAGATTGCGCCCCTGATCATCAATGTCTGCAACTTCGCCAAGGGCGCGGGCGGGGAGCCCTCGCTGCTCTCGCCCGACGATGCCCGCACCCTGTTCCACGAGTTCGGCCACGGCCTGCATGGCATGCTCTCCAACGTGACCTATCCGTCGCTGTCGGGCACCTCCGTGTTCACCGATTTCGTCGAGCTGCCCTCGCAGCTCTACGAGCACTGGCAGGAGCGGCCGGAGGTGCTCCAGCAGTTCGCCCGCCACTACCAGACCGGCGAGCCGCTGCCGGACGACCTGCTCCAGCGCTTCCTCGCCGCGCGCAAGTTCAACCAGGGCTTTGCCACCGTCGAGTTCGTTTCCTCGGCGCTGGTCGATCTCGAATTCCACACCCAGCCGGCAGCGGCCGCGCAGGATGTCCGCGCCTTCGAGAAGAAGGAGCTGGAGAAGATCGGGATGCCCGAGGAGATCTCGCTGCGCCACCGGCCGACCCAGTTCGGCCACATCTTCTCCGGCGACCACTATGCCGCGGGCTATTACAGCTACATGTGGTCGGAGGTGATGGATGCCGACGCCTTCGGCGCCTTCGAGGAGGCCGGCAACATCTTCGATCCTGATGTCGCAAAGCGGCTGCACGACGACATCTACTCGACCGGCGGATCGGTCGATCCGGAGGCCGCCTACGAGGCCTTCCGCGGCCGGCCGCCGGAGCCCGACGCGCTGCTCCGCCGCCGCGGCCTGCTCGACGCCGCGAAGGCTGCCTGATGAGCCTGCGTGCCTTGTTCGGCTTGCTGCTCGCCGCCAGCCTGTCGCTCGCGGCGGGCGCGGCGCAGGCGCATCCGCATGTCTGGATCACCGCGACCAGCGAGCTGCTCTTCGCGGCGGACGGCACGGTCACCGGCGTGCGCCACGCCTGGACCTTCGACGACATGTTCTCGGCCTATGCGGTGCAGGGGCTCGAGAGCAAGACCAAGGGCGCCTATACGCGCGAGGAGCTGGGGCCGCTGGCGCAGACCAACGTCGAATCGCTGAAGGAATACGCCTACTTCACCTTCGCGCGAGCCGACGGCAAGAAGGAGCGTTTCCAGGAGCCGGTCGACTACTTCCTCGACTACAAGGATACGGTTCTGACCCTGCACTTCACCTTGCCGCTGAAGAACCCGGTCAAACCCAAGCAGCTGGTGCTCGAAGTGTTCGATCGCTCCTTCTTCATCGACTTCCAGATGGCCAAGGACGATCCGGTCAAGCTGGTCGGCGCGCCCGCCGGCTGCCAGATGAAGCTTGAACGCCCGAGCGACGGCACCGCGAGTGCCCAGAAGCTCAACGAGCAGACATTCATAGATGGCCCGAACGCCAATTTCGGCATGATGTTTGCCAACAAGATCACGGTGGATTGCCCTTGAACGGTCGCCTTCATTCCCCGTTCGCACGCGGGCTGCTCGCCTGCGCAGCGGTTGTCATCGTGCTGGGCGTGGCGGATGCCGCGCTTCACGATCTGCTCGCGCAAAACCCGTTCGGCGCGCCGCGCTCCTCGCAGGCGGCGGAGCCTGAGGCCAGCGGCATCATCGGCTGGCTGCTGGCAAAACAGTCGGAATTCTATCGCCAGATGTCGGCGGCCATCCGTGCCGCGAAGTCCGACGGCTCGGCGGTGTGGACGCTGCTCTTCATCTCGTTCGCCTACGGCATCTTCCACGCCGCCGGCCCCGGTCATGGCAAGGCGGTGATCGCTTCCTATCTCGTCGCCAACCGCGAGACCGCCCGGCGTGGTATTGCGTTGTCGTTTGCCTCGGCGCTGATGCAGTCGCTGGCCGCCATCCTGATCGTCGGCATTTCGGCCTGGGTGCTGAATGCGACGGCCAAGACCATGTGCAAGGCGGAAGGCGCGATCGAGATCGCGAGCTATGGCCTGATCGCGCTGTTCGGCCTGCGCCTGGTCTGGGTCAAGGGCCGCACCTTCATCCGCGCACTCCAGGCGGTCCAGCCGGTGCCGGCGATCGCCGGCGTGCCGCATGACCATGATCAAGGCCATCACCATCATCATCATGATGCGCACGATCGTCATGACCACGATCATGATCATCACCATGGCGATGATCACGCGCACGCCCAGCACCACGGGCATGACCACGCCCACGACGAGCATTGCGGCCATTCCCACGGCCCGACGCCGAGCGAGCTCGCCGGCCCCGGCGGCTGGCGGCGCGGCTTTGCTGCGATCCTCACTGTCGGTATCCGCCCCTGCTCGGGCGCGATCCTGGTCCTGGTGTTCGCGCTGGCCCAGGGCCTGTTCTGGGCCGGCATCGCCGCGACCTTCCTGATGGGGCTCGGCACTGCGATCACCGTCGCGGCCATCGCGGTCGTCGCCGTCTCCGCCAAGGACATCGCTGCCCGCCTGAGCGCGGGACGCGACGGTGGCGGCGCCCTGTTCATGCGCGGCATCGAATTAGCCGCCGCCGGCCTCGTGCTGCTGTTCGGCGTCGGCCTGTTGTTCGGCTACATCGCCGCCGAGCGGACGACGTGTTTCTGAGCTTTTCGACGCCGGGGCCAAGCGGCAAGCGATTCGGTTCGCAACTGCAGCACCACACCCTTCATCGGCGATCAGGGTACCAACGCTCCTCAGCGGCGTGCGCACGTATCAGACATCTGGTCGTCTGCCGGTCGCAGGAGCGTACGCATTTGTTCTGATGTCCCCGAAAGTCACCGGCCCACCGGTGAAGTCGGAACATGTGCCTATACAATTTGCGGATCGATCCTCACATCGCGCTGCTGTCACGGCTTCTGCCGATGAGGTGAGGAGCACTCCGGTGCTCATGAGGGCGATCGCGTAGAAAAGCTGCCGTGTCATCCGAAACTCCCTAGGATAGGTGCGAGTGGTCTGCTCGTTCCGGCCGCTGCGTTTGACGAGCGCGGGCACGCCGAGAACGACAGTGGTGAGCCCGACCACCTCGATGATGAAAACCCGTCTTGGATCGAATGCTACGCGCCACTTTTGGTGGCCGTTGAACGCTAGCCCATTGATCTGGATCAAGCGCGGGACCATCTTGGCAGCTAGCGCCCCGATCATACCGGGAGAAGGAAAGCTCACACCGGCAAAAACCGTTTCAGCGCCGGCATGAAGAAGATCCCGAGATTGATCGCAAAGCCGATGCTCCAGAGGATCGAGCGCAGCGTCGGGCGGTTGCCGAGATAGGTCAGCACATAGGCGATCCGCACGATCAGGAACAGCACGGCGAGCTCGTCGATCAGGCGCTGCGGCGAATCCCGGAATTCGGCAAGCAGGACCGCAAAGGCGAAGAACGGAAAGGTCTCGATGCCGTTCTGGTGCGCGCCGAGCGCGCGCTGCGCGATGGCGTCTTGATAGAAGCCCGGATCGCGCGGTCGGGAATTATCGAACGTGCGAAACCTGATCCATTTGATCGAGGCGATCGTCGCAAGGTAGAGCAGCAGTGCTCCAAATACGCACCATTCCGCGAGCGTCATCTTTCCTCCCCCGCTTGGGGAGACCCTAGCGAAACCGGCCTCATCTTGACAAGTTCGGAGCAACGCGCGACGCAACGATACCATGACGACTGCAGCCCCCATCGAGACCGCGAAGCCGACCGTTCAGTCCAGCCGACCGCGGGTCGGCGTGCTCCTGGTCAACCTCGGCACGCCCGATACGGCCGACGCGCCGGGCGTGCGGGTCTATCTCAAGGAATTCCTCTCGGACGCCCGCGTCATCGAGGACCAGGGCCTGGTCTGGCAGCTCGTGCTGAACGGGATCATCCTGCGCAGCCGTCCCCGCACCAAGGCGCTCGACTACCGGAAGATCTGGAACAACGAGAAGAACGAGTCGCCGCTGAAGACAATTACGCGCTCACAGAGCGACAAGCTCGCTTCGGCGCTGTCGGACCGCGCACATGTCGTCGTCGACTGGGCGATGCGCTACGGCAATCCCTCGATCAAGTCGGGTATCGACGCGCTGATCGCAAAAGGATGCGACCGTATCCTCGCCGTTCCGCTCTATCCGCAATATTCCGCCTCGACCTCGGCCACCGTCTGCGACGAGGTGTTCCGCGTGCTTGCCCGCCTGCGTGCGCAGCCGACACTGCGCGTGACCCCGCCTTATTATGAGGACGAGGCCTATATCGAGGCGCTCGCGACCTCTATCGAGACGCATCTAGCCGCGCTGCCGTTCAAGCCGGAACTGATCGTCGCCTCCTTCCACGGCATGCCGAAATCCTATGTCGACAAGGGCGATCCTTATGAGGGGCACTGCGTCGCCACCACCGAAGCGCTGCGCCGCAGGCTCGGCATGGACGAGACAAAGCTGCTGCTGACCTTCCAGTCGCGTTTCGGCAATGACGAGTGGCTGCAGCCGTACACCGACAAGACGATGGAGCGTCTCGCCAAGGAAGGCGTGCGCCGCATCGCGGTGGTGACGCCGGGCTTTGCCGCCGACTGTCTGGAGACGCTGGAGGAGATCGCGCAGGAGAACGCCGAGATATTCAGGCACAGCGGCGGCGAGCAGTTTTCCGCAATCCCCTGCCTCAACGACAGCGATCCCGGCATGGACGTGATCCGGACGCTCGTGCTGCGCGAGCTGCAGGGCTGGATCTGATGGGGCGCCCATGAACCGCCGCGAGATTCTGGCGCTTCTTGGGACGATCACCGCCTTGCCGCCCTCGGCGCTGGCGCAGCAGCCGAATGCGGCGCGGAGGCTCGGCGTGCTCTCTGTCACCTCGGCCGATAACGCGATCGGGCATGAACGCAACGGCGTCCTGGTCGAGGCGCTCGCCGCCCTCGGCTGGAAGGAGCAGGACAATCTCATTATCGACTGGCGCAGCGGCGGTGGTGACCGGGCGCGAATCGCGCAGCTCGCGGAGGAGATGATCGCACTGAAGCCGGACGTCCTGTTCGCGGTCGGCACGCCCTCGGTGGAGGAGCTGCGCAGCCGCACCACGACGACGCCGATCGTGTTCGCCATCGTCACCGATCCCGTCGGCCAGGGTTTTGTCGAGAACCTTGCCCGTCCCGGTGGCAACATGACCGGCTTCACTGACTATGACGGTCCGCTGGCCGGCAAATGGCTGGAGATGCTGATGCAGATCTCGCCGCCCGTGCGGCGGGTCTACGTCGTCTACAATCCCGCCACCGCCCCGTTCGCTCCCCTCATGCTCGGCACGGTCGAGGAAGCAGGACGCGCGCTCGGCGTGGCGGTCGAACCCGCGCCGGTGCACGATGCCGCCTCGATCGCCGCGCTGGCCTCGCGGAAGGATGGTGGCCTGCTCGTGCTGCCCGACTTCTTCACGATGATCCATCGCACAGAGCTGTTGACGGCGGTCACGGAGGGGCGCGTGCCGGCGGTGTTCTGGAGCCGCACCTTCGTCGACGAGGGCGGGCTGATGTCCTACAGCACCGACACGGCCGAGCAGCTCCGCCGCGCCGCCTCCTACATCGATCGTATCCTGCGGGGGGCGCGCGCTGCCGACCTGCCGGTCCAGAATCCCACCAAGTTCGAGCTCGTCATCAATCTGAAGACGGCCAGGGCGCTCGGTGTCACGATCCCGTCCGGCCTGCTTGCACTCGCGCACGATGTGATCGAGTAGGGGGCTGCGCGACCGACGGCACGGCCGCAAATCTTAACCTTTGCCGCTAGGTCTGTGCCTGCGTGCTTTCAAGAGCTGTCCCGCAAATACATAATCGTGACCATTCCTTCTCCGTGCGTCTTGTGCAGAATCGCGCCGATGCCGATGTTACTCGCGACCGCTGAACCGGTAAGGTCGTGATCCCGACCAATGACAGCGCAGGAAAGGGCCTTTTCCCGGCTTGGAGGAGCTATGAGCGGTTTCGACATTTTCGCGATTGTTCTGGTTTTGCTCGTCATCGTCACGCTGCTCGCCGGCGTGAAGACGGTGCCGCAGGGCTATGACTGGACCATCGAACGTTTCGGCAAATACACCCAGACGCTGAGCCCCGGGCTGAATCTGATCGTGCCCTATTTCGATCGCGTCGGGCGCAAGATCAACATGATGGAGCAGGTGATCGACATCCCCGAGCAGGAGGTGATCACCAAGGACAACGCCACCGTGACGGTGGACGGCGTCGCCTTCTTCCAGGTGTTTGATGCTGCGAAAGCGAGCTACGAGGTCGCCAACCTCACGCAGGCGATCACGGTGCTGACCATGACCAACATCCGCTCGGTGATGGGCTCGATGGATCTCGACCAGGTGCTGTCGCATCGCGACGAGATCAACGAGCGCCTCTTGCGCGTCGTCGATGCCGCGGTCTCGCCCTGGGGCGTCAAGGTCAACCGGATCGAGATCAAGGACATCGTGCCGCCCGCCGACCTCGTCGAGGCGATGGGCCGGCAGATGAAGGCCGAGCGCGTCAAGCGCGCCGACATTCTCGCCGCCGAGGGCCAGCGCCAGTCCGAGATCCTGCGCGCGGAGGGCGCCAAGCAGGGCCAGATCCTCCAGGCCGAAGGCCGCCGCGAGGCCGCCTTCCGCGACGCCGAGGCGCGCGAGCGCCTCGCCGAAGCCGAGGCCAAGGCGACGCAGGTGGTGTCGGAAGCCATTGCCAAGGGCGACGTCGCCGCGTTGAACTATTTCATCGCCGACAAATATATAAAGGCGTTCGGCCAGTTCGCGGACGCGCCAAACCAGAAGATCATCATGCTGCCCATGGAAGCCACGAGCATGCTGGGCTCGCTCGCCGGCATCGGCGAGATCGCGAAGGCAACGTTTGGCGAAAGCGCCGTGTCCGCGGCAGCCGCCGCTCGCCGCGGCAGCTCGGTGCCCCCGACTGGCAGCACGCCGCCGGCGGTGCCGCCGAGGCAGGGATAATTGAAGCGCATGCCCCGGACCTGGAGGGCCACGTTAGTGCAAAGTGGAGGCCGGTTTTCCCTCGCGACAAACGCGGAACGCGTTTGCGCGGAGGGCATGCGCCAATTTCAAGAGGTCGTGTCATGACCGACATGTTCGTATCGCTCGGCGCCTGGAACTGGCTGATCTTCGGCTTCATCCTGATGGCGCTGGAGACGATCGCGCCGGGCGTGTTCCTGTTCTGGCTTGGGCTCGCCGCTTTGCTCGTCGGTCTGATCTCGTTCGCCGTTCATTTGTCTTGGCAGATACAGCTTGTGATGTTCGCGGTGTTCGCGGCAGCGGCCGTGCCGGCGTGGCGCCGCCTCGCCCGGCCGAAGCTGGACGAAAGCGACAGCCCGTTCCTCAACAAGCGCACCGAGGCGCTGCTCGGCCGCGAGTTCACGCTTGAGAAGCCGATCATCGACGGCAGCGGCACGGTGCGTATCGGCGACACGGTGTGGCGTGTCGCCGGCCCCGACACACCGGCAGGGACGCGGGTGAAGGTCGTGCAGGTGGATGGCGCCAATCTGACCGTGGCGGCGGCGTAGCTTCCTTCGCCTCTCCCCGCGTGCGGGGAGAGGCCGGATTGCATCGAAGATGCAATCCGGGTGAGGGGGAGCTTCCGCGAGTCCGTCTCTCACCGTCTCCGCGGAGGCTCCCCCTCACCCCGACCCTCTCCCCGCAAGCCGGGCGAGGGAGAAGATCGCCACCGCTCCGCAAACCGGTGCAGCGGCATGAACGTCTCACACAATTCCCGCCCGAGCGGCGTCAATCCGTAACCGCCACCTTCGCCCAGTTCGACGAATTCCGCCTCGCGCAACTCGCTCAGCCGCGTCTGCAGCACCGTCGGCGAGGCCTCGTCGCAGGCCGTGCGCAGAGCGCGGGAGGTGAGGGGCTCGTCGCGCAACTCCCACAGGATCCGCAGGCACCAGCGCCGGCCGAGCAGGTCGAGCAGGGCCATGATCGGCCGCCCGGTGCGCGAGCCGCGTACGGGCCGGCTCCCTGATACTGCCTGTTTGGCCATCGTCACCCTCTTGCGTCTTGCTACAGATAATGTAGCGTTGTGCTACAGTAAATGTAGCAAGGAGGCCGGCCAATGTCTTCCGCCATGTCATCCCCGATGCCGCGCATTGCGCCGCTCGCGCCGCCTTATCCCCCGGAGATCCAGGCGCAGTTCGATCGCATCATGCGCGGCGCGCCGCCGCTGGTGCTGTTCCGGGTGATGGCGGGCCATATGCGCGCCTGGGACAAGTTTCGCGCCGGCGGCCTGCTCGATCCCGGTCCGCTCTCCCTGCGCCAGCGCGAGATCGTCATCGACCGCACCTGCGCGCTGACCGGATGCGAATATGAGTGGGGCGTGCATGTCGCGATCTTTGCCGGGCCTGCGCAGCTCAGCGAGGAGGAAGTACGTGCGACCGTAAAGGGCGATGCGACGTCTTCGTGCTGGTCCTCGGCGGAGCAGGCGCTGATCGCGGCTATCGACGCGCTGCATCACCGCGCAACGCTGAGTGACGAGGAGTTCGCCGCGCTCTCGGAGTACTACGACGAAGCGCAGATTTTGGAGATCATGCTGCTGTGCGGCTTCTATCGCACGGCGTCGTATCTTGCGACCGGGTTGAAGCTGCCGCTGGAGGAGGAGGCGGCGCGGTTTCCAATCGTCTAACCGCCCGTCATTGCGAGCGTAGCGAAGCAATCCAGACTGCTTCTGCAGAGGGATTCTGGATTGCTTCGCTTCGCTCGCAATGACGAGGTGGAGGTGATGGGCCTTACGCCACGCCCGCCCGCAACAGATCGTGCAGGTGCACGATCCCGACGACCTTGTCCGCTTCGGTCACGACCAGCGTCGTGATCTTGCGCGTGTTCAGCACCTCGATCATCTCGGTGGCGAGCATCGAGGGCGGCACCGTCTTCGGCTGCTTCGTCATGATGTCGTCGACCGTCACTGTGAGCAGATCAGGCCGCATGTGGCGGCGCAGGTCGCCGTCGGTGATGATACCCGCGAGCTCGCCTCCCGCGTTGACGATGCAGACGCAGCCCAGCCCCTTGGCCGACATCTCCATCACCGCGTCCGACATCTTGGTGCCGAGCGGCTTGACCGGGATCTCCGCGCCCGTGCGCATGTAGTCGCGGACGAATTTCAGCATCGCCCCCAGCTTGCCGCCGGGGTGGAAATGCGCGAACTCCAGCGCGGTGAAGCCGCGGCCCTCCAGCAGCGCGATCGCGAGCGCATCGCCGATCGCGGCCTGCATCAGCGTCGAAGTGGTCGGCGCCAGATTGTGCGGGCAGGCCTCGCGCGCCTTCGGCAGCTCGATCACGATGTCGGCGGCCTGGCCGAGCGAGGACGTTGCGTTCGACGTCACCGCGATCATCGGAATCGCAAACCGCGCCGAATAGTTCACAAGGGTTTTCATTTCCGGCTGCTCGCCGGACCAGGACAGCGCCATGATGACGTCGTCGGCGGTAATCATGCCGAGGTCGCCATGGGCAGCTTCGGCGGTGTGTACGAAGAAGGCGGGCGTGCCGGTCGAGGCCAGCGTCGCCGCGATCTTGCGCCCCATGTGGCCGGACTTGCCGAGCCCGGTGACGATGACGCGGCCCTTGGCCTGCCGGATCAGCTCGACTGCCTTGGCGAAGGTCACCCCGAGCGGGCCGCGCAGGGCCGCCGCGAGTGCGTTGATGCCGCCGCTCTCCGTCTCCAGCGTGCGGAGCGCGGATTCGACGCTGTCGGGAATGGGGCCGGATGATGCGGTCATCAGCGGTTTCGAACTCGGCATATTCAGGTCCAGAAAGGAGGAGCGTTCGCCCGTTGATGCCTGCTTAGCACGCCGCGACCTGCTACGCGACGCGAGCCCCAGACCTCAACGGGTCATTAACCATAATTGTTTTAACTCCATTAACGATGGTTTCCGCCAGCCGGCGGAGGTCATCGTGAAAGTGCTTGATTTCGTTGGGGTTATTTCATCGTGGGGGCGTCTCCAGCTAGGGGCCGGAGCAAACGCGGGCATTTCCTGCGCGCCGCTTTGCCATGCCTTGTGCTGATGGCCCTTGAGAGTGCGCCGGCGGCCGCCCAGAGCCTCACGCCCGACCTGTTCAATCCCAACCGCGGCGGCTTTGCCTCGCCCGACACGCTGCCGACGCGCCGCACGGCGGGCTTGCCGCAGGCGCCATCGGACGCGCTGCCGACGCTGCCCGATCCCAATGCCGATCTGCGCAAGAGCCAGCAGGCGCCGGCGACCTCGCGCGTCGGCCAAATCCCGACCTACGGCCTGCCCGCCGCCAGCGGCGCGAAGAGCGCCGGTTACGACTCGCTCAACCGCAAGCGGCAGCAGCCAAAGCTCTATCCCGGGCAGCCGAAGCCGAAGCGCCCCGTCGGCCCCGGCTCGCCGGTGCCAGCAGCAACGCCTGACAGGACGCTCGGCCCGGCGCGTATCGCGCCGCCGCCGTCCGAGACCGCGCACAAGGTGCCGGTGCCGCCGGCGATGGCCGGCAACGTACCCGGCCAGCCGCTGCGCCGGCGCCTCAAGCTCGACGAGGATCCGTTCGGCCCTGTCGGCGATTATGCCGGCAGCTTCCTGATCAAGGGCGCGCTGGAGCTCTCCGGCGGCTACGACAGCAACCCGGCCCGCCTCAGCAAGCCGGTCGGCTCGCCGGCCTATGTGATCGCGCCCGAGCTCCTGGTGATGTCCGACTGGGAGCGCCACGCGCTGGTCGCCGACTTGCGCGGCTCGTTCTCCGGTTATGGCAACCAGATGCCGGCGACGATCGACGGCCTCGCCTCGCCAGCGCCGGTCAACGTCGATCGCCCCGACTTCACCGGCCATGTCGATGGCCGCGTCGATGTCGACCGCGATCTCAAGCTGGGCTCGCAGCTGCGTCTGCGGATCGCCACCGACAATCCCGGCAGCCCGAACGTGCAGGCCGGACTGCAGAAATATCCGGTCTATGCCGCCTATGGCACGACCCTCGGCTTCGACCAGACCTTCAACCGCTTCCAGGTCGCGGCCGGTGCCACCATTGATCGCACCGCCTATACGAACTCCACGCTGACCGACGGCACGATTTCGAGCAACGACGATCGTGACTTCAACCAGTACGGCGGTGTGGGACGTTTCTCCTACGACCTCAAGCCGGGGCTGAAGCCGTTCGTCGAGATCGAAGGCGACAGTCGCGTGCACGACCAGCCTGCCGACCGCAACGGCTACTTCCGCGATTCATCGGGTGGCTACGCCAGGGTCGGCTCGACCTTCGAGTTCACGCGCATTCTCACCGGCGAGATCTCGATCGGCTATACCGCGCGCAACTATGTCGACCCGCGCCTCAGCCAGCTCGCGGGCTTCCTCACCGCGGGCTCGCTGATCTGGAATGCAAGCGGCCTGACCACGGTGAAGTTCTTCACCGACACGCAGATCGCCGAGACCACGGTCGCCGGCTCCTCCGGTGTGCTGGTGCGCACCTATGCGGCCGAGGTCGACCACGACTTCCGCCGCTGGCTCACGGCGATCGGCAAGTTCACCTACGGCACGTACGACTACCAGGGCCAGAACCGCAACGACAAGAGCTACTCGCTCGAAGGCGACCTGATCTACAAGCTCAACCGCAACATCTGGATCAAGGGCACACTG
Organism: Bradyrhizobium sp. AS23.2; assembly: GCF_001908185.1. GTDB lineage: Bacteria > Pseudomonadota > Alphaproteobacteria > Rhizobiales > Xanthobacteraceae > Bradyrhizobium. The sequence continues at coordinate 18,030 of NZ_LGHM01000017.1, forward strand.
CGCCACGACATCCTGGCTTCGAGCCAGCCGGGCTCAAGCTCGCAGGCAACGGTGGTGCTGGTGGGCGTGAGGCTACAGAATTAGGGACGAGGCGCGCTTGTGCGTGAACAGCACGTATGCGCCGCTCTCACCACCCACTCCGCTGTCATGCCCCGGCTTGACCGGGGCATCCAGTACGCCGCGGCTTCTCGGTAGACGACAACCGTCTCTGGAATACTGGATCGCCCGCTCCAGTGCGCAAGCGCGCACAAGGCGGGCGATGACAGTCTCGTTTGTCGTGGCCGGCTCGCGCAAAACTCAGCGCGGCAGATCCGTCTTCCCCATCAGGAACGTGTCGATCGACCGGGCGCAGAGCCGGCCTTCGCGGATGGCCCAGACCACCAGCGACTGGCCGCGGCGCATGTCGCCGGCGGAGAACACGTTGGGGCGCGAGGTCTGGTAGTCCAGCGTGTTGGCCTTGACGTTGCCGCGCGGGTCGAGGTCGACCGAGAGCAGCTTCAACAGGCCCTCGTGCACGGGATGCACGAAGCCCATGGCGAGCAGGACGAGCTCGGCATCGAGCTCGAACTCCGTGCCGGCAATCGGCTTGAACTTGTCGTCGACGTGCACGCAGTGCAGCTTCTTGACCTTGCCGTTCTCGCCGGCAAACTTTTGCGTCAGCACGGCGTATTCGCGGACCGCGCCTTCGGCCTGGCTTGAGGACGTGCGCATCTTCAGCGGCCAGTTCGGCCAGGTCAGGCCCTTGTTCTCGCGCTCGGGCGGGGCGGCCATGATCTCGAGCTGGGTGACCGAGAGCGCGCCCTGGCGCAGCGAGGTGCCGATGCAGTCAGAGCCGGTGTCGCCGCCGCCGATGACGACGACATGCTTGCCGCCGGCGAGGATGTCGGCGACGCCGCCGAGCGGCTCGCTGGAGACGCGGCGGTTCTGCTGCGGCAGGAAATCCATCGCGTAGTGGATGCCGGAAAGCTCACGGCCCGGGATCGGCAGGTCGCGCGGGGCTTCCGCGCCGCCGGTCAGCGCCACGGCGTCGTAATCGTTGAGCATCTCGCGCGGATCGACATTGCCGTCAGCGCCGACATGGCTGTTGTAGTGGAAGGTGACGCCTTCGCCTTCCATCTGCTTGACGCGGCGGTCGATGATGCCCTTCTCCATCTTGAAGTCGGGAATGCCGTAGCGCAGCAGGCCGCCGGCCTTGGCGTACTTCTCGTAGACATGCACGTCATGGCCGGCGCGGGCGAGCTGCTGGGCGCAGGCCATGCCGGCCGGACCGGAGCCGATCACCGCGACCTTCTTGTCGGTCTTGACGGCCGCGACCTCAGGCTTCAGCCAGCCATTGTCCCAGGCGCGGTCGACGATCGCGCATTCGATGGTCTTGATGGTAACAGGGTTGTCGTCGATGTTGAGCGTGCACGACGCCTCGCACGGCGCAGGACAAATGCGGCCGGTGAACTCCGGGAAGTTATTGGTCGAGTGGAGATTGCGCGAGGCTTCTTCCCAGTTGCCCTGATAGACGAGGTCGTTGAAGTCGGGGATCTGGTTGTTGACCGGGCAGCCGGGCGTGCCGGGCGCGACCGAGCCGGTGCCGTGGCAATAGGGAATGCCGCAGTTCATGCAGCGCGCGGCCTGGTCGCGCGTTTCCTTCTCGGTCAAGGGAATGACAAACTCGTTGTAATGCTTCACGCGCTCGGTGACCGGGGTGTACTTGCGGTCATGCCGTTCGATTTCGAGAAAACCCGTGATCTTGCCCATTAAACCCGAAGTCCTGCCGCTTAATCGTTTGTTGTTTCCTCAACCGTCATTGCGAGGAGCGAAGCGACGAAGCAATCCAGTCTGCATCTGAGGAGAAAGTCTGGATTGCTTCGCTACGCTCGCAATGACGGGCTCTGATATTTACGCCCCGATCGCGATTTTCGGCTCGGCGTCCGCGTTGGCGGCCATTTCGCGCAGTGCGCGCCGGTATTCGACCGGCATCACCTTGCGGAATTTGGGCAGCCATTCCTTCCAGTTGGCAAGGATTTCGGCGGCGCGCTTGGAGCCGGTCGCCTTGGCGTGGCGCGTGATCAGGACGTGCAGCCGCTCGACGTCGGAGTCGAGCAGGTTCGCGAACACGTCGACCCGGCCATGCGCCTCGAGGTCACCGGAGTGATTGTAGGTGCCGGCGTTGATCAGCTCTTCCGACAGCACGGGCTCGAGCTCGATCATCGCCATGTTGCACAGCTTGTCGAAGCCGCCGGTCTCGTCGAGCACATAGGCGATGCCGCCGGACATGCCGGCCGCGAAGTTGCGCCCGGTCTTGCCGAGCACGACCACGATGCCGCCGGTCATGTATTCGCAACAATGATCGCCCGCGCCTTCAACGACCGCCACCGCGCCCGAGTTGCGCACGGCAAAGCGCTCGCCGGCGACGCCACGGAAGTAGCACTCGCCCTGGATCGCGCCATACATCACGGTGTTGCCGACGATGATGCTCTCTTCCGGCACGATGCCGCTGTTGGCAGGCGGCTTGACGATGATCTTGCCGCCGGAGAGGCCCTTGCCGACATAGTCGTTGGCTTCACCCTCGAGCTCGAAGGTGACGCCGTGGGCGAGCCACGCGCCGAACGCCTGGCCGGCGGTGCCCTTGAGGCCGACATGGATGGTGTCGTGCGGCAGGCCGGCATGGCCGTAGATCTTGGCGACCGCGCCCGACAGCATCGCGCCGGCGGAACGGTTGGTGCTGTTGATCACGGCTTCGATCTTCACCGGCGCGCCGCGATCGAGTGCAGGCGTCGCCTTCTCGATCAGCGTGCGGTCGAGCACCGCCTCCAGATGATGGTTCTGGCGTTCGGAGTGATAGATCTTCTGGCCCTTCTCTTCCTTCTGCTTGACGAACAGCTTCGAGAAGTCGAGGCCCTTGGCCTTCCAGTGCGCGACCAGCTTGGTCTGGTCGAGCAGCTGAACCTGGCCGACCATCTCGTTGAAGGTGCGGAAGCCGAGCGAGGCCATGATCTCGCGGACTTCCTCGGCGACGAAGAAGAAATAGTTGATCACGTGCTCGGGCTGGCCGGTGAAGCGCTTGCGCAGGACGGGGTCCTGGGTCGCGACGCCGACCGGGCAGGTGTTGAGATGGCACTTGCGCATCATGATGCAGCCGGCCGCGATCAGCGGCGCGGTGGCGAAGCCGAACTCGTCGGCCCCGAGCAGCGCGCCGATCACGACGTCACGGCCGGTGCGGAAGCCGCCATCGACCTGGACCACGATGCGGCTGCGCAGCCGCTCGCGCACCAGCGTCTGGTGGGTTTCGGCGAGACCGATCTCCCAGGGGCTGCCGGCGTGCTTGATCGAGGTCAGCGGCGAAGCGCCGGTGCCGCCCTCGAAGCCCGCGATGGTGACATGGTCGGCGCGCGCCTTGGCGACGCCCGCGGCCACGGTGCCAACGCCGATTTCCGAGACGAGCTTGACCGAGACGTCGCCCGTCGGGTTGACGTTCTTGAGGTCGTAGATGAGCTGCGCCAGATCCTCGATCGAGTAGATGTCGTGGTGCGGCGGCGGCGAGATCAGGCCGACGCCCGGCGTCGAATGCCGGACCTTGGCGATGGTCGCGTCGACCTTGTGGCCGGGCAGCTGGCCGCCTTCGCCGGGCTTGGCGCCCTGCGCCATCTTGATCTGCATCATGTCGGAGTTGACGAGATACTCCGTGGTGACGCCGAAGCGGCCGGAGGCGACCTGCTTAATCGCCGAACGCATGGAATCGCCGTTCGGCATCGGCTTGAAGCGGTCGGCTTCCTCGCCGCCTTCACCGGTGTTCGACTTGCCGCCGATCCGGTTCATGGCGATCGCGAGCGTGGTGTGCGCCTCGCGCGAGATCGAGCCGAAGCTCATCGCACCGGTGGCAAAACGCCTGACGATGTCCTTGGCCGGCTCGACCTGGTCGAGCGGCACAGGCTTGCGCTTCTCTTCGTCCGCGTTCTTGATCCGGAACAGGCCGCGCAGCGTCAACAGACGCTCCGACTGCTCGTTGAGGATCTTGGCGAAGGCGCGATAGCGCTCCTGCGAATTGCCGCGCGCGGCGTGCTGGAGCAGTGACACCGATTCGGCGGTCCAGGCATGGTCCTCGCCGCGGCTGCGATAGGCATATTCGCCGCCGACGTCGAGCGCGGTCTTGTAGACCTGCGCCTCGCCGAACGCGTCGGCATGACGGCGCACCGCCTCTTCCGCGATCTCGGCAAGACCGACGCCCTCGACGCGGGTGTGCGTGCCGACGAAGAATTTCCCGACGAAGTCCGCCTTGAGGCCGACCGCGTCGAAAATCTGCGCGCCGCAATAGGACTGGTAGGTCGAGATGCCCATCTTGGACATCACCTTCAGAAGGCCCTTGCCGATCGACTTGATGTAGCGCTTGACGATCTCGTAATCGTCGAGCGAGCCGGGCAGGCGGTCCTTCATCGCGGTGATGGTCTCGAACGCGAGATAGGGATTGATCGCTTCGGCGCCGTAGCCGGCGAGGCAGGCGAAGTGATGCACTTCGCGCGGCTCGCCGGATTCGACGACGAGACCGACCGATGTGCGCAGGCCGGTGCGGATCAAATGATGATGCACGGCGGCGCAGGCCAGCAGCGACGGGATCGCGACCCGGTCGGTGCCGACCATTCGGTCGGACAGGATGATGATGTTGACGCCTTCGCGCACCGCGTTTTCCGCGCGCGCGCAGAGTTCGTCGAGCACCTGGTCCATGCCGGCCGCGCCGAGACCGGCGTGGAAGGTGGTGTCCAGCGTGCGCGACTTGAAGTGGGAATCAGCCACGTCCGAGATCGAGCGGATCTTTTCGAGATCCGCATCGGTCAGGATCGGCTGGCGCGCTTCGAGGCGCTTGGTGGTGGCAAGGCCCTTCAGGTCGAACAGGTTCGGCCGCGGTCCGATGATCGAGACGAGGCTCATCACCAGCTCCTCGCGGATCGGATCGATCGGCGGATTGGTGACCTGCGCGAAGTTCTGTTTGAAATAGGTGAACAGCGGCTTGGCCCTGTCCGACAGCGCCGAGATCGGCGTGTCGTTGCCCATCGAGCCTGCGGCTTCCTCGCCGGTGGCGGCCATCGGCGTCATCAGGATGGTGATGTCTTCCTGGCTGTAGCCGAACGCCTGCTGGCGATCGAGCAGCGACAGGTTGGAGCGCACGCCGGTGGTCGGGACCTTCGGCAGCTCTTCCAGCACGATCTGGGTCCGCTCGAGCCACTCCTTGTAGGGATGCCTCTTGGCGAGCTCGGTCTTGATCTCGTCGTCCGGGATCAGGCGGCCCTGTTCGAGGTCGACCAGCAGCATCTTGCCGGGCTGGAGCCGCCACTTGGTGATGATCTGGTCCTCGGGGATCGTCAGCACGCCCATCTCGGACGCCATCACGATGCGGTCGTCCTTGGTCACGAGATACCGCGCCGGCCGCAAACCGTTGCGGTCGAGCGTGGCGCCGATCTGGCGGCCGTCGGTGAAGGCGATCGCGGCGGGGCCGTCCCACGGCTCCATCAGCGCGGCATGATATTCGTAGAAGGCGCGGCGCTTCTCATCCATCAGGGGATTGCCGGCCCACGCCTCCGGAATCATCATCATGACGGCGTGCGCCAGCGAGTAGCCGCCCTGCACCAGGAATTCGAGCGCGTTGTCGAAGCAGGCCGTGTCCGACTGGCCTTCGTAGGAGATCGGCCAGAGCCGGTTGATGTCCTTGCCGTAGAGCTCGGAGCTCACCGAGGCCTGGCGCGCCGCCATCCAGTTGGTGTTGCCGCGCAGCGTGTTGATCTCGCCGTTATGCGCGATCATGCGGTAGGGATGCGCCAGCGACCACGCCGGGAAGGTGTTGGTCGAGAAGCGCTGATGCACCAGCGCCAGCGCGCTCTCGAAGTCCTTTTCGTGCAGGTCGGGATAGTACTTGCCGAGCTGGTCGGCGAGGAACATGCCCTTGTAGATCACGGTGCGGCAGGACAACGAGCACGGGTAGTAGCCCGCGAGCCCGCGGTCGCGGCGCTGGTAGATCGCCTGCGAGATCGACTTGCGCAGGATGTAGAGGCGGCGCTCGAACTCGTCGTCGGTCTTGGCGATGCCGTTGCGGCCGATGAACACCTGCATGCAGGCGGGCTCGGTCGGCTTCACGGTGACGCCGAGCGAGGAGTTGTCGGTCGGCACGTCGCGCCAGCCGAGCAGGGTCAGGCCCTCGGCCTTGATCTGGTCGGCGATGATGCTCTTGATGACATTGCGCCAGGCGGTGTCGCGCGGCATGAACAGCGCGCCGATGGCGTATTCGCCGGGATTGGGCAGCGCGAAGCCGAGCTCCTTGGCCTTGCGGCTGAAGAAGGCGTGCGGGATCTGCACCAGGATGCCGGCGCCGTCACCGGCGCGCGGGTCGGCGCCGACAGCGCCGCGATGCTCGAGGTTGCAGAGGATTCTGAGCGCGTCCGAGACGATCTCGCGCGACTTCTTGCCCTTGATGTTGGCGATGAAGCCGACGCCGCAGGAATCCTTTTCGAGGGCAGGATCGTAGAGACCTTCGGCCGGTGGGCGCGAATTGTGTTCCTGAATCGGATCGGTCGTTTTCGAGGCGATCGTCGCCGACAGCTGTTCTGCCACGATGTTTGCGCGCTCGAATTGCGACCCGTTCATTGTTCCTGTCCTCTGCATGCGGCAAGCTGCCTCACCGCTATCTTCGGCACACCTTGGGCGTTCCGCGGCACCCGCACCTGGGTCACCGCTCGTCCGCTGCGAGCCGGATTTTCTTAAATTCAGGCCAAGGCGTTCTACGTCCCCGAGAACGGCTTTGCCTGGTACCTTCCTGGCGCTCGAGAGTGCCAGCTTTCGCTGCAATCCCTGTGCCGGAACCGCAAGGAAAATTGAGACAGTCTTTCTGTCCTAACCATCACCTTGCCAAATTTTTGTCTAGCACACAAGCGTGCGAAAGTCCCGATTCCCGAAGTGTCAATCGTCGCTTTCCGCATGGCGCGCGGCCCCGGTTTTGAAGCAAACGCGCCCTGATCCGGCCCTGCCGACGCCGAAATCCCGAATGAAGCTTCGGATCGCCCCTTCGGAAAGCGCGCCACGCCGCAAGAAGCGAAAGAGCGCGGGTCATCCGGGGCCTGACAGGAGCGTGTCGACCATGAAGTTTTTCACAGGATGTGTGGCTGCCGCCACGCTGGCGCTCGCCGCGAGCGCGACTCATGCGCGGGTTCTGGCGCAAGTTCCGGCGAACGGTATTTCGAGCGGGGCCTATGTCGCGGTGTCGGATTTCGACGGGCCCTATGCCCCGTCGGAGGCGGCACCGCCACCGCCGCCGCGTTACGGCTATGGCTATGGCTACGAGGAGCGCGGCCCGGCCCCGGTGCTGCTGCCGCCCACGGAAGTTTATGCGGTGCTGCGCGACAACGGCTTTTCGCCGCTCGGTATCCCGCGCCTGCGCGGCAGCGTCTATACCATCGCGGTCATCGACCCCCGCGGCGACGACGGCCGGCTCGTGATCGATGCCCGCGACGGAAGAATCTTGCGCTTCATGCCCGCCGCCGATGCCTTTGGCATGGCGCCGGCCTATGAGGAGCGCGAAGTCGCGCCCTACGGCCCGCAAAGCGCGCTGCCGCCGCTGACCATGGTCCGCAGCGGCCCGCCGCG
>NZ_LGHM01000170.1 GCF_001908185.1 Bradyrhizobium sp. AS23.2
CGCGCGGCCCGCCCCACAGCCGCGACGCGCGGCCTTGCGCCCGCGACCGAGATCAACACGGTCGTCGGCAAGAGCATCGACGGTATGGTCGCGACAGCGACGCGCCTCTCCGCGGCCAAAGGTGAGAGCGTCTGGCTCAAGATTGCGATGCTGTCGCCGAGCGCCAGCCGCGCGATGTCGGTGACGCTGATGGGCGAGCTCGACACGGTTGCGCTGCGTGGCTATTTCGTGAAGCCGCAGGCCGTGATCGCGATGGGCTTCGCCGACGATCCGATGCAGGGCCTGTCCTGCGACAACTTCTCGGGCTCCGCTACGGCGAAGCTCGAGACGACATCGTTCGTCGTGCGCACCGCCGCGTTGCGCTGAGGCGCATAGCCTTCGCCATTCCCAAGAATTCAGTGCCGTAGAATTCAGTGCCGTAGCCCGGATGGAGCGCAGCGCAATCCGGGAATATGTCGCGCGTTGCGTTCCCGGATTTCGCTTCGCTCCATCCGGGCTACAAGTTCGCCTTATCGCGTTTTCCAAACGAAGTGACGCGTAATTTGTAGCGCGGCAAGGTCCTTTGCAAGCTGCGCGGTTTCGCCGCAATGCGTCTGGCGCAACCAATACCTATACTTGATCTTGTCATGACCTATTTCGTCGACATTGATCCGCGCATTGCGCGGTTTGGTCTGCACGCCGGTCGCCTTCAAGCAGGCGGTTAGCCGGACGGCTGTCGCGCCGTCCGGGCTCTTTTCCAAGCTTTTTGACTTACCGACCAAGGTCGGCTCGTTGAAGCAGAAGGAGTTTGCCGTGCAGCCGCTTCCGAAAATCGCACTCGCCGCATCCGATTATCCCCGCCTGGAAAAGCTCGCACGAGTCGCGGCTCAACAGGGGGACGCGACCGGGATCTTCCTCGCAGGCGAAATCGACCGGGCCAAGATCATACCCGACGAAGCAAGCGAGGTCGCATCCCTGGTCACCCTCGGATCATGGGTCACTTACTGGATAAACTGGGGTGTTCCACCCCGAACCGTGCAATTGGTTTGGCCCGACGAGTGTTCGACTGATCCTTCGCGCATCTCGGTTCTGTCGCCGTTAGGCGCGGCCCTTCTCGGGCTGCGAGAGGGCGATCGAATGCCCTACTCCGTCGGAGGATGCCTCAACCTCGTAACTGTACAGAGCGTGAGCCAATCGGGGCCGAATGTAGTGCCCTTGTTTCGGCGTGTCACGACCGCGGGACCATCATCGCCCGGCGACGATCCGGGGCCGACGGCCGCTTAACAAGAAAGGAGAAGCACATTGAACAATCTTGAAACGAACGTCGCCGGCAACGAAGAGCTTGCGCTTCCATCAATCAGGGTCAGTGAAGGCGATCTGCGGCGCCTCACCTCGCTCGCGGACTCAACGATGGAGCTCTTTCCACGTGTCGCTCAGTTTCTGGCTCGGGAACTGGACCGTGCGACTGTGGTCCCGACCGAGACGGATTTGCATGGCGTCATCAGGATGGGCTCCGAGGCGACCTACCGGGACGAGGAATCTGGCGCGACCCGAACAATCGTGCTGGTCTATCCGCACGAGGCGAACATCGAACGCAATCGCGTCTCGATCCTGACGCCCGTCGGAGCGGCCCTTATTGGGCTGTCTGCGGGACAGCGGATTGATTTCCAGGCGCCCGGCGGCGAAGCCAAGGGACTTACTGTCCTTGCCGTGTCCGAATGACGCCCACTCGTCGCGCGAGCTATTTCGCGCGGCGGTGGTGGAGCGGTCACAATCTGTCCCGCAAAGCGTCGCGTCGCGTTTCGGATCAGGCCGGCAGGCCAGCCTTGAGCAGCCCAGACTCGTAGCGTTGACGATCAACATCCCGCTTGTAGTGCTGCGTCGTGAGGTGGGTCGCCACCGAAAATGTCGGCTCGCGCTTGAGGACTTCCGCCGTGTGGGCCCCCGCCGCAACCGCGTTGCCCATTTGCGCGAAGATCGCTGCAAGGAAGGCGTGATGGGTATGATCGGGCCGTGTGATCCGTGAAAAGGCTTGAGCCGCCTCGGCGTACTTCTCGGCACAATAATATGCGCGCCCGAGATGGCTCCAGAAACGTTCCGGATGATAAGGGTTGAGCCGCATGGCCTTCTTGATCCAGTCGATACCTTCCTCGGGCCGGCCCAGCCAGGTCAGCAATTCGCCCTGTTGCACCACGACGAGGTCGTAGTTCGGGTTGAGTGCGAGCGCCCGCTCCTGATGGTACGCGGACGTCTCATGGTCGTCGCGGTTCAGATTCAGTGCGGCGAGAATCCGATGGACGTCGCTGTCATTGTCGTCGAGCCCCAGCGCGATCTCCAGTTCCGACCCCACCTGCTGGAAGGTCGCATCTCGATCCGCACACCAGCCGTGGACCCAGGTCTGGCCCAGGACGCAGGCTTTCCACGCATGTGCGTGCGCGTAGTTCGGATCGAGCGCGATGGCCCGGTCGAGCAGGCGCAACGATTGCGAATTGTCTTCCCGGTTCGAGCGGTGGTGCAGCTGCTTTGCGGCCAGCACGCATTCGTAGGCCGCCATGTTGTCAGTCGTCTTGCGCTTCGCCCGGTCGTGTGTGGCGGCCTCGACGCGACCGGGAAGCGTTGCAGCGATCGCACGCGTCATTTCGTCCTGAATGGCGAAGATGTCCCGCAGCTCGCCGTCATAGCGTTCGGCCCAAATGTGCCGGTCGATTTCCGCATCGATCAGTTGCACGGTGACGCGGACGCGATCCCCGACCTTTCGCACGCTTCCCTCGATGACGTAGTCGACGCCGAATTCGCGGGCGACCTCCGGCACCTTCACCGCCTTGCCCTTGTACACGAAGGTCGAGTTGCGGGAGATGACGAGCAGCTCGTGGAAGCGTGAGAGTTCTGTAATGATGTCTTCGGTCAAACCGTCGGCAAAGAACTCCTGCTCGGGATCGCCGCTCATGTTGGCGAAAGGCAATACGGCGATGGACGGCTTCTTCGAAGCCCCTGCCGCCTTGCCCGTCGCGCCGGACGGCGCGCCTGACGACCCCTGGTCGAGCCGAATCCGGAAAACGTGGATGGGACGCGCGATGTTCTTGACGCTCTGGTCGCCGAGATCCTCGAATTCGAAGCCATCAAGGCGCTGGCCGAGTTGCTCGCGCACCGCGCTCGAGATGCAGATGCCTCCCGGCTCGGCCAGTGCCTCCAGCCGTGACGCCACGTTGACGCCGTCGCCGAAAATATCGTTCTGGTCGACGATCACATCGCCCAGGTTGATGCCGATGCGGAACTGTATCCATCGCGGCGGCGGGACGTCGGCATTGCGCCGGACCATCCGCTGCTGAACTTCGGCCGCGCACAGCACGGCATCGACGACGCTGTGGAATTCCACCAGCAGACCGTCGCCCGTCGTCTTGATGATGCGGCCGTGATTCTTCGCAATCGCCGGGTCGATGAGTTCGATCCGGTGAGTCTTGAGGCGCGCGAGCGTCCCTCCCTCGTCGACCTCCATGAGCCGACTAAAGCCGACCATGTCAGCGGCGAGGACCGCAGCGAGCCTGCGCTCTGGTCCAGGCACGTCCATTGCTCGGTCCCTTCACCGAGCATTCTAGCAGACGAACGGGTTTTGCCCAAACTGGCCACGCTTCAGGAGCAGGCTTGGCCAGACCCCCGCAGCGCCCAGAACGGCCCGGCCAAGGCCGGGCCTCGACGCCTCACAGCATCCCCAGCGCCTGCATGTAGGTCTCGAGAATCGTCTCGGCCTCGGCGCGCTCGTTCGGGTCCTGCTTGCGCAGGCGCACGATGGTGCGCAGCGCCTTGACGTCGTAGCCGTTGCCCTTGCTCTCGGCATAGACGTCGCGGATGTCGTCGGAGATCGCCTTCTTCTCTTCCTCCAGCCGCTCGATGCGCTCGATGATGGACTTGAGCTGGTCCTTGGCAAATTTCGTCGCGGGCTCGTCGTCGCGGACGGCGGCGGAGGTGGCCATCTTGGTACTCCCAATGAAACTGGCAAAACGAGGTGACGCCGGCATCGTCACCGCGCGTGCTGGCTAGACCCTTAGGGTTGGTGCCCCCTACGTTCAAGGCAGCATCGCGCTCGTCCACAGCGCGCCCACACCTTCCTGCGGCGGGTCAAAGAAAGCTGTTGTGTGGTGCGACTCAGTGCGTCGGCAGGAAGCGGACGAGGCCGTTCAGTGCCCATGCCCGGGGTGGACCTTCTTCATCGCCTCGAGCTGCTCGGGCGTGGCCGTGCCCTGGTACTTCGACTTCCAGGTCTCGTAGGGCATGCCGTAGACGGCCTCCCGGCTCTCGTCCTTGCTCAAGGCGACGCCCTGGGCGTCGGCGGCGTCCTTGAGCCAGTTGGACAGGCAGTTGCGGCAGAAGCCAGCCAGATTCATCAGGTCGATGTTCTGGACGTCCGTCCGCGTCTTCAAATGGTCGACCAGGCGCCGGAAAGCGGCCGCCTCGAGTTCCGTTCTGGTTTTGTCGTCGATAGCCATAGCTGGATTCCTTGGCTCTGCCCCCGATGGGGGTCACCCTTACGGGATCAGGTGGGGCCTGTCACAGTTTTTGCCATATCGCGGCGCAAACGGACCGAAAGCCGGCTTTGAGGCAGTTCCCCGCCCCTACGCCAAATCGTCAATGATCTGGTATACGTTCCGCGACAATGATCGCCGAATCTCCCCGCTCTCCCCTTCGCCTGCTCGCCCGGTTGGTCCCGGTGCTGGCGGTTGCCCTGCTGTGCCTGTGGACCAGCCCGGCTTCCGCCGATTTCCGCCTTTGCAACAACACCGCGAGCCGGGTCGGCATCGCGCTGGGCTACAAGGACGCCGAGGGCTGGACCACCGAGGGCTGGTGGAACATCTCCTCCCGCTCTTGCGAGACCCTGCTTCGGGGAACGCTGGTGGCCCGCTTCTATTACATCTACGCCATCGACTATGACCGCGGCGGCGAATGGTCGGGGCAGGCCTTCATGTGCTCGCGCGACAAGGAATTCACCATCCGCGGCACCGAGGACTGCCTGGCGCGCGGCTATGACCGGACCGGCTATTTCGAGGTCGACACCGGCGAGCAGCGCGCCTGGACGGTGCAGCTCACCGATGCCAACGAGCAGCCGTCACAACAGCAGCGCGTGCCAGGCTTGCCCGGTCCGGTCGGCCCGGGCGGGGTTCCGGGTTTGCCCAATGGGCCGCCCGGTGGTACGCCC
>NZ_LGHM01000171.1 GCF_001908185.1 Bradyrhizobium sp. AS23.2
CCGCACCTGCGCCGCAGGCTGCAGCGCCGGCCGCGCAGAGCAACGGCCATGGCGGCCGCGTCTTCTCCTCGCCGCTGGCGCGGCGTCTCGCCAAGGAAGCCGGCATCGATGTCGGGATGGTCGCCGGCACCGGCCCGCACGGCCGTGTGGTCGCCCGCGACGTCGAGCAGGCCAAGTCCGGCAAGGGCCTCAAGGCACCCCCGGCGGCGCCGTCCGGTGCGCCCTCGATCGCGCCGACCATGTCGGACAAGCAGATTCTTTCGCTGTTCGAGCCCGGCTCCTACGACATCGTCCCGCATGACGGCATGCGCCGCACGATCGCGCAGCGCCTGACCGCGTCGATCCAGAACGTTCCGCACTTCTACCTCACCATCGACTGCGACATCGGCAAGCTGCTCGCCGCGCGCGAGGAGATCAACGCCGCCGCGCCGAAGGACAAGGAGAAGAAGCCGCTCTACAAGATCTCGGTCAACGACTTCGTCATCAAGGCGATGGCGGTCGCGCTGCAGAGAATCCCGAACTGCAATGTGAGCTGGACCGAGTCCGGCATGGTCAAGCATCACCATTCCGACGTCGGCGTCGCGGTGGCGATGCCCGGCGGCCTGATCACGCCGATCATCCGCAAGGCCGAGACCAAGACGCTCTCCACCATCTCCAACGAGATGAAGGATTTTGCCGCGCGCGCCCGCTCGCGCAAGCTGAAGCCTGAGGAATACCAGGGCGGTACCACGGCCGTATCCAACCTCGGCATGTACGGCATCAGCCACTTCACCGCCGTAATCAACCCGCCGCACGCGACGATCCTGGCGGTCGGCACCAGCGAGGAGCGTCCCGTCGTGCGCGGCGGCAAGATCGAGATCGCGCACATGATGAGCGTGACCTTGTCCTGCGATCATCGCGCCATCGACGGCGCGCTCGGCGCCGAGCTGATCGGCGCGTTCAAGCAGCTGATCGAAAACCCCGTCATGATGATGGTCTGACGTCGCGCGAAGGGACCAGGTTGAATGCGAACACGCTGGCCCTGGATCGCGATGCTGCTGTCGACCATCATCCTCGTCAGCCCGATCGGCACCGAAGTGCTGCACGACGCGTTCTTCAGCGGCGAACAGCTCTCGCGCAGCATTGCCCAGCCAGTCGCCTTCATCGGCTTTGCGATTCTGACCTCGATCTGCGTCATCGAGTGGCTGGTCAGGTCGATCATTTCAAAACGCCGCGCGCGCGGCGCAACGGTTTGAGTTGAATGGGAGCCGCCATGGCCGACACGTCTTTCGACATCATCATCATCGGCTCCGGTCCCGGCGGCTATGTCACCGCGATCCGCGCCGCCCAGCTCGGCTTCAAGACCGCGATCGTCGAGAAGTCGTATCTCGGCGGCATCTGCCTGAACTGGGGCTGCATCCCGACCAAGGCGCTGCTGCGTTCGGCCGAGATCTATCACTATATGCAGCACGCCAAGGATTACGGCCTCTCGGCCGAGAAGGTCTCGTTCGATCCGAAGGCTGTGGTGCAGCGCTCGCGCGGTGTCTCGAAGCGGCTCAACGACGGCGTCGGCTTCCTGATGAAGAAGAACAAGGTGAGCGTGATCTGGGGCGCCGCCTCGATCGACGCGCCCGGCAAGGTCACCGTGAAGAAGTCCGACGTGGAGGCGCCGAAGGGCGCACTTGGGGAAGGGACCTACCAGGCCAAGCACATCATCGTCGCGACCGGCGCGCGGCCGCGCGTGCTGCCGGGGCTCGAGCCCGACCAGAAGCTGGTCTGGACCTATTTTGAGGCCATGATCCCGGAGCGGATTCCGAAATCGCTGCTGGTGGTCGGCTCAGGCGCCATCGGCATCGAGTTCGCGTCCTTCTTCCACACCATGGGATCCGACGTCACTGTGGTCGAGGTGCTGCCGCAAATTCTCCCCGTGGAGGACGCAGAGATCGCTGGCCTTGCTCGAAAACGCTTCGAGAAGATGGGCCTGAAGATCATGTCCTCGACCAAGGTGACGAAGCTGGACAAGAAGGCCGACAGCGTCGTCGCCACCATCGATGACGGCAAGGGCAAGCCCGTCACGACCGAGTTCGAACGCGTGATCTCGGCCGTCGGCGTGGTCGGCAACATCGAGAATCTCGGCCTCGAGAAGCTCGGCGTGAAGACCGACCGCGGCTGCATCGTGATCGACGGCTACGGCAAGACCAACGTCCCCGGCATCTACGCCATCGGCGACGTCGCAGGTCCCCCGATGCTGGCGCACAAGGCCGAGCATGAGGGCGTGATCTGCGTCGAAGCGATCAAGGGCCTGCATCCGCATCCGATGGACAAGAACATGATCCCGGGCTGCACCTACTGCAATCCGCAGGTCGCCTCGGTCGGCTTGACGGAAGCCAACGCCAAGGAGAACGGCCGTGAAATCCGCGTCGGTCGCTTCCCCTTCGTCGGCAACGGCAAGGCGATCGCGCTCGGCGAAGACCAGGGCCTGGTCAAGGTCATCTTCGACAAGAAGACCGGCCAGCTCCTTGGCGCCCACATGGTCGGCGCCGAAGTCACCGAGTTAATCCAGGGCTACGTCGTCGCCATGAATCTGGAGACCACGGAGGAAGAGCTGATGCACACGGTGTTCCCGCATCCGACGCTGTCGGAGATGATGAAGGAAGCCGTGCTGGATGCATATGGAAGGGTGCTGAATATTTGATCGCTGCCGCCGCCGTCATTGCGAGCCACCCGGTCCCGCCTTCGGCGGGCCGGATGACAGGCTCCGCGACGAAGCAATCCAGTCTGTCTTCGCCGATGCATTCTGGATTGCTTCGCTGCGCTCGCAATGACGACCAAAGAGATCTGTTTGCAGAATAAGAAGGAAACCAACCCATGCAGGACAACGACAACCTCACCATCGAACGCCCGACCTTCGTCACCCATCTCGAATGCGCGATGGAAGGCGATCACTACGCCGCCGACCAGGTCCACAATCTTTCGAAGGCCGGCAAGCCGCTGCTGGTGCGTTACGACCTCGCTGGCGTGAAGAAGGCGCTGACCAAGGATGCCCTGGCGCAGCGTCCCGCCGATATGTGGCGCTACCGCGAGCTGCTGCCGGTGCGCAAATGCAAGGACATTGTCTCGCTCGGCGAAGTCACCACGCCCCTGATCCGGCTGCCGAAGCTTGGCGCAAAACTCGGTGGCGGCGAAATCATCGTGAAGGACGAGGGACGCCTGCCGACCGGCTCGTTCAAGGCGCGCGGCCTCGTGATGGCGGTGTCGATGGGCAAGGCGCTCGGCATCAAGCACATGGCGATGCCGACCAACGGCAACGCCGGCGCGGCGCTGGCGGCCTACGCCACGTCCTGCGGTATCAAGACCACGATCTTCTGCCCAGCCGATACGCCGGAAGTGAACGTCAGTGAGATCGAGCTGCAGGGCGCGACTGTCTACCGCGTCAACGGCTATATCGACGATTGCGGCAAGATCGTCGGCGAGGGCAAGGCCAAGGTCGGCTGGTTCGACACCTCGACGCTGAAGGAGCCGTACCGCATCGAAGGCAAGAAGACGATGGGTCTCGAACTCGCCGAGCAGCTCGGCTGGGACGTGCCCGACGTGATCTTCTATCCGACCGGCGGCGGCACCGGCCTGATCGGCATGTGGAAGGCCTTCGATGAGCTCGAGAAGATCGGCTTCATCGGCTCGAAGCGCCCGCGCATGGTCGCTGTGCAGGCCTCGGGCTGCGCGCCGATGGTGCGCGCCTATGACGCCGGCACCGAGCACGCAACGCGCTGGGAGGACGCCCACACCATCGCCTCCGGCATCCGCGTGCCGCAGGCGATCGGCGACTTCCTGATCCTGCGCGCCGTGCGCGAGAGCAAGGGTTTTGCGATTGCGGTCGACGACGACAAGATCTCGTCGGCGCTGAACGAGGTCTCGCGCGAGGAGGGGCTGTTGTTGTGCCCCGAAGGCGCCGCCACCTACGCCGCCTACAAGGAAAGCCTTGCCGACGGCCGGGTCAGCAAGACCGACCGCGTCATGCTGTTCAACTGCGCGACCGGCCTGAAGTACCCGCTGCCGCCGGTCACCCGTACGCTCGATCGTCACAAGCCGATCGACTACACGCAGTTCTAAGCAAGGCCGATGAGCCAGAGCGCGATGATCGCGCTCCGGCGCGTCATTTCGTCTCTTCACGAACGATCCCTCTTCCCGTACGCGGGAAGAGACAAAAAAGAACAATGACATCGCTGGGGAGAAGACAATGAAGAAGGCCATCTGGGCCGGGCTGATCGGTATTCTCGCTGTTGCAGGCGCCGCGCGCGCCGACGACTATCCCTCACATCCCATCACCATCATCGTGCCATTCGCGGCCGGCGGCCCATCGGATGCAATGGCGCGCGTGCTCGCCGAGCGCATGCGCTTGACGCTTGGCCAGCCCCTGGTGATCGAGAACGTCACCGGTGCGGGCGGCTCGATCGGCGTCGGCCGCGCCGTGCAATCGCCACCGGACGGCTACACCATCTCCTTCGGTCATCTCGGCACCCACGTTGCCAACGGTGCCGTCTACAAGCTCAAATACGACCTCGTCGCTGATCTCGAGCCCGTGGTGCTGCTGCCGAGCAACCCGATGATCGTCGTCAGCAAGAATGCCGTCCCTGCGACGTCACTGAAAGAGCTCATTGAATGGCTGAAGTCGCGGCCGTCGCCGCCGACCGCCGGCACCGCCGGCGCAGGTTCGGGCAGCCATATCGCCGGCGTCTATTTCGAGAGCGTCAGCGGCATCAAGCTGCAATACGTGCCGTATCGCGGCACGGCCCCCGCGCTGAACGATCTCATCGCCGGCCAGATCGACGTCATCATCGACCAGACCTCTAACTCCATCAACCAGGTCCGCGCCGGCACCATCCGCGCCTACGCCATCACCGATGACAAGCGCCTGTCCTCCGCGCCCGAGATTCCGACCGCGGAGGAGGCGGGGCTGAAAGGCTTCAACATGACGCTGTGGTCGGGCCTGTGGGTGCCGAAGGGCACGCCGAAGGAGATCGTCGCCAAGCTCAATACCGCGGCGGTGGAAGCGCTGAACGATCCCGCCGTGAAGAAGCAGCTCGAAGGCCAGGGCCTGGAGATGACGCCGAAGGACCAGCTCACCCCCGAAGCCCTCGGCGCCCGCCAGAAGGCCGAGATCGCAAAGTGGTGGCCGATTATCAAGGCGGCGAACATCAAGGTGGACTAAAGCGCCTTGCCGCAGCCGCAACGCGGGGCGTCCTGATCGTGAGAAAGCCGCAGGGCTCGGCGCGACCGCATCACATCGTGGCGTCCCCGGGCTCCGCCAGCGCCGTCTCCAGGCACTGAATCAGGACCGGCGTGGAGAACGGCTTCGCGAGAAAGCAGATGGCACCGGCCTTCAGCGCGCGGTCGCGCACGGCGTCGTCGGGAAAAGCCGTCATGAAGATGAAGGGCGTGAGGTGCCCGAGGTCACGCATATGCATCAACAGATCAATGCCGCTCATGACCGCCATCTGCACGTCCGTGATCACACACGAAGTGGCGCTCAATTCGGCCGATTGGAGAAATTCGTGAGCGGAGCCAAAGGTGCAGACTGTGTATCCGCGCGACGTCAGGAGGTTGTTCGTCGCAAGGCGAACGGACGGATCATCATCGATGACGGAAACAGTCGAAGACACTGACAATATGATCGCTCCTGGTCGGGGAGCCGCTAGGCCGCGACGCGGCCCACCGGAAAGTGGGCCTCCGGAGCGTGATTGGAAAGCATACTTAGGTTTGCAGGTGTCCCTTTGTGCGTGGGATTCCGAGCGCCTCGGTCATTCTGACGAGATCGGCCAGTGACTTTGCACCCATTTTCCGCATGATCTGCCCGCGATAGATCTTGACGGTGATCTCGGCCAATCCAAGCTCGGCCGCGACCTGCTTGTTCATCAGGCCGGCCGTGACCAAGCTGAGGATGTCACGCTGGCGCGCACTCAGGCTCTCGAAGCGGGACCGAACACCCGAGACCGACTTCTCCTCATCGCGCCGCTTGCGATCCCGTTCGATCGCAGCCTGCACCGCATCCAGCATGTCCTGGTCGCGCACCGGCTTGGTCAGAAAATCGACGGCGCCGCTCTTCATGGCCCTGACGGTCATGGGAATATCGCCATGACCGGTGATGAAGATGATGGGCGTGTGAATGTTGGCCTTGGCGAGGTCCGCCTGAAGGTCGAGGCCGCTCGAGCCCGGCAGGCGAATGTCGAGCACGAGGCAGCTGGGGACCGCCGGCGGTTTGGCGTCCATGACCTCCGCCGCCGAGCCGAAGGCCTCAACCCCGAGGCCGACCGATTGGAAGAGATTGGTCAGCGCGCGCCGCATCGACGGATCGTCATCGACGATCCGGACGATCGGATCATCGGCGCTCGCCCGTGTCGGCTTGGCGTGGTCGGTCACGGCGTGTCCTTGTCCGGCAAGGGCAGCGCGATCTGGAATGTTGCACCGCCTCCGTCATTGGGAAAGGCCGAAAGCCGGCCCGCGTGCGCCTCGATGATCGATCGGCAGATCGAGAGTCCCATCCCCAGGCCGTCCGATTTCGTGGTGAAGAAGGGTGTGAAGATGCGGTCCGTCACGTCCTTGCCAAGGCCGACACCGCGATCCGTCACGGTGAGGAGGAGGCGGGCGTCGCCGTCCTCGTCCGCCCGGCTGGAGCGGATCGCCAGCTCGCGCGGCCGGTCGACATTGGCCTGCATGGCTTCGATCCCGTTCATGACCAGGTTGATCAGCACCTGCTGGAGCTGGATCCGGTCGCCGCAAATCCTTGGCAGGTCGGACGCCAACTCCATTCTGGCCGACACGGCATGGGTGGCGAGTTCGCGCCGAACGAGGGCCATTGCCTCCATGACGACCTGATTGATGTCGAGTGGAGCCACCTCGATCTCGGTCTTCTTCGCAAGCGCCCTGATCCGGCGGATCACTTCGCTGGCCCGATTGGCGTCCTCGATAATCCATTCCGCGGAACGGCGCGCGGCCTTCAGATCGGCAGGTTCGCGGTCGAGCCAGCCGATGCAGGCGTCCGCATTGGAGATCGCGGCGGCGAGCGGTTGGGTGATTTCATGGGCAATCGAGGCGGTGAGTTCGCCGAGCGTCGTGACGCGCGTGACATGGGTGAGCTCGGCTTGCGCCTTGCGCAGCGCCTCTTCGGCCTGTTCGGCGCGGATCGCCGCGGTCACGTCGGTGCAGACGCCGCGATAACCGAGGAAATCGCCGGTGGCGTCGAAGAACGGCTTGCCGCTGGTGCGGACATAAATCGGACACCCGTTGTTGTCTTTGGTGCGGTACACCAGGTCGCGAAAGGGGAGGTGAGCGTCGAGTGTGGCCCGATGCTGTTGCCATTTTTCCGGTTCGAGCTCGACCTCAGGCGCGATATCCCAGCGAGCCATGCCGATCACGCCGGATGGAACTGTTCCAGCAGTGTCGGGATGTTCTGCGATGAGGGTGATCCGGTGGTCCGGTCCGGTCTCCCAGAACCAATCGGATGCGGTTTCGGCATAGTCACGGAAGCGCTGCTCGCTCTCACGAAGCTTTCGTTCAGCCTCCTTGGCCGCCGTGATATCCGCCGTCGACCCTACATACTCGATGGATCCGTTCGCGTCCCTCGTCGCCCGAGCCACCGAATGGAGGTATTTCGTCGAGCCATCGGGCAGCAGCAGCCGGTACTCATTTTCGAAATCCTTGCCTTCGTGGGCTGCCTGAAAGGCCTTTTGTTGGGCGGCTGCGCGATCCCCTGGGTGAATGCGCTCGAGCAGGAGCTGGATCGAGGGCTTCGTCAACTCGTCGAATTGGAAGATGCGAGAACTCTCCTTCGACCAGATGATCTCGCCGGTGGCTACTCTCCAGACGAAGCTGCCGGTGTGGCTCAACTCCTGCGCCCCGGCCAGGTTCGCCTCGCTCCGCCGCAGCGCATCCTCCGCCTCCTTGCGCTGGGTGATGTTTTCGCAAGCGACCAGCAGGATCGGCGTGCCGTCGCCGCGCAGCATGGCCTTGGCGTTTTCGCGGACCCAGAGGACCGAGCCGTCCTTCCGGATCTTGCGAATCTCCCAGGTGTGCGACTGGTCCAGGGTATCCAGGCACAACGCGACGGAGCGCCGGACCGTGTCGTGGTCCTCTTCGAAGAAGACGTTCAGCACGGATTGGCCGATCAGCTCGGCTGTCGTGTAGCCCAGTTGTGCGGCGCCAAATGTATTCACGTTGAGCACCGTTCCGGCCGGATCGACCATGAAGTACATGACCGGATTGTGCTCGAACACTTCGCGCCATTGCTTCACGGCGTCGCGCAACTCGATGTCCTGCCGCGAGTCGCCTCCGACCGCGGGCCTATCCTTCTCTCCGTTGCCGAATGACCGAAGCGCCGCAAGGCCGCCGAGGAGGAATTGTGCGGCCGAATTCCCGAACTTTGCGATCTGGCCAGGCATCATCGCAGGCGTCCCGGCTCGCTGGAGTCGTAGTAAGTAGAGCACTTCGCAACAACAGGGGCAATTGCCTGCGACCAAAGTCGGACGTCCGAAACTCGCGGTTGCCGTGCAGCTTGCGAGCCTTGCGCCATCTCGTTGCGCAGCCCTGGTGAAAGTCCGGAAAGCTACAGGACATACCTGCGTATAGGTCGCGCATCCCTAGTTTTACCGCGCATTTACCTCCGTACAATTGAGCGATCCGTTGCATGCAGACTAGCCTGACTGTCATCGAGTGGAGTCGATTGCGGAGCACAAGCCGCCCGTTAGCCGCTCTGCTGCACCTGGGAGACGGCTCTGCCTCCACCACCGCCCTGACTTGCCGGATGGCTTGGCAGGGAACGATTGGGAAGCCGCATTTTCCGTGACGAACGTGGTGACCGTGCATTAGCGCACGAGGGAAGCCAGGACCCATAAGAGGCCAAGTGGAGAGGACGATGTGCGATAGCCCTGAACACTCCGAGCGCCGTTCTGCCGCAAAAGGCTGCGCCGTCTGTGGCGGGAAGTTTGGCCTGATCCGATACTATTCCTGGCGAACTCCGCTCTGCTCGAGGAAATGCCTCGGCCGCTTCAAGGCGCGCCGCGAACGCGACCGTCGGTGGCTGTTCCGATTCCAGGCGGCGTGAGGACCTGCCTCGGGGGCCGCTTCGTTCGACAACTCTGAATCAGGAGGTTGCGTTGTGAACTGTGCTTGCAAGCTCCTCTTGGCGATGGCGCTGCCGCTTCCCCTGATGACAGGGGTGGAGGCCGAGGAGGTTGGGCAGGATGGCGCACATCGTCACCATCCGCCGCAGGATCAGCTCCTGCACGAGAAGTTCTATTCGAGCTGGCACATGCCCGACAACCCGGTGCTGAGCTGCTGCAACAACGCGGATTGCTACCCGACCGAGATACGCTACGTCGACGGCAAGATCTACGCACGGCGCCGGGAAGACGGGAAGTACATCCTGATCCCGTCCCAGAAGGTAGAGCGAAACAGAGACAATCCTGACGGCCGCAACCATCTTTGCGCGCCGCCGCCGTCCGCCTCTCCGGTCGACACGGTCTACTGCTTCGCGCTGGGAGGTGCGACATGAGGTTCATACTGGTGAACGGCAGAACCCCTTTCCGCAAGACGTTCTGTCTATGGTGCTGCGAGGAGATCAGCGGCGGTTATCTGCGCGACGTGAGCACGCTGCTGCCCTATTGCGACCACGAATGCTACGCGCTCCATCACGAAACAGTGTCGTTGATCGGGGGCCGCGCGCGAGCAGCGTCTTGAACAGACAGGCGGTCGAGATGATCGACGGACGCGACTTTCGACAGGGAAGGACACTACGTTGAGATTCATGCTCGTCAATCAGGAGCGACCTCGCCACGGCGTCACCTGTGGCGCCTGCGCCCGGCCGCTGGGCGCGAGTTACCTCCGGCGTGTGTCCACGCAACAGCGATACTGCGACTATGATTGCTACCGTCGATATCAGGAGACGGCCATGGAAATGCTCTGGCCCCACAATAGCTCGCTCGAGGCGATCACGGTGCTCGCGGCCATTTCGAGCTGGAGCTGGATGATGCAGATGGGCGCGCTCTCGCGCTCACTGACCGAGGCGTATCTGCGCGCGCACGACCTTCTGACCATGGAAGGAGGTGACGGCTAGCTGAACGATGCAGGCCGCGCAGTCCCGTCGGCCGCAGTCACCGCGTCGAGCTTCGCGCCGCGTCCAGCCCCGGCGTTTGCGAAGCTAGGGCGAGGGGGCTGCGGCCGATACCGTCGGCGCCGTACTCACTTCCTGCGTCGTGACGCGCTGCTCGGATTTCGCGGCGACCACGCTGCTGCCCTCGAACCGTGCGCGGTAGACCAGCACGTTCTCCATCACGCGCTGGACGTAGTTGCGCGTCTCCGACAGCGGGATGCGCTCCACCCAGTCGACCGGATCGACATTGGGATCCCTGGGGTCGCCACGCGCCTGCACCCATTCGCGGACACGGCCGCGGCCGGCATTGTAGCCGGCGAAGGTCATGATCTGGTTGCCGCGATATTCCGACAGCAGCGCGCTGAGTTCGGCGGCGCCCATCTGCGTGTTGTAGACGGGGTCGGAGACCATCCTGTCCCAGTCGTAGGTCAGGCCAAAGCGCTTTGCGGTGTCGCGGCCCGCTTCCGGCGTGACCTGCATCAATCCGACTGCATTGGCAGACGACTTGTCGCGCTGGTCGAACGAGCTCTCTGTGCGCGCCACCGAGTAGATCACGCTGGTCTCGATCGCGGGCGCGACCTGTTTGTGCTCGGGAATGCCGATGGTCGGGAAGGCGTAGTGGTCGAGCGCTAGCCCGCGCGCCAGAGCCGACTTGCCGACCTCCAGCATCACGCGTGCATCGTTGCGCCGGCCGGCGAGCTCGCCGAGCGCTTCGAGCGCCGCGACGTCGCTGCTCTCCTTGGCAAAATCCTCGGCGTAGTAGAACACCACGTCACGCTCGCCGATGCCGTAGAGCATGTCGGCGGCGCGCACACGCTCATCGGGGGTATCGGCCGCGGCCAGCACGGGTGAGGGCGGGCGCAGCTCGATCCGGTCGAGCCCGAGTTTTGCGCGGGCCAGCTGGCCGTAATAGGCGGTGGGATAGCGCGCTGCGGCCTGGTAGCTCACGCGTGCGTCGGCGGTCGCCCCCATGGCCTGGGCGGCGCGGCCGCGCCAGTAATGCGCCCGCGACAGAGCGATCGGATTGGCCGAGCCCTCGTCGATTGCGGCGAAGTGGACCATCGCCATCCTGGGATCGTCGAGATAGCGCAGCGCGATCCAGCCGCACATGAAGTGATAGTCGATGCGATAGACCTCCATCGCCGGCACGGCTGCCGTGCGCACCACGTCGTAGGCGGTCCTGGACTTGCCCTGGTCGAGCAGTTTGCGCGCTAGCAGGCGCCGCTCGCGCCACCAGGCGTCGGTATCCTGGGCCGCCATGGTGTCGGGCGCGGCGGCCAAAATAAGCTCGGCCGCATCGTCGATGCGGTCCTTCTGGAGATGCCACTGTGCACGGCACAGCACATAGCCGAGATCGCGGCGCGCCTCTGCCGGCACGTCCTCAAGATAGTCCTTGGCCTTGTCGGCCTTGCCGGTGACCGCGGAGCAGGCCTTGACGATCGCGAGCGCGTCCTCGCCGAGATGCTTGGCTGCGCGCCGTGCGCCGGCGTAGTCCTTGGCGCCGAGGCGCTTGTCCATACGCGCGCGATGGTCGTCGGCGGTCAGGAGATCGCGGAACGCCTCGTAGGATTCCTCCTCGCTACGCTCGGACAGTTCGTCCGTACGCCAGGCCTCGCGCACGAGCCGCGCGGCCCTGTCGGTCTCGCCTTCGGCGAGCAGCACGCGCGCGAGCGCGAACTTTCCCTTGGCGCTGGTCGGCCGGTCCATCGTGAACTTGTGCACGGTGGCCGCGTCGCTCTTCTCCTGCCACAGCCGTGCCTCGGCGCGCCGGCGCAGCAGCGCGCTGCTCGGCCAGTCCGGATTGGTGGCGAGGAAGGCGGCATAGCGCTTGAAACTCGCCGTGCTCTCGGAGTGACGCAGCATGAACCAGTCGGCGAGTTTCTGCCCGGCGGGATCGGCGATGCGGTCGCGCGCTGCGCTCGCGTCGTCGGTCTTGCCCTTGCGCGCGAGATCGATGGCGTCCTTGAGCGCGGCGAGGTCGCCGGTGAGCGGCGGCGGCGCCGGCTTGTCCGAGGACTCGTCGTCCGGCTTCTTCGACCTGCGCTTGGCCTCGGCATGTTTGCCGTGGCGCGACTTGGCCGCGGCATGGCGCTGCTTGCCGGCCTTGCCGCTGGCTTTGGCTTCATGCGTCTTCTTCGACGCGGACGATTTGTGATTGCTCTTCGCTGCCAATTCGGTGGGTAGGAAGGCCATTGCGGCCACGGCAACGACACACGCGAGCGAGCGTAGGCACTGGTTCATTCCATGGTCCCCCTGCGAAACCACTACAAACCAAGGTCCGCAACGACATGCGGCTTGAGAATCAAGGACGATGCCAAGGATGATGGCACGGCATCGCTTCGGATTGGTCACGCTCCCGCAAGAATGCGGCAAAATACGGATGGGAATTCGGGAACTTCCGAAAGGGCCGAAAAGGCAGCGTCTTTGATCTTTTGTTAACGAAAAAGACTCGCGCGACGGTTGTGCGCGGCCCGGGACACCGCAAACGGCCAGATTGCGTGTGTTCCCGCGGCGAAATCCGGTATATTGAGTTCCCGACCGGTCCTTCTAGCCCTTTGCCCCGTACCTATGCCGCTTTTCAACCAGTCGATCCGGCGCAAGATCGTCGGCATCGCCCTCGGATTGATCGTCCTGATGCTGGTCACCTCGATCCTGTCGATGGTGATGTCGAGCCAGGTCGGCGTCCTGCTCGATGAGCTGACCAACCGCTACATCCCGGCCTACGGCGACCTGGCGCGGGCCAACATCCGCTCGCTGGAACGGTCGGTGGCGCTGCGGCGGATGGTCATGATGAAGATGCAGGAGTCCTCGGACGAGGAGGCCTATGCGGCGCGCCTGCATGAATTCGAGGACGCCGACCGCAAGATCGAGGAGGAGACTTCGGCCGCGCGCAAGCTCATCAACGCGATCATCGACGATACCAGGACGCCGTCCGACAATGCCGCGCTGGCGCGGATCGACGCCCGCATCGAGACCGCCGTCTCCAATCTGCGCCACGACATGAACGAGGACCACGCGAAACTGGTCAAGCAGGTCGATGCCAAGCAGATGGCGGAAGCGCGTGGCACGCTGGAGCATATCGACGCCATACGCGATCAGTTCAACCAGAAGATCGACGCCATCCGAGCCGACATGTTGAAGCAGGTCTTCGTCAGCACATCGCAAGTGATCGGGCGCCAGCATCAAGCGATCATCATTTCGGGTGTCGTGACATTGCTCGCAGCGGTCGTCGGATTCGCCTTCGCGCTCCTGGTCTCCAGCGGCATCACGCGCCCGGTGCGCCTCTTGCTGGCCGGCACCCGCGAGGTCGAGGCGGGCCGCTTCGACAAGACCATCACCGTCTCGACCCAGGACGAGATCGGCGAGCTTGCCGCTGCTTTCAACCGCATGATCGAGCAGTTGCGCCACAACGAGCGCATCCGCGAGACCTTCGGCCGCTACATCGATCCGAAGGTGGTGCAGGGGCTGATCGACCGGCCGGAGGTCGCCATCGACGGCCAGCGCCGGGTGATGACCATCATGTTCTGCGACATGAGCGGCTTCACTTCGATGAGCGAGGGCATGACCCCACGTGGTCTCGTCAAGGTGATGAACCACTATTTCACGGTGATGTCCGGGCCGATCAGGAACAATCGCGGCGTCATCGACAAATATATCGGCGACGCCATCATGGCCTATTGGGGCCCGCCCTTCATCGAGGAGGACGAGCCGGCGCTGTTCGCGTGCTTCGCCGCCATCGACATGGCCGACCAGGTGCCCGCGCTGCAGAAGCAATTGCCGGACCTGCTCGGCATCCGCGCCATGCCAGCGCCGTGCGACTTGCGGATCGGCATAGCCACCGGCGAGGTCCTGACCGGCAGCATCGGCTCCGAGCTGATGATGAGCTTTACCGTGATGGGCGATGCCGTGAACCTTGCCTCCCGATTAGAGGCCGTCAACAAGATCTATGGCACCCGCATCCTGATCTCACAGGCAACTGCCGACGCGATCGGCTCGGCTTGCGAGCTGCGCGAGATCGATCGCCTGACGGTCGTTGGCCAGAGCGTGCCGCAAGCGATTTTCGAGGTGATGAGCAAGGCGCACGGGCTCAGCGTACCTCAGGAGAGCCTGCGCGAGCACTATGCCGAAGGCCTCTCCGCTTATCGCGCACAGCGCTTCGACGAGGCGCGCACGGCATTCAACGCCGCGCTCGAAGCCGTCCCTGGTGACGGTCCCTCGCGCACGCTGCTCGCCCGCATCGCGCAGTTCGAGGCTAATCCACCGGACGCAGGTTGGGACGGCGCCTGGCGGCTGGAGCAGAAATAGCCGTCCTTGCCGTCCTAGGCGCAGCGCCAGAGAGGTCGACCTTAAGCCGCGACTTCGCCGTGTGTCCGGCGCCAATCTGGATGCGTATGGCCAGGAAGCAGCCTCGGACGGCGCCGACCTGCAATGTCGCGCGGTGTCGTCGGATCCGGCGCGCAGGCTGGACGGGCGTGAAGTGCCGCCTGTCCAGCCTGACCGGCAGAAGCGCGCCTCGAGCGCTTCTATTGGGCGATGAGCCGTCAGTACCTTGCGACAACGGCGCCGGCATCGCCGAGGTTGAAGCGATAGTTCAGGCCGAGCGTGAAGAGGTGGACGTTCTGGCGGATGTCGAAGGTCAGCCCGGCTCCGCCGCCGCCACCGCAACCACCCGTAACGCAGCCCGTCTGCACGCCGTTGGTGCCGAAGTCGAGATAGTTGTACTCGGCCATGAACGACAGGTTGGGAAGAAGCGCGAACTCGAAGCCGCCGCCCACGACGAACCCGGCGACGTTCTGTCCTCCCGTCAGCGCAGGCGTGATGGTGTTGGTGACGGAATCGAAGGCGCCGATATCGTGCTGGAAATGGGCCCATGCCGCGCCGCCCTTCGCGTAGATCAGCACGCGATCAAAGGCGTATCCGATCCGCCCCGTTGCGGTCGCGAAGCGATCGAGCTTCGATGTGAGTTGCAGACCTGCGGTCCCTCCGGGCGGAAGGACGAGCGCAGTGCCCTTCATGTCGGCCCAGTCGAATTGACCGCCGATGCCGAACACCCAGGAGCCGACCTGGTAGTCGCAGCCGGCTTGCGCGCCGCCGAACCAGCCGTTGCTGCGGACGGTGTCGAGAGCCACTCCGCTGAGCGGCGCGAAGTCATTGTTGGCGCGCGCGCCCCCGCCATTACCGCCCAGATAGCATCCCGTCCACGAGTAGACCCGTGCTGCTGGCGGCGCCTTGTACGCGGCTTGCATGTCGGCGGCCATCGCAGACGTCACGGTGCACATTCCAATCGTGAGAATGGCGAACAGAGTTTTCTTGAGCATCCCAGCCTCGTTGTTTCGCTCGTGCGTGTGGCACTTGCATATCCGAGTGCGATGCGGCCGTATGTCACATGCGCGCCACAGCGAGACGGAAACAACGTCTGCGCGCTGAAAAATTCGATGCAGTCTGTCGTTGTGAGCGGATTGATGTCGCGCGAGGCCGCTGCGTGCTTGCGGACGTCGCGCGAGCGAAGGCGTTCGCGCCGCGCCGCGCGACTCGCCCGCCCAGGTCGGCGCTCCCAGGAAGCATGGAGGAGGAATCGCCGCCGCAACGCGTGAAGCCGTGCAATGTCGTCGAGGTCGAGTTCGACTGCGCCGGCCTCCCGCACGCCAGGATAGCCCACGAGCTGCGAACGCTCTGCGGTGACGCAAAACAAACCGTCACCGCGGTTGCCTTAGTCGTCTACCATCGTCCGAGGCGACAGATGCTCCGGCTACTCCTCCGACATCAGGGCACACCGCCCAATGCGTTCGCGCGTGACCATGGTCCGCGTCAATATCCTACCGGTCCCGCAGAGCAGCGCGGTTAGCGCGTGTGTTTTTTGAACAAAAACGCTTCTACCTCATAACGATGTTGGCCGTGACCTATTTCCCGGGCTTAGGTTGAGTGTCCTTGAGGCGTTTGATGGGGACACGCCAATGACAGAACTTGAGGACAGGCTGGAGCGGTTCGAGACACTCACCGCCGAATGCGAGCTGATTGCCAAGCTCGCCACCGACAGCAAGAAGCGCGAGTTTTACCTGAGGCTCGGGGAGCAATACCGCCAGCTAGCTGCGGATATGCGGCAGGTGATCGCGTCCAGGGCTGCTGCCTGACACCGGCGAAAAACGCGGTTGCAGCCTCATCAGGCACTGCCGTGAGCTCGACTTCTCGATCGACGAGACTCCTCGCATCGGTTCAGCGGCGACTGCCGTGCAGCGAAACGAAGGCGTATGCGGAGAAGCATCTCGGATCGATCAGGAAGAAGATCGCGGAGCTGCGTGCGCTGGAGGCGACGGTGACCGCGCTGGTCCGTGGAGGTGAGGCGACATGCAGCGGCAGTGCCGCGCCGGACTGCGTGATCCTGCAGGCGGGCGAAGCGAACTGCGGTTGACAGAATCGCGCCGTCTGAGGGCTGGCGTTCACTGCCGATTTTGAGTTGTGGGCTGGCTCGCGCCTTTCCTCAGAACATTTATGGGCGGGCACCCACAAGCCGGTGAGACGGTCCGTGGCGCGACTTCGTTCCATTCGATCGGTGAAATCTTTGTGACGAGCCTTCGAGGTTTTCGAGGGCGTCTTGGGCGCGCGCGGGTTGACAGCTCAGTCCCCCGGGCTTCTATTTGTAGCATCGGGGATGTGCGATCTCCCCGTGAGGCGACATGCCCAAGAATCGCGTCCTGATCACCAAGGGCGCAGCATGTCCAACTCATACATTCCGTTTCATTCGACAGATTGTCTCGACCGGCGAATGCGCCGGCGCTCGTTGGCATGCGCATCAACGAGCGCCTCTCAGGTGATCCGCACTGCATCGTGCCAGTGCCCACGAGTACCGTGCGCATTTCTATGCGCTCGGGTGCTCGCGTGAGCGGGCGACACCACTTCACCTGGGGCGGGACACGACCAGGAGAATGAGGATGCGAATACAAACGATCCATCGAGCCGCGGTCTTGTTGGCGGCAACTGCAGCACTGTCACCGGTTCATGCCCTGACCCAGGAAGAACTCATCGCCAAGCTCAAGGCAGCTGGTTACTCGCAGGTCAGCGACATCAAGTCGACGGCCGAAGGCACGACCGTCAGGGCAGTAAAAAGCGGCAAGGAAGTGCGGCTTGTCGTCGACAGCAGCGGCCAAATCAAAGAGCGAAACTGAGGTTTAGGAGCGTGCGATGAGAAGAACAATCTGGACCTGGATCGGAATCGCCGTTTGCCTACTCGGATTACCGTCTGAGGCGTTCGTCTCGACAGCCCGTGCGCAGGATGTCGATTGGCAGAAGGTCGACGAGACGTTAGGCCGGAAGCCGGCCGTCTCTGGCGACGTGCATCGTTACGGCTTCCCGCGGACTGATCTCTCGGTGACGTTGGACGGGGTGACGATCAAGCCGACCTTGGCGCTCGGCGGTTGGGTCGCGTTCAAGCCGGCGCATGGCGGCGCCATGATCATGGGCGACCTCGTCCTGCTGGAAGCCGAGATCAATCCAGTGATGGCGAAGATGATCGCGAGCGGGCTCCAGATCACCGCCGTCCACAATCATCTGCTGCGCGCCACTCCGGCGACGTTCTACATGCATGTTGCCGGTCACGGCGATCCCGCCACATTGGCCTCGGCCATCCACGTTTCACTCGCCGAGAGCAAGACGCCGCTGACCGTTGCAGCGCCGTCCAGCCCGCCGCCCGCGGTCGACCTCGACACGGCGCAGCTCGATCAGATCATGGGCGTCAAGGGACAGGCCAATGGCGGCGTCTACGCGTTCACCGTGCCGCGCCGGGATCCCATCAGCGAAGGCGGCATGCCCTTGAGTCCGGTCGGGCCGATGGGAGTTGCGACCGGTATCAACTTCCAGCCGACCGGCGGCGGCAAGGCCGCCATCACCGGCGATTTCGTTCTGTCGGGCGAAGAGGTGAACCCGGTGATTGCGGCGCTGCGCGCGAACAGCATCGAAGTGACCGCACTGCACAGCCACATGCTGGACGAGCAGCCGCGGCTCTTCTTCATGCATTTCTGGGCCAATGACGACGCGATCAAACTCGCCAAGGGCCTGCGCGCCGCGCTCGACCAGACTGCCAGCACGAAGGGGTGACCGAAGCAGCGGACGCAGGTCCGCTGCTTCGGTCACGAAATGATTTCGTGCAGGCCCGTCCACCCGGTGTAGAGACCGACGAAGACGATCAAGGCTGCCGATACGTAGGGCGCGCGGTGGGCGAAGCGGCTGAAGCCGCCCCAGTGTCGTTCGACGTGCCGCAGACTGAGTGCAGCCAGAACGCCTGCCGACACCATCGTGATCGCCAGCCCGACGCCAAAGGACAGCACCAGGACGAAGCCAAGGCTGAACTGCTTCAACTGAATGCACAGCAGCAGCACGGTGATCGCAGCGGGGCAGGGGATCAGTCCACCGGTGAGACCGAAGAGGACGATTTGCGCAGTCGTGGCCGTGCGTCCGGCGAAGCGCTTGTGGATGTCGACCGCATGGGCGCGCGCGTGAGCGTCGTCCGCTTCGCCGAGATCCATGTGGTCGTGGTCGTGCTCTTCGAACAAAAGCTCGGTGGCGTCGCCGGCGAGCGCGGCGCGCGCCTTGAACGCGTGCGGCTCCGGAATCTCCTCGACGCTTTCCAGGTATCCATCCCGGGCGATGAACGCAAAAGTCTGTTCCGCGCCGTCCTCGCGGATCGTCGTCACCCGGATGTCGCCGGCAGGCGGGAGCGCGCCGTTCTCGCTCCGGATCCGCCAGTGAGGGGGCACACCGTCTTCAAAGACCTCCAGCGAGAGCGATAACCCGGCGAGCGAGATGGATTGCGGCTCGTCGTGGTGGTGATGGTCATGCTCGTCGTCCTGCTCCCGCCATGTGCGCCAGACCATCCAGCCGGCGATGCCGATGATAATGACGGCGGACGCCATCTGCAGATAGGCCTCGCTGCGTTCGCCGGACAGTTCCCGGCCGAAGTAGAGCCCTGCGAGCGCGATCGCCCAAACGATGGCGGTATGGGAGATGGTCGCCGATAGGCCGAGGAGTACGGCCTGAAGCACGGTCCCCCTCACGGCGATGATGAACGCTGCCATCATGGTCTTGGAATGACCGGGCTCGAGGCCGTGCAGCGCGCCGAGCAGGATGGCGCTGGGAACGAACAGCCATGCGTGTGCGCTGCTCTGCTGGAGCAGTTGCGACAGATCGGTCATCTCTTCACTTCAAATAGGTTCGGACGACGTCGATGAGGTCGGCGGCGCCCTTGGCCTTCTCCGGATCCTTTTCGTGCACGGGATCCACGACGTGGTGGCGGATGTGATCTTCCAGCAGCTCGGTGGTGAGCCCGCTGATCGCGCCTTTCACCGAAGCCACCAGCATCAGGACATCGGCGCAACCGATCTCGGATTCGAGCGCGCGCTCGACAGCCTCAAGCTGTCCCTTGATGCGCCGGACGCGTCCGATGAGCTTCGACTTGTGCTTGATCGTGTGCGACATGCCAATAAGATAGGGGGGTACCCTATGCTAGTCAACGCTCCGTCGCTATCGAGCCGCAATCGGTGCGCGGACGGCGGATGCCGGGACATGACCGTAGGGAAAACGGCCCGGAGGGACCGGGGGGGGCTCCGGGCCGAGTGTTTCCTCCACTAGAGACCCCTCGTGCGGCGAGGAGGCCACGCTTCGAAGGAAACACCACGGTCAACCGCAGAACACGCGCCGCTGCAAATATCTTTCTGGTAAGGCAGATTAACTCGCCGCAAGGTCGATGATCGAGGCGCGCGCCTTAGTGGTCGGTGCGCCTTTAGCTGGACGCCCTGCCTCGGCTCCGCCGTAGAGGGACAGAGCATGGCGATACCTCAACTGCAGGATGCAGGCGACGGCGCGGGCTCGTGGCCGCTCGCCGGAGCCTCCGCTGCGCATTAGCCGTCGGCGCTCGTCGACAGCTGGCGATTAGCACCGTTACCCGGACTGAGGCGAATATCCTCAGTCCTGATTTGGTCGAACGTCAGTGATGACGCTCCAGCCGCAGCTTTGCGCCTCTCATGCGCCCTGTTCATCGAGCTCGTCAATTTTCTAGTCGCAGTAAGCCGGCGACGAGCCTCAATAGCAGGGCGGATAGGGATAGTAGCCACAAGCCCTGCGGTAGCCATACGCTCCGTAAGCCGCTGCTCCTGCCGCTGCCGCACCATAGTAAGCTCGCCGATGCACCCTGCGATTAACGCCAGCTACGCTCATCGGTGTGAGTGGTCGCCCAACTCTCGCCTCGGCATTGTCGAGGGATACGGATAGCACTTTCGCCGGCGAGTAATGGAGCGACAACGGAGCTGTCGTAAAGAGCGCAGCAGTCACGATCAATCCAAGAAGCCTAACATTTCTTGTCATGTCGTTCTCTCCCTGTAGAGCGATCACCGACACAACGTGACATGGCGCCTTACGGCTCGCCGTTGATCTGAATCAATAGGAACCAGATTCGAATGCGCCGCCCAGAATGGAGCTGAGATTCCGTGCAGGGAAGGCCGTGTGTTGGGCTTCGCCTGTATGCTGCTGTGCGGTTTTCTCTACGCTGCACGCGCACAGTGGATCGCGGGTGCCGTGCGGCACGAACGCCTCCTCGCCGCGCCCCATGCGTGGCCTCAGCCATCCCATGATCTCGGCGCGCGGCGTTTGATTGCATATGTTCGGCATAGGACCAGGGCGACCACTATGCCGCTCTTAGAAACTGGCGATGCGATCCCCATCGAATTCAAATTTGTCCGGCGTCATGTTCTGACGCGTAACTGCCACTCAATCTTGGAGGCCAGGATGCCAGCATATCGTGCACTTGTCGTGGGGCGACACAGCGTACCGATCGGCGTGATTCATATGAACTGCATCGACGATGAATCCGCGATCACTCGCGCTGGGAAACTCGTCGACGGCCACGATGTGGAGCTTTGGCAACTCGATCGGCCGGTCGCGAGATTCGGTGCGCAGTCCGGGCAGATATGCAGGAAATAGGTTACGAGCCCGCCTCGGGTGCTTCCTTCCCTTAACTTCGGCGACATGCTGCCCGACGGGCAAAACACCTGAAGACTTTTTGTAGGCGGCGGTTGTCAAGCAGCTGTCGTGCAAATATTCCGCTTTACCGAAATTCGGATTTGTCGTATGTGTCGCCCATCCCGGCTCTACCTTGAGGGGCGATCATGTGTCGTCACGTTTCGCGAGC
>NZ_LGHM01000172.1 GCF_001908185.1 Bradyrhizobium sp. AS23.2
GAATACACCGTACGTTTCTCGTTGAAAGAGCCATGGCCGGCATTGCAGTCGGCGCTCGCTCTCGAAGCGCTGACCAACTTCATTGGCTCTCCGACAGCATTGAAACAGGATCCCGATGGCTTTCATCGTCAACCCGTAGGAACGGGTCCTTTCGTTTTCAAAAGCTGGCAGGCCGGCGATCGTGTCGTTCTTGAGCGCAATCCAGACTATTGGGATCGGGGATTGCCTTACCTCGACAAGGTGGTCTTCCGCATCCTGCCCGATGCCAATACGCGCTATCAGAGCATTCGTTCGGGTGAGGTCGACATCGGACGCCTGGATACCGCAAACCACGTTCTCGACGCCAAGAAAGACCCGAAGCTCTCCGTCCTCACCTACCAAGGCTCGGGGGGCTTTATGTGGAATTTCAACCACGCAAAACCACCATTCGACGATCCGCGTGCACGCCAGGCTGTCGTGCACGCTTTCAACGCGAAGGCCATGATCGATACGATGTTTCTCGATACCACCGTGCCGACGACAGACCTGCTCGGACAAAATTCAGATTGGTTCTGTCCCGATCTAAAATGGCGCTCTTACGATCTCGTCGCGGCTAAGCGGTTGGTGAAGTCCCTGGGTGCATCCTTGAAATTCGAACTCGTCAGCACCAACACGCCGGCCGGCCGGCGCCAGGCGACCATGGTTAAGGAGTTCGCCAAGGACGCTGACATCGATGTGACCATCCGCTTGGTGGAGCAAAGCCAGAATGTTCGTGTCGGCTTGTCAGGCGACTATCAGATGGACAACTGGCGCTTCAACGACATCGGCGGCGATCCGGACCTTGTTCTCTCGTACTATTTCGGAGGCGCCTCGGGAACGCCCGTGATGCGATACGATACGACGAAAATCGACGCTCTGCTGACCAAGGCGCGCAGAGAAGTCGATCGCAACGCCCGGCACAAGCTCTACTGCGATATTGCGCAGGTGTTCTCCGACGATGCTATCGCGTTGATCCCGATCCGCGCCACCTACAATGCCGTTTCCCACCCGTACGTTAAGGATGTTCCGCCCATGCAAAACAGCCTCATCCGCGTGCGTAGCATCTGGCTCGACAAGTAGGCCGTCCATCCTGAAACGAGATCGTTTTGTCCCGTATTCCGTACTTCGAAATGACACAGGCACCATATGCCACCGTGCTCGAAGAATGCCGCCCGCTCAATCTCTACCGGATGCTGCCTCGCGCAGGACCAGGTGCTGCCACGGGCTTCCTGAAACTTGGCGGCGCGGTGCTGCGCGAGAACGCATGGGACTCGCGCCTGCGTGAGCTCGTATGAGCCGCGCGGCGATGGTCAGGTCGAGCTATTCTTCGAACTCGACGGACAGGCGCGCACCATAGTCGTCCCAGACCGAACCGTGGTATCGACGGTCAAATCTCGCCGCAAGGCCGAAAGCGTAACTCTGACCACGTGGTTGTACCTGTGCCGGGCGTGGGCGTATTCCTCGGCGGATTCTTCCAAGCCCGCCGCGTCAAGCTGGAAACGCTTCCCGGGTCGGTGTCCGTGAAAGTCCGAACTCCATGGCGAGCGATGTGTCGTCGAGGCGCGTCCTAGGCGCGAGTGTGCCGGTCACGATCGCATCTGCCAGCGCGGAGTCTCAGGCCATGGTGGGGGGCATCGACCATTTCTAACCGAGGTCCTCCCGAGACGACGTAGATGAATCCTTGCGGCCTTGCCAACCTTAATCGTCGAACTGCGTCCGGACGCAGAAAGTCCCTAAACCCACCACGCGGTCCACTCGTATCGGATCTTTTCGGTCCCCACACTCGTAGCCGACATTCAAATTGAGACGTCACCGGAAACGCGATTACTTTTAGGCTGCAGACTCGTCGGCCAACTCAATTCGTCCGTGCAGATTGCACCGTGAAACGATAGGTCGTCACTTCCAGGTTATCGAAGCGTCTGACTTCTTGTGCACCGGCCGCGGCGATCGCTCTAGGCCAGAAGCGTTGGGCGACGGTATTAGTCTTCATAACGGCTAACTCCCATTTTCCGGGGTGTGCAAGCATGATCGCGGTTACTGCCCCAATACCGTAGTGGTTGCGGCGAGCGTGCGGCCGGATGAAGAACTCAGCCAGGGAGAAATCCAAATTGCGTTCCGCCGGTGCCCGCACAAAAGCGAAGCCAATCAGGGTAGTCCCTCCAAACAAGAAATATGGCCACCGCACATCGGGTTCTCGCCAATAAGCCTCAAAGAAAGGATAGTTGGCGTCGACATCACCATAAGAGCCCAGCTCTTTCAGATAATCTGCCAAGAGCGGGCGCAGGATGCCTTTTTCTGATTGCTTTGCGATAGTAATTGTAACCGGCACGGTAAGCACACTCACCCGATTCACCTTCGGCACCATACGATTCAAGGGCGTCGATCTCTATGCGCCGTTATCCCGAGCGACTGCGGGCCGTCGCAGTCTTGAGGCACGATGTCGCCCATCGCCGTCTCGATGAAATGACCGATGCCGGCTTAAGGGGGCCACATCAGTTTACTACGTCAGGACGGCAAGCCGGTTTTCCACGGCGGCATGAATTTCAACGACCTCGTCGCGCTCGCGCCGAGGCTAGCGGAGCGGGGCTGGCACGCCCAGCTCTGGATCGAAGCCGGCGATCTCGATGCGCTGGCGCCAGAGCTTGAGAAGCTGCCGCTGGCGTTCGCGATCGACCACATGGGCCGAACTATGGCCAGCAAGGGAGTTGACTATCCCGGTTTCCGGAAGCTCTGCGAGCGGCTCAAATCAGGACGTTACTGGTGCAAGATTTCTGGTGCCGATCACAACACGTGCCAGGGCGCGCCTTATGCAGATATGGAAATGTTCATGAAGGCCTTAGTGACGGCCAATCCCGATCGCCTGCTGTGGGGATCGGACTGGCCGCATGTCAGCCATAAACCGGAAACGCTTCCCAAAGAGGCTGATTTGATCCGTCTGCTGTTCAAATGCGTGCCGGACGAAGTGACCCGCCGCAAGATTCTCGTCGACAATCCGGCTCGTCTCTACGGCTTCTGAGAAATGTTTCAGCGCGGCCGACTTTTGTGAATGAAACGTCTCAACTCCATGGAAACGCCAACCTCTCTCCGACATCTTGCGTGGGCACGTCGCCTTGGTTGGCGCCTAGGTCATCTTACGATGGTGCTCGCCGGTCTGAGCCTCGCCATCTTCCTGATGCTCGAGCTGCTTCCCGGAAATCTGGTCGATGTTCTCCTCGGCGAAAACGCGAGACCGGAGGACATCAAGCTACTTGAGACTCAACTCGGCATCGATAAGCCTCTGGTAGAGCGCTACCTGCATTGGCTCGGTCAAGCCGTCAGCGGAGATCTTGGCCGCTCGCCATTGAGCGGCGAGGCCGTTGTCGACGCCATCGCGCACCGATTGCCCGTGTCACTTCAGTTGATGGTCTATGCGCAACTGCTCGCGCTGCTGATCGCAATCCCTCTCGGCATGATTGCCGGCTACCGCGAGGGTTCGCGCCTCGACGGGACGATCACGGGTGCGGCGTTCGGCGTGTTGGCTGTGCCCCACTTTGTGCTCGGGCTCCTGCTTATTCTCGTGTTCGCAATATGGTTGGGCTGGCTCCCAGCTACCGGCTACGTCCCGTGGTCCGAAGGCGTTTGGAACAGCATCCGTTCGCTCACCTTGCCGGCCGTTACGCTGGCGCTGGTCGAGGCACCGGTCTACATGCGCCTGTTGCGCAGCGACATCGCGGACACGCTGCGCGAGCCGTTTATCGCCGTGGCGCGCGCCAAGGGGTTGCCCGAATGGTACATCCTGCTGCGTCACGCACTGCGCCCCTCGTCCTTCAGCCTTATCACCGTGATGGGGATCAATATCGGCCACCTCATCGGCGGCGCGGTCATTATCGAAACACTGTTTGCTCTACCGGGTGTCGGGCGCCTGCTGATCGAGGCAATCACCCAGCGCGACTATGTCATGCTGCAAGGAGTTGTGCTGTTCATCGGCGTTGCCTTCGTTTTCGTAAATCTGCTGGTTGATGTTGCCTACGCGGTACTCGACCCCCGAGTGATGCGTCATGGCACGTAAGGCGCGATCGTTCTTCACCAACCGTCGTTATCTCATCCTGCCGCTGGGCTGGATCAGTCTGGTCGTGGCGCTGGCGATCACAGCACCCTGGTTGCCGTTGCCGAACCCAACCGAGATGGATTTCGCTCATCCTGAAAGCCATCCAAGTTTCGCGCACTGGTTCGGCACTGACCTGGATGGTCGAGATATCTTCGCACGGGCGATATACGGCGCTCGTGTTTCACTGATCGTCAGCCTGGGAGCGCCGCTGATCGGCCTGATCGCAGGCACCCTGCTTGGCCTGATAGCCAGCTATTGCAGCGGCTGGATTCGTACGATCATCCTCGCATGTCTCGATGCGATGCTTGCGTTCCCGAGCCTCGTGTTCGCTCTCGGCCTCACCGTGGTGCTTGGTCCGTCGGTGCAGAACGTCACGCTGGCTCTGGGTATCATGTCGATACCGGCCTTCGCTCGAATCGCCCGATCCCATGCTCTGCCGTTGCTGGGGCAGGAGTTTGTACTCGCTGCACGCACGGCCGGCGCAAGTAACGCCTACATCCTTTTTCGCGAGATTCTTCCCAACATGGTCATGCCGCTGCTGACCTATGTGCTGACGATCATGTCCGTGATGATCGTCGCCGAAGGCTCGTTGAGCTTTCTCGGTGTAGGCGTGCCGCCGCCGACACCAAGCTGGGGCGGTATGATTGCTGAAGGCCGCGAAGCTCTGGAACGGGTCCCTCATGCCTCGCTCATCCCCGCAGTCATCTTGTTCCTGACCGTCCTCAGCCTCAACCTGATCGGCGATGCGTTGCGCCAGGAGAAGTTCGGACACAGTGGAGGGCTCTCATGAATGTGCACAGGGACCGCCACGCTGCGCCTGCCTTGCCTTCGGCAGCGTCAGGAGATGTTCTCCTCAGTATTCGCCATTTAAGCGTCCGCTTCCCGACGAGCCGCGGACTCCTCCACGCGGTCGATGATGTCTGTCTCGATGTTCCACGAGGCAGCGTGCTTGCCATTGTCGGAGAATCAGGCTCCGGCAAATCGGTCCTGTCACGCGCAATCATGCGATTGCTGCCGCGGCATGCGGAGATCCCGGCCGAAGCCAGCATCTACTTTGACGGCGCCAATCTAGTGCATGCATCGGAAAAGAGCCTGCAAAGCATCCGCGGTCGCCGCATCGGAATGGTCTTCCAGGACCCCATGACGTCGCTCAATCCGGTTCGGACCGTGGGTTCTCAACTGGCCGAGGGTATGCGGCGACATCTGCGCATCGACGGCCGGACCGCGAAACAACGGACGATCGAACTGCTGAAGCAGGTCGGCATCGCATCTCCGCAACGCCGATACGATCAGTATCCCACGAATTGTCCGGGGGAATGCGGCAGCGTGTCGTGATCGCCATGGCGATCGCCTGCGAGCCGGACCTCTTGATTGCTGACGAGCCAACCACGGCGCTCGATGTCACGATCCAGGCTGAGATTCTCGAACTGCTAAGAAGTCTGCGCGCAAAGCGGGCAATGACGATGATCATGATCACGCATGATCTCGGAGTTGCCGCCGAACAAGCCGATGAGATCGCCGTGATGTATGCAGGGCAGATCGTCGAGCGCGCAGACGTGAGATCGCTGTTTCGTGCGCCACGAATGCCCTACACCGGTGCCCTGCTGCGGGCGATTCCGAAGCTGTCTGATCCGCCGCACGCCCAACTCTACTCGATTCCCGGTAGCCCGCCCGCGGTGGTCGGAAACACTCAAGGCTGTCGTTTTGCTCCGCGATGTGAGCGCGAGTTACCCCGTTGCCGCCGTGAAGCTGCGCCACTGATCGTCGAGAATGATCGGGATGTCCGCTGTTGGAATCCGCTGGAGGCATCGTGAAAACCATGCCCTCCTTCTCCCGGGTCCTTCAGGTTAGCAACCTGCACGTCGAGTATGCGACCGCGTCGGGCCAGACGGTGCGCGCGGTAGATGGTGTTAGCTTCTCAATCGACCGCGCCGAAACTCTGGCTCTGGTCGGAGAATCCGGATGTGGCAAATCTTCCGTCGCGCGCGCGGTCATGCGACTCGAAAGGCCGGCAGCGGGCACAATCCATCTCGAAGGTGAAGACATCGCCACGGCATCCGAGCGGTCTCTCAAGCCCAAGCGGCGTCGCTTCCAGATGATATTTCAGGATCCCGTTGCGTCGCTTAATCCCCGGCGTCGCGTGCGCGACATCCTGGCCGCTCCTTTGCGTGTCAATGGCCTGTACGATGCCGATGCGCCGGCGCGGATCGCCGCAGCGCTTGAGCAGGTAGGGCTGGATCCGGCCTATGCACTGGATCGCTATCCCCGCGAATTCTCCGGCGGACAATGCCAGCGCATATCAATCGCCCGCGCGCTGATTCTCGACCCCGGCATGCTGGTATGCGATGAGCCGACCTCCGCGCTGGACGTCTCTGTCCGCGCGCAGGTGCTCAACGTCCTGAACACTCTTCGAGCCTCTCTCGGACTCACGATGCTCTTCATTTCCCACGATCTGGCGGTGGTGCGCAACGTAGCCGATCGGGTCGCGGTGATGTACCTGGGAAAATTTTGCGAAACCGGTCCGGCTGGCGTTCTGTTGAATGCGCCTGCCCATCCCTATACGGCAGCACTTCTGAGCGCCATCCCTCAAGTTACTCCCGATGGCTCGGCCAGACGCATCCATCTCCAGGGAGAGATG
Source organism: Bradyrhizobium sp. AS23.2 (assembly GCF_001908185.1). Lineage (GTDB taxonomy): Bacteria > Pseudomonadota > Alphaproteobacteria > Rhizobiales > Xanthobacteraceae > Bradyrhizobium. The sequence continues at coordinate 6,744 of NZ_LGHM01000172.1, forward strand.
CCATCGCCGATGCAACATCAATCGGGATGCCAATTTCGCAGCCGTTGCCCTGTCGCCCGGCCCCGTTGCGCCGAGGTCGCACCTCAACTGCAGCCCATCGAACCAGGGCACGAAGTGGCTTGCCACTTTCCTTATGCCATCGACGCGAATCCATCCAGGATCAAGGAGGAAACCCAAGCATGACTCTCTGTCGCGTTATTCGCCACAAGGCGTTCACCGCTGCCGTTCTTCTGGCAACAGCTCATTTCGGTCTTGCAGCATCCGCGTTGGCGGCCGCGAAGCGGGGTGGGACGCTCACCATCGCTTCCGAGGCAGAATTCAGCGGCTTCAATCACACGCGCGCGCGGATCTTCAATCAGAACACTTCAGGGCCAGCGCTGGCGGTGATGGAGACGCTCTTCGCTTACGAAGGCAAAGAGATCGTACCTCGCCTCGCCACCGATTTCACCGAGGCGCCCGACCATCTGAGTGCGACGGTCAAGCTGCGTGAAGGCGTAAAATTTCACGATGGCACTCCCTTCAACGCCGATGCCGTAGTCTTCCACTACGAGCGTCTGATGGCCAAGGATAGCGGCGTCAACACCTCGATGCTTTCGCCCGTCAAAGCCGTCGAGAAGGTTGACGAATACACCGTACGTTTCTCGTTGAAAGAGCCATGGCCGGCATTGCAGTCGGCGCTCGCTCTCGAAGCGCTGACCAACTTCATTGGCTCTCCGACAGCATTGAAACAGGATCCCGATGGCTTTCATCGTCAACCCGTAGGAACGGGTCCTTTCGTTTTCAAAAGCTGGCAGGCCGGCG
>NZ_LGHM01000173.1 GCF_001908185.1 Bradyrhizobium sp. AS23.2
TAATCTGCAGCGCTTCGGCAATCGAACGGACAGTTTCGCCGGCATCAGCCCGTGCCAGAGCGCGCTCGCGAATGTCTTCCGAAAACGGTCGCGTCATCCATGCTGGCGTCCGTTCGCCAGCATGGAGTTTGAATCAGAAATTGCCCCATCTGGGAATCCAGATTCCGCTAAAAGACAACATGCTCTAGTGGCTGATCATCCAAGGACGAGCCGTCGGGAAACTCTTGGCACCGCTCTTAGTCCTCGCCATGTGCCGCGCCGGCTTCTTCTTGCCCGTGGAGCAGCAACCGCAGCCGGGCCCATGCGACGCCTTGTATTGCGCGAGCGTCTGCGGCGCGTGCGTGCTGCGCTCGTTGACGGCGTGCGCCTTGCGCTTCTCCGCCGGCATGCAGAAGAAATTCGGCGCGGTCAGGAGCACGCGCGGCGCGAGAGTCTCGCAGTGCGGGCAGCTTTGCGGGTCGTCGCATTCCGCCATCGGGCGCAGATCCTTGAAAGGTCCGCAGTCGTCACAGAGATATTCATAGACCGGCATCGCATCATCCCCACGCTCTTGCCTGTTCAAAATGATCCCGCAGCGGATGCGGGGCGGCAAAGAGGCGCCGTCCCGCATCCTTCTCGCGCAGGGATTACTTGTCCGGCGATATCGGCATCTGGATATCGCCCTTGATGTGCTTGATGGGCCCCGCCGCCGACGGCATCACGTCGAAGTCGAAGATCTCCGTCGGCAGCCACAACGTGGCGCAGGCATTGGGGACGTCGACCACGCCGGAGATGTGACCCTGGCACGGCGCTGTGCCGAGGATCGAATAGGCCTGCGCGCCGGAGTAGCCGAACTTCTTCAGATACTCGATGGCGTTGAGGCAGGCCTGTCGATAGGCGATGTGGACGTCGAGATAGTGCTGCTTGCCGGCTTCATCGACCGAGATGCCTTCGAAAATCAGATAGTCCTTGTAGTTCGGCGTGATCGGCGACGGCTTGAAGATCGGATTCTTGATGCCGTATTTCGCCATGCCGTCCTTGATCACCTCGACCTTCAGATGCAGCCAGCCGGCCATCTCGATCGCGCCGCAGAAAGTGACCTCGCCATCGCCCTGGCTGAAGTGCAGATCGCCCATCGAGAGACCTGCACCGGGCACATAGACCGGGAAGTAGATCTTCGAGCCGCGCGAAAGGTCCTTGATGTCGCAATTGCCGCCATGCTCGCGCGGCGGCACGGTGCGCGCGCCTTCCGCGCCGATCTTGTCCTTGACGTCGCCCTTGGCGCGGCCGCCATGAGCGGTCGGCGCGAACGGCGGGTTGGCAAGGCCGGGCACGCGGGCAGGGTTGGTCGAGATCAGCTCGGCCTCGCGCTTGTTCCACATGTCCAGCATCTTCGGATCGGGCAGACAGCCGATCAGGCCGGGATGGATCAATCCGGCAAAGTTGACACCCGGCACGTGGCGGGACGAGGTGTAGAGCCCCTTGATGTCCCAGATCGACTTCTGCGCCAGCGGGAAATGATCGGTCAGGAAGCCGCCGCCATTCTGCTTGGAGAAGAAGCCGTTGAAGCCCCACAGGCTCTCCTTGAGCGGACCGACGTCGAGCAGATCCACGACCAGGAGGTCGCCGGGCTCGGCGCCCTTGACACCGATCGGGCCGGACAAGAAGTGCACGATCGACAGGTCGATGTCGCGCACGTCGTCGGCGGAATCGTTGTTCTTGATGAAGCCGCCGGTCCAGTCATAGGTCTCGATAATGAAGTCGTCGCCGGGATTGACCCACGCCACGATCGGAATGTCCGGGTGCCAGCGATTGTGCACCATGTCATTTTCATAAGCCGACTTGGTGAGGTCGACCTTGATCAGTGTCTCTGGCATCGAGATGCTCCCCTTTTACACGGTTGGTTAGACGGACAGATATTTCGAGACTTGCGCGGCATCGACGCTGTCACGCGGATCGTCGCGGACGATCTCGCCATTCTCGATGACCAGCACGCGGTCGGCGATATCGAGCGCGAAGCTCAGGACCTGCTCGGACACGACGATCGACAGGCCGCGTTCGTCGCGGATGCGCTTCAGTGTCCGCGCCATGTCCTTGATGATGGAGGGCTGAATGCCCTCGGTCGGCTCGTCCAGCAGCAGCACCTTCGGCTTGGTCGCGAGCGCACGCGCAATCGCGAGCTGCTGCTGCTGGCCGCCCGAGAGATTGCCGCCACGACGGCCCTTCATCTCGAGCAGAACCGGGAACAATTCGTAGATGTCGCCGGGCACCTCGGACTCGCCGGTGACCACGAGGCCGGTCTCGATGTTCTCCTTCACCGTCATGGTGGAGAAGATCATGCGGCCCTGCGGCACATAGGCGAGGCCCTTGGCGACGCGCTCGCAGCTCTTGAGCCCGCCGAGCTCGGCGCCGTCCATGGTCATCGAGCCGCTCTTTGCCGGTAGAATGCCCATCAGCGACTTCATCAGCGTGGTCTTGCCCATGCCGTTGCGGCCCATGATCGCGACGATCTCGTTGGGCGCGACCTTGACGTTGAGGCCGTGCAGTACCTCGCTCTGACCGTAGGCGACGTGAAGATCGGAGATTGCCAGCATCGTCGCGCTCCTAATGACCGAGGTAAACTTCGATGACCTTGGGGTCGTTCTTCACCTTCTCCATGGTCCCTTCCGAGAGGATCTGGCCCTGGTGCAGCACGGTGACCTTGTGGGCGATGTCCTCGACGAACTTCATGTCGTGCTCGATCACCAACACCGAGCGGTTCTTGATGATGCGGTTGAGCAGCTCGGCGGTCTTGGCGCGCTCGGACACGCTCATGCCCGCGACTGGCTCATCGAGCATCAACAGGTCCGGGTCCTGGATCAGCAGCATGCCGATCTCGAGCCACTGCTTCTGGCCATGGCTGAGCTCGGATCCGTAGGTGTCGAGCCTGTCCTTGAGGAAGATCATCTCGGCGACCTCCCCGACCCGCTCCTTCACCGGCTGGTCGCGCTGGAAGGTCAGGGAGCCAAACACGGTGCGGCCGCGCGGAAACGAGATCTCAAGATTCTCGAACACGGTGAGGTCCTCGAACACCGACGGCGTCTGGAACTTGCGGCCGACGCCGGTCTGGACGATCTCGTTCTCCTTCATCTTCGTGAGCTCCTGGCCACGAAACTGGATCGAGCCCGAGGTCGCCTTGGTCTTGCCGCAGATCAGGTCGAGCACCGTGGTCTTGCCGGCGCCGTTCGGCCCGATGATCACGCGGATTTCGTTCTCTTCGACGTAGAAGGAAAGATCGTTCACCGCCTTGAAGCCGTCGAAGGAGACGGTGAGGCCGCTGACCGCGAGCAGAAAATCCTTGGGCTGATGTCCAACGAGCATGACGATCTCCTCACTCTGCCGGCGCGCCGTCGGCGACCGAATTGTCGTTCCAGCCCGACTTGCGTGACCCGAACAGGCGATCGACGCGCGGCTGGACGTAGTCGGCCCAGATGCCGGACAGGCCATTCGGGAAGGCCAGCACGACTGCGATGAACAGCGCACCCAGGCCGAACAGCCAGAGCTGCGGGAAGGATTCCGACAGCGAGGTTTTTGCGAAGTTCACCAGCAGCGAGCCCCAGACCGCGCCGAAGATCGACATGCGGCCGCCAACCGCGGTGTAGATCACCATCTCGATCGACGGCACGATGCCGACGAAGGACGGCGACATGAAACCGACCTCGAGCGTGAACATGGCACCGCCGATGGCGGCGAAGATCGCCGCCGCGCAGAAGGCGAAGATCTTGAAATTCGCGACGCTGTAGCCGGAGAAGCGGACGCGGTCCTCCTGCTCGCGCATCGCCACCAGGATGCGGCCGAGCTTGGTCAGGCGGATGAACTGGGCGGCGATGATGCAGGCGAACAACAGCACCACCTCGACGAAGTACAGGATGAACTTGGCGTGGTCGGTGCGGATATCCCAGCCGTGCAGCGTCCGCAGGTCGGTGATGCCGTTGACACCGCCGGTGTAGCCCTGCTGACCAATGATCAGGATGGTGAGGATCGCCGCGATCGCTTGGGTGATGATGGCGAAGTAGACGCCGCCCACCCGGCGCTTGAACATGGCGGCGCCGATGATCAGGGCGAAGATCCCGGGCACCAGCAGGATCGCGACCAGCGTCAAGGGAAAGCTGTGGAACGGCTTCCAGAAGAACGGCAGCGCGGTGAGCTGATTCCAGTCCATGAAATCGGGAATGCCCGGCGTCGACTGGATCTTGGTGTTCTCGACGCTGGACGCCTCCAGCTTCAGATACATCGCCATGCAGTAGCCCCCGAGGCCGAAGAACACGCCCTGGCCGAGGCTCAAGATGCCGCCATAGCCCCAGCAGATCACCAGCCCGATGCCGACGAAGGCGTAGGTCAGATATTTGGCGACCAGGTTGAGGCGGAAGATATCCAGCGACAGCGGCAGGATGACGAAGAGCAGCACGGCGAGCGCAAGGAAGCCGATCAGCTCTGAGCGATTGAAGAAGCGCGCGTTGATCATGACTGGGGTGCCTGCCTGTTCCTACTTGCTTCCTACTTGCGGACCTTGAGCGCGAAGAGCCCCTGCGGCCGCACCATCAGGATCGCGACGATGGTCAGCAGCGTGATGACCTTGGCCATCGATCCCGACAGGAAGAACTCCAGCGTCGACTGGGTCTGGGAGATCGAAAAGGCCGAGGCGATGGTGCCGAACAGGCTGGCGGCGCCGCCGAACACGACGACCAGGAAGGTATCGACGATGTAGAGCTGGCCCGCGGTCGGCCCGGTCGAGCCGATCATGGTGAAGGCGGAGCCCGCCACACCGGCGATGCCGCAACCGAGACCGAAGGTGTAGCGGTCGACCTTCTCGGTGTTGATGCCGACAGCGCCGGCCATCACGCGGTTCTGCACGACCGCGCGGACCTGCTTGCCCCAGCTCGACCAGAATAGCACGTAGGCCACAGCGATGGTGATCAGGATGGTCAGCGCCATGACGAACATGCCGTTGATCGGGATCTGGATGGAGTCGGTCGCCTGCCAGGAGCCCATCATCCACTCCGGCAACTCGACGCCAACCTCGCGTGCGCCGAATACCGACCTATAGGCCTGCTGGAGGATGAGGCTGAGGCCCCAGGTTGCAAGCAGCGTATCGAGCGGGCGCTTGTAGAGATGCCGTATCATCGCCCACTCGACCAGCATACCGAGCGCGCCCGAGGCGATGAATGCCAGTGTCATGGCGATGAAGAAGTAGCCGGGGAACAGCCAGGGCGCGAATTGCTGGACGGCGTTCGAGGTCATCCAGGTGACGTAGGCGCCCAGGATCATGAACTCGCCATGGGCCATGTTGATGACGCCCATCTGGCCGAAGATGATGGCGAGCCCGAGCGCCATCAGCACGTAGACGGAGAACAGGATCAACCCGGCAAAACCCTGCATCGCGAAGATGGCGCCGAGATCACCGAGCGAATAGTCACCGAACATGAACCGCCCTCCGGAATTCCAGGTCAGGCCGCGCACCAGCAGACAGCGCGCGGGAATGGTGGGCGTGGGCCAATGAGGTCCACGCCTGATGTCGGAGAATGAGGAGAACTCAGGCGAGCGCCGGGCTCACTGGTAGCCCTTCGGGAACGGATCGGGCTCGACCAGATCGGCGGTCTCGTAGACCAGCTCGTACTGGCCATCTGCCTTGGCCTTGCCGACGCGCGTCTTCGACCAGAGGTGATGGTTCTCGTGGATGCGCACATAGCCTTCCGGCGCGCCCTTGAACTCGACGCCGGGCGATGCGGCCGCGACCTTGTCGATATCGAAGGAGCCGGCCTTCTCCACCGTCAACTTCCACAGCCACGGGCCGAGATAGGCAGCCTGGGTGACGTCTCCGATCACCGTCTTCTCGCCCCACATCTTCTTGAAGGCGGAGACGAAAGCCTTGTTGTTGGGATTGTCGAGCGACTGGAAGTACTTCATGCAGGCGAACGCGCCCGCGATGTTCTCACCGCCGATGCCGTCGATCTCGTCTTCGGTTACCGAGATCGTCAGCAGGGTCTGCTTGGAGAGATCGATGCCCGCTGCCTTGAGCTGCTTGTAGAACGCGACGTTGGAGCCGCCGACGATGATGGCGTAGATCACGTCGGGCTTGGTCAGCTTGATCTTGTTGATGACCGAGTTGAACTGGGTGTGGCCGAGCGGGAAGTATTCCTCGCCGACGACCTTGGCGCCCTGCAGATGGCCTTCGATATGCTTGCGCGCGATCTTGTTCGAGGTGCGAGGCCAGATGTAGTCCGAGCCGAGCAGGTAGAAGGTCTTCGCGCCCTTGGTCTTGTTGACCCAGTCGAGCCCCGCGATGATCTGCTGGGTGGCCTCCTGGCCGGTGTAGATGACGTTCTTGGACTGTTCGAGGCCTTCGTAGAAGGTCGGGTAGTACAGCATGCCGTTGTACTGCTCGAACACCGGCAGCACGGCCTTGCGCGAGGCCGAGGTCCAGCAACCCATGACGGCCGCGCACTTGTCGTTGACCAGCAGCTTCTTGGCTTTTTCCGCGAAGGTCGGCCAGTCCGAGGCGCCGTCTTCCTGGATGAACTTGATCTTGCGGCCGAGCACGCCGCCCGAGGCATTGATCTGCTCGATGGCGAGCTTTTCGGCCTCGACCGAGCCGGTTTCGGAGATCGCCATGGTGCCGGTGACGGAGTGGAGGATGCCGACCGTCACCTCGGTGTCGGTGACCGCAAGACCCGTGGTGTTGACCACCGAGGTCGCCGGCGCCTGCGCGAACGACGTCCGCGGCAGCATCGTGATGGCCGGCAGCGCTGCCATTCCCATCAGCAGTTTACGCCGGAGCGGCGAATTCAGGCCCTTGTTGGCTTCGTCTGACATGAGCACCCCACTTTTTGTTCGAGGACACGCGATTGGTCCCGTGAGGATGGCTCGGATTTGTGCACCGCAAGCATACGCAAGATCGCGTATACTGCACCGCAAAATACCGGCGTAGGCTTTTGGTACGGAATTTGCGAGGGCTTCGGGTCGGTATCGGGAGTGGGGTCAAGTGGCAGGGCGGCAGCGAATAGACCGCGTCAGGCGCCAGTACAACCAATGGGTCGCCAACCAGACGCTGGAAGACTACGCGCTGCGCTTCACGGCCAAGAGCGCTCGCCGCTGGTCCGCCGCGCGCGTCGCCAACACTGCGCTTGGCGCGATTTCCTTCCTGGCGCTGGAGGCGATCGGCGGCACCATCACCCTGAACTACGGCGTCACCAACGCCAGCGCGGCGATCCTCGTCGTCTCCACCATCATCTTCTGCTGCGGCGTGCCGATTGCCTATTACGCAGCCAAATGCGGCATCGATATTGATCTGCTCACCCGCGGCGCCGGCTTCGGCTATATCGGCTCCACTGTCACCTCGCTGATCTACGCCTCCTTCACCTTCATCTTCTTCGCGATCGAGGCCGTTATCCTGGCGACGGCACTCGAGATGTGCTTCGGCATTCCGCGCCCGATCGGTTATCTCATCAGCGCGGTCGCGATCATTCCGCTCGTCACCTACGGCATCACGTTGATCAGCCGTTTCCAGCTCTGGACACAGCCGATCTGGATCATCCTGCACCTCTTGCCCTTTGCCGCAATCGCCTGGGCCAATCCCCATTCGTTCACGGAATGGCGCAAGTTTTCCGGCGAGCATGGCGATCTCAGTGGTCATTTCGATCTGTTGCTGTTCGGTGTTGCCTCGTCCGTGGTGTTCTCGCTGGTGGCGCAGATCGGCGAGCAGGTCGACTTCCTGCGCTTCCTGCCGCGCGATCGCCGCGCCTCCAGGGTGTCGTGGTGGATTGCGCTGATGAGCGCAGGGCCCGGCTGGATCGTGCTCGGCGCAATGAAACTGCTGGCCGGCTCGTTCCTCGCCTTCTTCGCGCTCAGCCACGGCGTGCCGCCTGAAGAAGCCGCCGAGCCCGCGCACATGTATCTCGAAGCGTTCCGATACGTATTGTCGCAGCCGGACCTCTCGCTCGCCCTGACCGGCACCTTCGTGATCCTGTCGCAGCTCAAGATCAACGTCACCAACGCCTATGCCGGCTCGATCGCCTGGTCGAACTTCTTCTCGCGATTGACCCACAGCCATCCGGGCCGCGTCGTCTGGCTGGTGTTCAACGTGATGGTGGCGCTGCTGCTCATGGAGATCGGCGTCTACAAGGCGCTGGAGCAGACGCTCGCGCTCTACTCCAACGTCGCGATCGCCTGGGTCGGCGCGCTGGTGTCCGATCTCGTCGTCAACAAGCCGCTCGGCCTGCGTCCGCCGCAGATGGAGTTCAAGCGCGCCCATCTCTACGACATCAACCCGGTCGGCGTCGGCGCCATGACGATCGCAACCATCATCTCGATCGCGGCGTTCTACGGCCTGTTCGGTCCGACAATGAAGGCGCTGGCCGCCTTCGTTGCGCTGACGGTCGCCTTCGTCACCGCGCCGGCCATCGCCTGGCTGACCGACGGCAAATTCTACATCGCACGCAAGCCGAAGAAGAGCTGGGCCAGTATCGAGGCGATCCAGTGCTGTATCTGCGAGCACAGCTTCGAGCCGGAGGACACGACCTCGTGCCCGGCCTACGCCGGTCCGATCTGCTCGCTGTGCTGTTCGCTCGATGCGCGCTGCCACGATCTCTGCAAGCCCCATGCACGCGCGCAGGTGCAGTTTTCCGACGCACTCGGCAGGATTTTGCCGCAGCCGATCTATGAGCGGATCAATTCGCAGTTCGGCCATTATGTCGGCGTGTTCGCGGTCTCCGCCGGCCTCGTCGCGCTGGTGCTGGGACTGATCTATCTCCAGACCTCGGCGAGCGCGCATGGCGAGAACATGCTCGTCTCGAACGTGCTGTGGAAGGTGTTCTTCTCGCTCAGCATCATCATCGGCGTCGTCGCCTGGCTGTTCGTGCTGGCGCAGCAGAGCCGCCGCGCGGCGGAGGCAGAAACGCGGCGGCAGACCGCGCTGTTGATCCAGGAGATCGACGCACACAAGCGCACCGACGCCGAATTGCAGCGGGCCAAGGAGGTCGCGGAATCCGCCAACCTTGCCAAGAGCCGCTATGTCGTGGGCCTCAGCCACGAGCTGCGCTCGCCGCTGAATGCGATCAGCGGCTATGCCCAGCTCCTCGAGCAGGATACGACGCTCAACACCAAGCCGCGCGATCAGGTCCGTGTGGTCCGCCGCAGCGCCGACCACCTCTCCGGCCTGATTGACGGTATCCTGGACATCTCCAAGATCGAGGCGGGGCGGCTTTATCTCTCACGCGACGAGGTGCGGCTCAGCGAGTTCCTGGATCAGCTCGTCGGCATGTTCCGTCTTCAGGCCGCCGCCAAGAGCATCGACTTCGTGTTCAGGCGGCCGGCGCATTTGCCGGTGGTGGTGTATGCGGACGAGAAGCGGCTGCGCCAGGTGCTGATCAATTTGCTCTCCAATGCGATCAAATTCACCCAGACCGGCAGCGTACAGTTCGTCGTGCATTACCGCAGCCCTGTTGCCGAGTTCGAGGTGATTGACACCGGCCCCGGCATCCAGGGCGACGATCTCGAACGCATCTTCGCCCCTTTCGAGCGCGGCGCGCTCGGCGTCTCGCAGCCGCAGACCGGCACCGGGCTCGGCCTGACGATCAGCCGGCTGCTGGCCGGGGTGATGGGCGGCGACATCAGGGTCATGAGCACGGTCGGCACGGGCAGCACGTTCAAGGTCAAGATATTGCTGTCGGAGGTCACCAATCCGCAGCGCATCGCCCCGGTGGAAGCGCCGGTCTCCGGCTATCTCGGCGCCCGCAAGACCATCCTCATCACCGACGATGACCCTGTTCATCGCGACCTCCTGCGCGAGGTGCTGACGCCGCTCGGCTTCATCCTGCTCAGCGCCACCGACGGTCCCGGATGCCTCGCGCTGGCCCAGCATTGCCGGCCCGACCTGTTTCTGCTCGACATCTCGATGCCGGGCATGGACGGCTGGACCGTGGCGGAGTCGCTACGCGCGAGCGGTCATCATCAGGCCCGCATCCTGATGGTGTCGGCGAGTGCGTTGGAGGCCCACGGCACACCGCTGGCGCAACCCTTCCACGACGGCTATCTGATGAAGCCGATCGACATCCCGCGGCTGCTGGAGACCATCCGCCAGCTCCTCAAGATCGAGTGGCAATACGGGTCTGACGAAATCGTCGTGCCGCCGTGGCGACCGGAGAGCGGCTCGCGACCACCGGTGCGGCACATCGAGGCACTACTCGGGCTCGGTCAGATCGGCTACGTCAAGGGCATCCAGTTGAAACTGGACGAGATCGGCAGCGAGCATCCGGAACATGCCGACTTCGTCGCGCAGATGCGATCGCTGATCGACCGCTTCGACCTCGATCAGTACATGGCTACATTGAAGACGTTGCATGCGTATGAACACTGAGCCGAAGAAACGCGACGTCGCGCTCGTTGTCGACGATTCCCCGGAGACGCTGCGGCTGCTCACCGACGCGCTCGACGGCGCCGGAATGACTGTCATGGTGGCGCTCGATGGCGCAGCCGCAATGCGCATTGTCGACCAGATCACGCCCGACATCGTGCTGCTCGATGCCGTGATGCCTGGCATCGACGGATTTGAGACTTGCCGCCGGCTTAAACGCGATGCGGGCCTCGCCAATGTCCCCGTGATCTTCATGACGGGATTGGCCGAGACCGAGCACATCGTGCGCGGGCTGGAGGCCGGCGGGGTCGACTATGTAACCAAGCCGATCGTGGTCGAGGAGATGCTGGCGCGCATCCGCGTCCATCTCGGCAATGCGCGGCTGACCCAGAGCGCGCGCGCCGCGCTCGACGTCTCCGGCCGCTTCCTGTTCGCCGTCAACCGTCAGGGCCACGTCCTCTGGGCGACGCCGCAGGCGCAAAAACTGCTGGCCGATCATCACGGCGCGCAGGCCGACGACGATTTCGTCCTGCAGCCATCACTGCTGCAATGGCTGGAACAGGCGAAGGGCAAGGGCAGCGCGAAGTCCCAGGCCGCCTCCTTGCCCGACAATCCGCAACTCCGGCTCTACTACATGGGCGAAACCGCGCAGAACGAGTTCCTGCTGCGGCTCTCCAAGGAGTCGGGCACTGCGCAGCCGCCCGAATTCACCAGTGAACTCGGTCTTACCACCCGAGAGGGAGAGGTGCTGGCCTGGCTCAGCAAGGGCAAGACCAATCGCGACATCGCGCAGATTCTGGGATTAAGCCCGCGCACTGTCGACAAGCATCTAGAACAAATCTACGCGAAACTGGGAGTCGAAAATCGGACCGCCGCCGCCGCGATTGCGGCCAATGCGACGAGGCGGAGTTCATAAACTACCGCGATCAGGTAAGAAGAATGAATGGAATGTCCGCTGGTGGTCTTGGCTGTGTGAAAACGCAACGGCGCTCAAATTTCGGAGAAAAGAATTCCTTCAAACACCGCTTCTGAGACCGCGAAGAGGATACAGAGCTTCGGTGCCGCGTGATCTGAGAAGTAGATTCTCCGCCATCCGCCGGAGTTCGCGTTTTTACACAGCCAGGGTCAAGAGCGCCAGTTTCAACGGCGGCAAATCACTTCTGGTCACCCCCGATAAGCAGACCATTTCAAAGCCAAGCCGGACTTCGCCTCGGGGCCGATGCTGTCGAAAAAATGCCGTGGCATAGTTGGTTTTGCTATCCGGGGGCACTTTCGGCTTTGTTCTTGGCTGGACGTCGGAGGCTCAGCCTACCATAAGGACGAGGCGCATGCAGCGCCCAATGGTCGCCGCCTTGCCACTTCTGAGCCGCGAAATCGCGATCAGTTCGTCCGAGGCCTTGGAGGCCCTCGTCGAGAAGCTCAAGGCTATCGCGGGAAGCAGCGATCCGCAGGCAATCGATCAATACTGGCGGGAACTGGTGGAAGGCCGCGCAACCGCCGACGAACTCCAAAAGTCCGGCATGACGTTAACGGAACTCCGCGACCGGATTGCGCAGGTGAAGACGTTGGAAGCCAACGGCATCGACGTCGACAAGGCAGTTAGGGACGCGAACGCCATGGCGGCGATCAACCGTGCGCTGGCCAAACCGAGCGAGCCACCCGTATCGACACAGTCGATCATCGATGCGCTTAACCGTACCGCCCCGGCCGGAGGCTCGCCCGGCCATTTGTGGCCGCCGATCATCAGCCTCAGCGAGGCCGACGGCAATTTCTTCAAGAGCGGCAGCGCCGAGCTTTCCGCACCGTTCCGTGAAAGCCTTCTGACGAAAATCCCCGCAAAGCTTCTGGGGTACATCAATGATGTGGATGTCGTCGAGGTGGTCGGCCACACAGACGAGCAGCCCCTTGGCGTGCACCAGTCCAACCTGGACCGGGATCTGCGCCCGGTTCTGAAGGGAAAGACGGAGGTCGGAAAGCTCGTTCCGGCCGACAACGCCGGCCTAGGACTGGCTCGAGCAGCGTCGGTCGTAAGCGTTCTCAAGCAGAACACCCAGCTTGCGAACTACGAGATCATTCCACTTTCGGGCGCGCAGCTCGTGAATACCGACGAAACGCTCGCGATCGAGGGGATACCAGCGAATATTCCGGAGCGACGCCGGATTGAAATTAGGCTTCGGACGTCGAGCGCCCACGAAGCTACAGCGAGCATTGCGCCGCCCGCCCCCGCTCGCATACCAGCTGTTCCGCCCCGTGCGGCAGTCACTCCGGTGAAGCCACGTCCTCCGGCATCTCCTGCGCCCATATCACTATTACCGCGGCAACTCTCATCGCCACCTAAGCCAGTAGCGCCGCCGGTAACCCGGCCGGCGCTGGGCGCCACCGCGATAGCGCATTAATAAAGACTATCGCACATCGGGTAATCGCAGTCCGCCTCGAGCATGCGGCTATTTTTATTCGGCGGCTTCAGCGGCTTGGTTTTTAAGCTCCGCAAATTTTGCCGCCATTGTCGGGTTGGCCCGTGTGAGCTTCTTGATTGTCACGTCCTGCGCCTTGTCGTTGGCAAGGCGCAGATTGCGGTCTGCACCTATCAGGCGTCCTTTGTCTTCTGGAGATGGTCAATGGACTTATCGATCTCATTGATCGCCGTCTGGAAATGCCTGGAGGCCAGATCGCAGTTCTTTGCAAACCCGTTCTTGAACGTCTCAAGCTGGCTTTCAAATTGCGTGATGTCGATATTTTGCGCTTTAACGAGCGCCAGCTCGGTCTTGTACTTCAGGGAGTTGAGAGATGCATTCCGCAGAAGCGTAATCATGGGCAGAAAGAATTGCGGCCGGACGACATACATCTTCGGATAACGGTGGAAGACGTCGACGATGCCCGCGTTGTAGAGTTCGCTGTCAGGTTCGAGCAGTGAAACCAGGACGGCATACTCGCACCCCTTCTCAGTGCGATCCCGGTCGAGTTCCTTGAGGAAGTCCTCGTTCTTACTCTTCGTTGCGGTTTTATCGCTCTCGTTTTTCATCTCGAACATGATCGAAATGATCTCGGTGCCGGCCTCGTCCGAGTCGCGAAAGATGTAATCGCCCTTGCTGCCGGTTCGCGCGTCGTTGTCTTTCTCGAAATACGCCCGCGGAAAAGCCATCGACCGTACCCGGTTGAACTCGGTCTCACAGTGCTGTTCGAGGGTCTCGCCAACCATCTTGGTCGAGAGGCGAGCCTTCATATCCTTCAGGCGTTCGATCGCGTCATCGCGATCCTTGATCTGCGTTTCGTACTTGTCCTTGAGAGCCTTTTCAGCCAGCTGTTTTTCAAGCTCTGCCTGCTTAATGCCATTTTTGAGCTCATCGCGCTCTTTTTCAATGGCACTGACCGCTTCGGTAACGGCGAGCCTCTTTTCAAGCTCGACACCTTGGAGCTTGGCCTTTAGCTCTCGGATTTCATCTTCCTTGGCAGCAGAGACTTTGTGCAGCTCGCTGGCCAAAAGCGCTTCAGCAAGCTCAGAGGCAGCTTTCCTCTCGTGTTCAGCTTGCGCGAGCGCGTCACGCTCTTTTTCTACAGGACTGAGGGCTTCGGTGACAGCGAGCTTCTGAGCAACCTGGCTCGCCTCAAGCTTGGACTTTAGCTCTCGGATTTCGGCATCCTTGCCAGCCGCGGTCTTCTCCAGATCGTTGCTGAACTTGGCCTTGGCCAATTCCACAGCGTTCTGCTTCTGTCTTTCGAAGTCGCTGTCGCGGACCTGCTTCAGGATTTCCGCGTAGCCGGACTCGTCGACTTTGACGGCCTTGTCACAGTGAGGACAGATGATCTCGTGCATGTTTCCTGTCCGAAGGTTTGTGGCAGCTGCTGTTGTCATTCAGAGAAGCTTCTGGCGCGCGAGAACCGTCTCCGCCCATCATGAGAACAAAATTAGAACGCGCCCGTTTAGAGGGTCAAGCCGCAAGCGGCGGTTTTGCGCCTTTTGCTTTGGGAATCCCCCGCTTTCCGAAGCCCCGACCCAGCCGACTCGCTTCGCGGAATCGCAAAATCATAAATGCGCTTTTGCCGCTAACGCGAGCGCGCCTGTTGATCCCTGAAGCGCTGCGCCGAAGTCCGGTCGTCGTCCACCTCTTCGGACTCCTCGATCTCAAGCCAGTGCATCAGCAGGACGTACCCATCTTGGAAGACTGTTGTCGCGCGTCCCCATGGCTCCAACCGCAAGACCTTGTCCTCCGTATTTCCGAATTTCGCAATCGACTCCTTGAGGCCTTTCGCCTTGTTGGGGGACGCACTGAGCCATTCGCAAGCTTGAGGGATTTGGCAGGCGCGCGCCGAAACGCGAACCTGAGACCGTCAATGAAAAGCCAACTGGTGTTCGACTAGGGCGGCACGCGCATGGCGCAGGGATCGGCACCCAGCTCGATCGCCGTGTCGAAGGATTCGAATACGAGTGAACTTCAAGGATTCGACTGCTGCCCCAACTCACACGGTGGTACCAATGTGCTACGGAGGTCTGCGCCGAACAGCACGGTCCAGCCCGAATGACAGTAACCAATTGATTCCAATGCGGCTTTTTTGGTAGCGGGGGAGGGACTCGAACCCCCGACCCCAGGATTATGATTCCCGTGCTCTAACCAGCTGAGCTACCCCGCCACAGGGCTCGCGATGCCGAAACGGCTGATCTCGCGAACGCGCGGCATATAAGGAAGGGGGCGGCGGGCTGTCAATCCGCCTTCGCTAAAGCTTTGGCGAGACAAGGCGCGGAAGGGCGGAAAAGTGGCCGGTTTCGGCGCCGGAATCGGCCACTTTTCCGCACCAGACTCACGGAGAGTCCCCCTCACCCGAAATCCGCGCTTTTGCGCGGATTTCGGCCTCTCCCCGCGGGCGGGGAGAGGCGAAGGAAGAAACGACCCTATTTCGGCTTGACTGTCGGGTCGCCGCCGGGGCTGCCGGGGGGCGGGATGACGGGCATGGCGCCGTCGGTAGAGGGCGCCGGGGCGTGCATTTCGGGGTCGACGCCTGCGGGCGGGCAGATCACGCCGTCGGATTTGGCCAGCTTGTCGGCGAGCGGTTCCCGGGCCTGGCCGGTGGTGATGCCGTCGGGCGCGGTGGCGCGGTTGGGGCGGTCCTGGGGCGTGCAGTCTGCCGTGTGTTGCGGGGACGGCGGCGCGGTCTGTTGCGGCGGCGTCGCCGGGGCGGGCGGGGCCTGCGCGATCGCGGCGCCTGAGGCGGCGATCAGGAGGCCAGCCAGAATGATGTTTGATGTCGTGCGCATGGGACGGAAACGCGCGGGTTGGGCTCGATGTTCCTGGCCGAAGTGCGATGTGATCGGGCTTTGGATCGCAAACCCCAGCAATCGCACATGAAGCGTGGCAAATAGCTAGCCCGCGGCCATCCTTCGAGATGCCCGCCTACGGCGGGCCCTCAGGATGAGGTCGGGTTTTGCGGCAAGATATCAAACCCTCATGGTGAGGAGCCCGCCCAAGCGGGCGTAGCGGACGATGCTTCGCATCGCCGCGAGAACCATGCAGGCCCAACTGCGCGCTACGCTATTCACGATTACGATTTGTGGTAGCGGATCAGCGAAAAATGCCCCATCGGCGGCATCGGGCGGCGCTCGGCGAGCGTGACACCGCCGTGCCTTGCGGCCCAGTTGACGAGGCGGTCCCAGGGGAATTCCGGGCGCCAGCCGAGGCGGCGGGCTACGGGTGCGAAGGCGAGCTCGAAAAGCTTGCGCGGGCCGCTCTCCGCGCCGATGTGGTTGACGAGGATCAACTCGCCGCCGGGCTTGAGCACGCGCACGAATTCGTCGAGCGTGCCTTCGGGATCAGGCACGGCGGTGATGACATATTGCGCGACCACCGCGTCGAAGAAGTTTTCGGGGAAGGCGAGGTTCTTCGCGTCCATCACCGAAAGCACTTCGACATTGGACAGCCCGAGCGCGCGCACGCGCGCCTGTGCCTTGCGCAGCATCGGCTCGGAGATGTCGACGCCGCAGATCCTTGTGGTGCGCGAATAATCGGAGAGCGACAGGCCGGTGCCGACGCCGACGTCGAGGATGCGGCCGCCGATCCGGTCGGCCTCCGCGATGGTCGACTGCCTTCCGGCATCGAACACCTTGCCGAACACGAGATCGTAGACCGGCGCCCAGCGGCCATAGGCCTTCTCGACCCCGGCCCGCGAGATGTCTGCTGCCATACCCCCTGCCCCGGAAATTAGATTCTGATGCTGCGCATGATGTTGTCGGAAAACCGCTTCACACTTTTCCGGATCATGCGCTAGCCGCGCACCGCTTCCACCAGCGGCCTCGTCGTGCTCGTCGCGACCTTCGCGGCGGCGCTCTGGATGAAGCCGCCACCGAGCACGCGCGCCTGCCCGGTAGGCGCGTCATAGAACACGCAGGCCTGCCCGGGCGAGACGCCCTCCTCGCCCGCGACGAGCTCGACCTCGTAATGGCCGTTGCCACCGCGCAGCCACGCCGGCTGGGGGCTGCGGGTCGAGCGCACGCGCACGAACATCTCGAGGCCGCTGCCGATGGCGCAATCGATATCGCCGTCGCCGATCCAGTTGACGTCGCGCAGCACGATGCGGTGCATCTTCAAGGCATCGCGCGGGCCGACGACGACGCGTCGGCCAGCGGCATCCAGCCGCACCACGTACAGCGGCGAGCCGGAGGCGATGCCGAGGCCGCGGCGCTGGCCGACGGTGAAATTGGCGATGCCGTTGTGCTGGCCGAGCACGCGGCCGTCGAGATCGACGATCTCGCCGGGGTCCATCGCGTTCGGCCGCAGGCGAGTGATGATGTCGGTGTAACGCCCCGTGGGCACGAAGCAGATGTCCTGGCTGTCGTGCTTGTCGGCGACCGCAAGGCCGAAGCGGCGCGCGAGCTCGCGCGTCTCGGGCTTGGTCATGTCGCCGAGGGGGAAGCGCAGGAAGTCGAGCTGCTCGCGCGTGGTCGCGAACAGGAAATAGCTCTGGTCGCGATCACTGTCGGCCGCGCACACCAGCGCGCGCGAGCCGTTATCGAGGCGGCGCGAGGCAACGTAATGGCCGGTGGCGAGCGCATGCGCGCCGAGCTCGCGCGCGGTCTTCAAGAGATCCCGGAACTTGACCGAACGGTTGCACTCGATGCACGGCACCGGCGTCTCGCCGAGCGCGTAAGAGTCGGCGAAATTGTCGATGACGGACTCGCGGAAACGGTCCTCGTAGTCGAGCACGTAATGGGGAATGCCGAGTTTCGCGGCGACGTCGCGAGCGTCGTGGATGTCCTGGCCGGCGCAACATGCGCCCTTGCGATGAGTCGCCGCGCCATGGTCGTAGAGCTGGAGCGTGATGCCGACGACGTCATAGCCTTCCGCCTTCAGCAGCGCAGCCGTCGTCGAGGAATCGACGCCGCCCGACATGGCGACGACGACCCTGGTGTCCTGCGGACGGCCTTCGAGATCCAGACTGTTGAGCATGGGCCTTAAGGTTGTGACAGCGGCGTGCGGCGGATCCGCGTTTGCTTGAACTTTTCTTCGGCTTCCGGCGGGGCCATCGGCGATCCCCCGGAACTTTGGTTCCCGAAGGGCACGACTTGCCCGGTCGAAAGCGGCTGAGAGCACCTCTTTAATATAGGCGCCATTCCGGTGAAGCAATCACGCCAGCAGCCAGCTTGGGGCAATTCTTGCCGGGGAGGCAGAAATGGCGGGGTAGCGGCGGGCTTGGTGACGGCGACGCCAACCGTTCAAGCTATTGATTTTACATTATAAAATTAAGTTTTCATGACTGGCCCGCTCCTTGCTACCCCCATCCCGAAGATGTTTCCTAGGGGTCGCCTGTGGTCGGTGTGACGTCAGATGTAGCGGCAAACGTGCCCGTCCAGGGCGCGCAGCAAAAGCCTGCGCGGTCGCAGGGCACGAAAGACACGTCCGCGAACGACTCCTTCGGCTCGCTGGTCGACAGCAACACGCAGGCGATCAGCAACAATGCGTCGTCCCAGGCGCAGGATACCGCACCGCGCCGGACCGACACCGCGTCGTCGTCCGCCTCGGACAAGAGCCCGCGCGACAATTCGGCCACCGACCAGTCCTCGCAGAGCAAGGCCAGCGACGACACCGTCACGTCCGCGCCTACCAAGAGCGACACGACGACCGATCCGGCCAAGGCTTCCGGCAAGACCAAGGACAAGTCCGAATCCTCCGGCACCAAGTCGGCGGACAAGTCCGACGACACCAATGGGCTTGCCGCCACCGTTGATGCTTCGGCGACCGCGCAGACCGACGCGGCGCAAGCCGCGGCGCCCGATCCGAACGCAATCGTCGTGGCCGCGCCCGTGGTGCCGGTCGATCCGAATGCGGCCGCGAACCAGACCGCCAGCAACGCCTCTTCGCCGCTGACGATCGCCGCCGCCGGCATTGCCGCCAGCGCCTCCACCGCGGCGCAGATCGCGGGCACCAAGACCGATACCGCCACGGCGGGCGACAAGAGCGCCAAGACGGCCGGCGCCAAGGTCGATGCCGACACAGCGGGAACGTTGGGGGATGCAGCGACCGGCACGACTGATCCGACCGCGACCGATGCCAAGACCAATGGCGGGCTGATTGCCGCGGTCGACCAGGGCACGCCAAAAACCTCGTTCAAGGCGGCCGCCACCGCGCAAGCACAGACCGACGTCTCCAATATCGGCCAGGACGCGGGCAAGGCGAACGCCAACGCCACGCAGGCTCCGGCGACCGCCAGTGCCACGCATGCGCAAGCCGCAAAGCCTCAAGCCGAGGCGAACGCGACTGATGCGAAGGCCGGCGCCTCCGACCACACCGGTGATGCGACAACGGCTACGCCGACCACGCACGCTCACGCGGGCACGCAGACCGCTGCCACGCCGACCGACACCAGTGCGCAGGCCGCCTCCGCGATTCCTGCGCCGCTGACCACGACGACGTCGACTGCGACCGCATCGACCGCAACGCTCACCGCGACCGCGGCAAACACCACGGCCGTGCCGATCAGCGGTGTGCCGATCGAGATCGCGGCGGCCGCGCGCGCCGGCAAGACGCGCTTCGACATCAGCCTCGATCCGGTCGATCTTGGCCGCATCGACGTCCGCATCAATGTTGATCGCAACGGCCAGGTCACCTCGCATCTGACGGTCGAGAAGCCGGAGACGCTGTCGATGCTGAAGCAGGACGCGCCACAATTGCAGCGCGCGCTCGACGATGCCGGCTTCAAGACCGGCAGCAACGGGCTGTCCTTCAGCCTGCGCGACCAGAATTCATCGGGCCGGAATTCTGACCAGAGCAACGACAATGGCGGCAATGCCCGCCGGCTGATCATCAGCGAGGACGACACCGTTGCTGCTGCGCCCGGGCGCGGCTACGGCCGCATGCTCGGATCGAGCAGCGGCGTCGACATCAGAGTGTGAGGAGTATTCGCAAATGACCACCACGAATGCCGCCGCCGCCCCGAAACCCGTCTCCGGGACGACCGACATCCCGAAATCCTCATCGTCGGGCTCCCTGAGCTCGACCACGGGATCGACGCTCGCCGGCAATTTCCAGACCTTCCTGACGCTGCTGACCACGCAGCTGCAGAACCAGAACCCGCTCGATCCGCTCGACACCAACCAGTTCACCCAGCAGCTGGTGCAGTTCGCCGGCGTCGAGCAGCAGCTCAAGACCAACGACTCGCTCTCCCAGCTCGTCAGCCTGCAGCAGACCACGCAGGCGACCCAGGCGCTCGGCTTCGTCGGCAAGACCGCGGTGGTCGACGGCACCACCGCGACGATGAAGCAATCGTCGGCAACCTGGCATCTCAACGTGCCCTCGAGTGCCACCGTCGAGATCTCGATCGCCAACAGTGCCGGCCAGACCGTGTTCACCGGCAAATATACGGCCGGCGCCGGCAGCGACATTCCCTTCACCTGGAACGGCCAGGGCAATGACGGCACGCAGTGGCCCGACGGCAAGTACACGATCTCGGCGACGGGCAAGGATATCGCGGGCAACAATGTCGGCGTCGCCGCGCAGGTGCAGGGCGTGGTGTCGTCGGTCGACCTGACCCAGTCGCCGCCGCTGCTCACGATTGACGGCAACAGCTACACGCTGAGCCAGGTGAAGACCATCGTCGCCACCAGCAGCTCCGGCAGCTAAGGCGGCGCGGCACATACGGTGTCGTATAACCCGAGGAAGTAGTTCGAGCATAAGACGGTAATCCCGAGTCTTCGTAAGAACTACTCCATGGGTCCCGGGCTCGCGCTGCGCGCGCCCCGGGACGACAATTGAGGGGCTTTGCGACGTCACCGCGGGCCTCGTTTGTTAGTAAAGTATTTACCTCCTGACCGCTTGGCCGGCTCGGACCATGGTGTCCAGCCTGCCGGGCCGGCTGTGTTGCGGCCATTTTCAACGAGAATTGTATTGAAGCCTTAGGCTTAGCGGATTTTTAAGTCGCCGGGGTTACGGTTACGGCGTGAGTTCAGTGGTTGAGAGTTTGTGAGTACGCCATGACAGAACCCCATCGCCCGAGGGTAAAATACGTCATCGGGCCGGACGGCAGTCCGCTGACGATTGCGGATCTACCTGCGCCCGGCACCAAACGCTGGGTCATCCGCCGTAAGGCCGAAGTCGTTGCCGCTGTCCGTGGCGGACTTCTCTCCCTCGAGGAGGCCTGCAGCCGATATACCCTGACGGTCGACGAATTCCTCTCCTGGCAGTTTTCCATCGACCAGCACGGTCTGGCGGGTCTTCGCACCACCCGCATCCAGCAATATCGCCAGTAAGCGATCCGGAAATCTGCGACTTCTAACGAAAATCGGCCTCGCCCCGCGAGGCCGATTTTTTTTCATGGTGCCACTTTTGTCCGACCTCTTAACCTTCGTTAACCATATCGAAACCATCACCTAGGCAATAATTGCCCAGTCGGCCTTTCCAGTGAAAGCGGCCGAAGCTGTTGGGGCGGTTGCTTGCAAGGTCTGGTTGACTTCCTGAAAGGTATCGGCGCCGCCCGGTTCGGGGCAATGATCGCGGTCACTGCCGCGCTCATCGGCTTCTTCGCGTTCGTCATCATGCGCGTCACCACGCCGCAGATGACGACGCTGTTCACCGACCTCAGCGTCGAAGATTCTTCCAGCATTATCAAAGATCTGGAACGCCAGGGCATCCAGTTCGAGCTGCGCAACGAAGGCACCATCATCATGGTGCCCAAGGACAAGGTCACCCGGCTGCGGATGAAGCTCGCCGAGGGCGGCCTGCCCAAGGGCGGCGGCGTCGGCTACGAGGTGTTCGACAAGTCGGACGCGCTTGGCACCACCAGCTTCGTCCAGAACATCAACCACCTCCGCGCGCTGGAAGGCGAGCTCGCCCGCACCATCCGCGCCATCGACCGCATCCAGGCGGCCCGCGTTCACCTCGTGCTGCCGGAGCGCCCGCTGTTCTCACGCGAGGCGCCGGAGCCGTCGGCCTCGATCGTGGTGCGGGTCCGCGGCTCGCTCGAAGCGCAGCAGATCCGCGCCATCCGTCACCTCGTCGCCTCGGCCGTGAACGGGCTGAAGCCGCAGCGGGTCTCGATCGTCGACGAGGCCGGCCAGCTGCTCGCCGATGGCGCCGCGACCGATCCGGAGCAGGCGGTCGGCGACGAACGCCGAATCGCCTTCGAGAAGCGGATGCGCAAGCAGGTCGAGGACATCGTCTCCTCAGTGGTCGGCACCGGCCGCGCCCGCGTGCAGCTCTCCGCCGATTTCGACTTCAACAAGGTCACCCAGACCTCGGACAAGTTCGACCCCGAAGGCCGCGTGCTGCGCTCGAGCCAGACCCGCGAAGAGCAGAGCATGACCGCCGACAACAACGGCCAGGTCACCGTCAACAACGAGCTGCCCGGCAACCAGCAGAACAGTGGTCAGACGGCGAAGGACCAGAGCAAGAAGACCGAAGAGACCAACAATTACGAGATCTCCCGCACCACCAAGACCGAGGTGACCGAGGCCGGCCGGGTCAATCGCATCTCGGTCGCGGTGCTGGTCGACGGCATCTATTCCAAGAACGACAAAGGCGAGCTCGCCTATCAGGACCGCACCAAGGAGCAGCTCGACCGCATCGCCGCCCTGGTGCGTTCGGCGATCGGCTTCGACCAGAAGCGCGGCGACCAGGTCGAGGTCGTCAATCTGCGCTTTGCCGATGCGCCCTCCACCGCCCCGATCGGCGAGCCCTCTGGCTTCCTCGGCATGCTCCAGTTCACGAAGGACGACGTCATGTACTTCGTCGAGCTCGGCGTGATGATGCTGCTCGGCCTCGTCGTGCTGTTCCTGGTGATCCGCCCGCTGGTCAAACGCATCCTGGCTTCCGACGAAGTCGCCGCCGCCATCAGCGGCGTTCTCGCCGGCCCGGGCGCCACAGAAGAGGCAGCTCCGGCGACCGGCGGCCAGCAGCTTCTGGCGGGCGGCGCCGCGAGCGCGATCGACGTCGCCACCATCCAGGGCCAGGTCCACGCCCAGTCCGTTCATCGCGTCGGCGAGCTCGCCGAGCGCAACCCCAACGAAACCGTCGCTATCATCCGCCAGTGGCTCGCCGAGCCCGCCAAATGACCCAAGCCGAGTGAATCAAGAAGTGATCTGACATGGCCAGCTTGCAAAACGCCAACTCGAACGACATCACCAGCGTGATCTCCACGCTCGGTCAGCGCGCCGGCAATCGCGCGGGCAAGGTCGAGGCACTGTCCGGCTCGAAGCGCGCCGCGATCCTGATGCTGGCGCTGGGCGAGCAGTATGGTGGCAAGATCTGGGGCCTGCTCGACGACGATGAGGTGCGCCAGCTCTCGCTGGAAATGTCGACGCTCGGCACCGTCGAGGTCGATACCGTCGAGGACATGCTGCTTGAATTCGTCTCGCGCATGTCGGCCTCCGGCGCGCTGATGGGCAATTTCGACGCCACCGAACGCCTGCTGCAGCAATACCTGCCGCCGGAGCGCGTCAACGGCATCATGGACGAGATCCGCGGCCCCGCGGGGCGCAACATGTGGGAGAAGCTCTCCAACGTGCAGGAAGAGGTTCTCGCCAACTATCTCAAGAACGAATACCCGCAGACCATCGCCGTGGTGCTTTCGAAGCTGAAGTCGGAGCACGCCGCCCGCGTGCTCGGCATCCTGCCCGAGGAGCTCGCGCTCGACGTCGTCAACCGCATGCTGAAGATGGAAGCGGTGCAGAAGGAGGTGATCGAGAGCGTAGAGAAGACGCTGCGCACCGAATTCATGTCCAACCTGTCGCAGACCCGCCGCCGCGACGCCCACGAGGTGATGGCGGAGATCTTCAACAATTTCGACCGCCAGACCGAAACCCGCTTCATCACCTCGCTGGAAGAGGACAACCGGGAATCGGCCGAGCGAATCAAGGCGCTGATGTTCACCTTCGACGACCTCGTGAAGCTGGATTCCGGTTCGGCCCAGACCCTGATGCGCAACGTCGACAAGGACAAGCTCGGCGTCGCGCTCAAGAGCGCCAACGAGGACGTCCGCAACTTCTTCTTCGGCAACATGTCCTCGCGCGCGGCCAAGATGCTCCAGGACGACATGGCGGCGATGGGCCCGGTGCGTCTGCGCGACGTCGACGAGGCCCAGGCGCTGCTGGTCAATCTCGCCAAGGACCTCGCCGCCAAGGGCGAGATCATGCTGACCAAGAACCGCGCCGACGACGAGCTGGTGTACTAATGGCCGCTCCGGCAAAATTCCTGTTCGATACCGACTTCGCAGCGCCCGAGCGGACGACGCGTGAGAAGGCCGCAACCGCGGCCGAGATCGCCCAGAAGGTCGCGGAAGCCGAGGCGCGCGCCTACCAGGACGGCTTTGCCGCCGGCCTGCGCGAAGCCAAGGCCGAGAGCGACCGCCGCGTCGCGCTCGCCGTGGAAGAGATCAACATCTCGATGCGTGGCATCGCGTCCGGCATCGGCAGTATCGAGTCCAAGATGGAGACAGAAGCGGTCGACGTCGCGGTCGCGGTGGCGCGCAAGCTGTGCGCCGACCTGGTCGCCGCCGAGCCGCTCGGCGAGATCATGGCGCTGGTGCGCGACTGCTTTTCGCATCTGGTTGCGACGCCGCATCTCGTCGTCCGGATCAACGACGCGCTCTACGACGCCGCGCGGGAGAAGATCGAACGGCTTGCCAGGCAGAGCGGCTTCGAGGGCCGGCTGGTGATCCTGGCCGAGCCTGAAATTGCCACCGGCGACTGCCGGATCGAATGGGCCGATGGCGGCGTCGTGCTGGAGCGCGGCGCCATCGCAGCCAAGATCGACGAAATGGTCGGACGCTATATCGCGTCCCGGAGGGGGAGCTAAGCCATGAGCGACACCGACGGACAGGTCCCGCTGCCCGATCTCAACGGCCCGCTGCCGCCGGCGAGCGCTGACGTCAGCTACAACGAGGACGAATATGCGGCACGCGTCGCCGCCGACCTCGAAGCCGTGTTCGACGTTCCGGTGCAGGTCTCGGCCGTGCTCGGCCGCTCCAAGATGGACGTCGGCGAGCTCCTGAAGCTCGGACCCGGCACCGTGCTCGAGCTCGACCGGCGCGTCGGCGAGGCCATCGACATCTACGTCAACAACAAGCTGGTCGCCCGCGGCGAGGTCGTCCTGGTCGAGGACAAGCTCGGCGTGACCATGACCGAAATCATCAAGACTGAACGCACGTGATTTTTTTGAGCATGATCTTGTCGGAAAACCGCTTCGCACTTTTCCGGATCATGCTGATGCAATCGCAGGGAATGACGCGCGATAGCGCGACCGGACGGACAGGAGACTGACATGCGGCTTCTCATCGTTGGTACATTGAAGGGCCAGCTCACCACCGCCACCAAGATCGCGATGGAGAACGGCGCCACCGTGACCCATGCGGAGGATCACGAGCAGGCGATGCGCGTGCTGCGCGGCGGCAAGGGCGCCGACCTCCTGCTGGTCGATGTCGCCCTCGACATCCGCGACCTCGTGATGCGGCTGGAGGCCGAGCACATCCACGCTCCGATCGTCGCCTGCGGCATTACCAACGATGCCCGCGCCGCGGTCGCCGCCATCCACGCCGGCGCCAAGGAATACATCCCGCTGCCGCCGGAGCCGGAGCTGATCGCAGCCGTGCTCGCCGCGGTCGCCAACGATTCCCGCGAGCTGGTCTATCGCGACGAGGCGATGGCCAGGGTGATCAAGCTTGCCCAGCAGATCGCAGGCTCGGATGCCTCGGTGATGATCACCGGCGAGTCCGGTACGGGCAAGGAAGTGCTGGCCCGCTACGTCCACACCCGCTCTGCCCGCGGCAAGCGCCCCTTCATCTCCATCAACTGCGCCGCGATCCCCGAGCATCTCCTGGAGTCCGAGCTGTTCGGCCATGAAAAGGGCGCCTTCACCGGCGCGGTCGCCCGCCGTATCGGCAAGTTCGAGGAGGCCACCGGCGGCACGCTGCTGCTCGACGAAATCTCCGAGATGGACGTCCGCCTGCAATCGAAGCTGCTCCGCGCCATCCAGGAACGCGTGATCGATCGCGTCGGCGGCACCAAGCCGGTGCCGGTCGACATCCGCATCATCGCGACCTCGAACCGCAACCTCGCCGAGGCCGTGCGCGAAGGCACGTTCCGCGAGGACCTCCTGTTCCGCCTCAATGTCGTGAACCTGAAGATCCCGCCGCTGCGCGAGCGCCCCGCCGACATTCTGGAGCTCGCCCAGCATTTCGTGAAGAAATATGCCGAGGCCAACGGCGTGCCGATGCGGCCGATCTCGGCGGAAGCGCGCCGCGTGCTCTCCACCAACCGCTGGCAGGGCAACGTCCGCGAGCTCGAAAACACCATGCACCGCGCGGTGCTGATGGCGCAGGGCGACGAGATCGGGTCCGACGCGATCATCACCCCGGACGGCGACCGCCTCGACCTCGCCAAGACGGCGCCGGCCGTGGCGCATGCGACGATGGCTGCCGAGCAGGTGACGCGGGCGCTGGTCGGCCGCACCGTGGCCGACGTCGAGCGCGACCTGATCCTGGAAACACTGAAGCACTGCCTCGGCAACCGGACCCACGCCGCCAACATCTTAGGCATCTCGATCCGCACGCTGCGCAACAAGCTCAACGAATATGCCGACGGCGGCATCCCGATCCCGCCCGCCGGCACTCCGGGCGAATATCCGCGCATGCCGATGGTGGGAGCGTAGGCGACACGCACGCTGGTTGAGAAATGCAGATGCCCGGGCTCGGTCGGCCGCGTCGCGCTCCTCTCGTGCCCCGGACGCAGCGCAGCGCCCTTAGCGGTGCGCCGCAGCGCCGGGGCCCATGTTTCCGAGGGCGCGAACCGTGTGGCATGGGTCCCAGCTCTGCGCAGCAACGCTGAAGGGCGTTGCAGCGCGTCCGGGACACGAGAGTGGGGCGTGCCTATCGCCAACACTCGATCATTGCGAGCGCAGCGAAGATGACGAGCCTCGAGAGCATCCTTCGCATAACGGGACCGCGCCATGCGACTAGGCCAACCGCACGTCAAGCCATATAACCGCGGGTAAGAACCATGCGAGGGTAAACATGTCTGAAGCTCAAATCACGGACTGGCTGGCCTCGCAGCGGCAGGCGATGATCGATCTGCTGCGCGATGTCGTGAACATCGATTCCGGGTCTTATGACAAGGAAGGCGTCGATGCGGTCGGTGCGCGGTTCGAGCGGCATTTTGCCGAGCATGGCATCCCCGTCAGGCGCGAAAGCCACGGCACGTTCGGCGACGCGATCCACGCCGAGGTGGCAAAGCCCGGCAGCAACGAGCGACCGGTGCTGTTGATGGGGCATCGCGACACCGTGTTCGGCAAGGGCGAGGCCGGGCGCCGTCCATTCACGATCCAGGGCACGCGCGCCTATGGGCCTGGCGTCGCCGACATGAAGGCCGGCCTCGTCATGAACGTGTTCGTGGCGACCGCCTTCCAGAAATTCGGCGGCAATCCGCATCCGATCAAGGTGCTGATCACCTCGGACGAAGAGATCGCATCGCCCTCCTCCCGGCCCGTGATCGAGCGTGAGGGACGCGCCGCCCGCGCCGTGTTCAATTCCGAGCCCGGCCGGCCGACCGGCAATGTCGTGACGAGCCGCAAGGGCGGCATCTTCATGCAATTCGCCATCACCGGCAAAGCCGCGCATTCCGGCGCCAATTTCGCCGCCGGCGTCAGCGCCATCGGCGAGCTTGCGCACAAGGTCGTGCAGATCCATGCGCTGACCAATCTCGACAAGGGCATTACGCTCAATGTCGGCCTGGTGTCCGGCGGCCAGTCCGTCAACACGACGGCGCCTTCCGCCGAAGGTCAGATCGACCTGCGCTATGTCGATCCGGCGGACCGTGCGGTGGTGATGGCCGCCATCGAGAAGATCATCGCAACGTCCTACGTGCCCGGCACGAGCGCAACCCTGACGATCAAGGGCGAGTTCGTGCCGGTGGTGCAGAGCCCCGACTCGAAGGCGCTGTTCGAAGGCTATCAGGTCGCCGCAAAGCAGGTCGGCCTCACTACGCTCCAGGGCGAGTTTTCCGGCGGCTGCGCCGATTCCGGTTTCACCGCCGCGGTCGGCACGCCGACCATCTGCGGCGTCGGGCCCGTCGGCGGGCTCGCGCACACACCGGAGGAGTATCTCGAGATCGAGAGCATCGTGCCGCGCGCGCAGGCATTGGCGCTGGCGATTTTGCGGGGTTGAATTCGTGACTGCGTAGGGTGGGTTAGCCGAAGGCGTAACCCACCACTTCTCTGTCCGCGTGGAAAGTAAAGAGGTGGGTTACGCTTCGCTAACCCACCCTACGAAGTCCTCACGAATAATTCGGCGCGTCCGGCTTGCGGAAGATGTGGATGGGGTCGCCGGGGATAATCACGGGCTGGCCGCTGAACATCGCATAGGCGTAGAGCGCGAGATAGGCGATCGCCAGCGCGCCGACAGCGTAGAAGGCCAGGGTCGCGACGCGCTTCATCGTTCCGCTCCATTGCCGCCCCTGATACGGGGCGGCTCAGGCAGCGCTTCTAGAGCGATGACAGGGAAAAGGCCAGCCTGCGTGGAAATCGCCGGTGGCGATCAAATGCCGCGCCGGCCGCGCGAGGGAACGCTGACGTCCGCGAGCCGTGCCGCGTCTTCGTCCTGGTCGACCGCCACATACTGGCCGTGCCAATAGGCCAGCGCGGCGTTGCGGGTCGAGTTCTTGACGTCACTGACACGGCCGATGACGATGCCGTGCGAATGCCGCTCGACGATCTCCTCGACCTCGCAATCGAAGGCCGACAATGCGCCGACCAGCAGTGGCACGCCCGAGACCGATGTCACCCACTGCGCGCCGGCAAAGCGATCCGCCCCCTTCAGCCCGCCCTTGCCGGCAAAGCGTTCGGCGACATCGAGTTGGTCGGCGTTGAGGATATTCACGCCGAAAGCGCCGTGGCGCTTGATCAGCGGAAAGGACGAGGCATCGCGGTTGATGCTGACCAGCAGCGTCGGCGGCTCGACCGACAGCGAGGTCACCGACGTGACCGTCATGCCGGTGATGTCCCTGCCCCGTCCGGCGGTGATGACGCTGACGCCGCCGGTGAGGTGGCGCATGGCGACGCGGAAATCGGCAGACGAGACAGGAATTTCAGTCATGAGATCGCGAGGAACTACATTCATGGCATGTTCCCCGAAGCGGGGTCCCTCTTTATCTAGGTACGATCATCCGCCGACAAAAGATGGCTCAGGATCGAGCCTTCGAGGCCCGCGAGCTCAACCGAGCCGCGTTCGCGTGGCCGCGCCGCGTTGACCGTGACATCGTGGGCAATCCGGCCCTCCTCGATCACCAAAACCCGGTCCGCCAGCGCGACCGCTTCGGAGACATCGTGGGTCACCAGGATCGCGGTAAAACCCTGGTCGCGCCAGACGCGCTCCAGCAGCCGCTGCATCGAGATGCGGGTCAGCGCGTCGAGCGCACCGAGCGGTTCGTCCAAAGCGAGCACGCGCGGACGGGAGACCAGCGCGCGGGCAAGGGCAACGCGCTGCTTCTGCCCCCCTGACAGCACCGAGGGCCACTGGTCGCGTTTGTCGACCAGTCCGACCTCCGTCAAGGCCTTCTCGGCGCGCGCATGCGCATCGCTGGATGCGCGATCGCGGCCGAGACCGACCTCGACATTGTCGAGAACGCGCGCCCAGGGCAGCAACCGAGGCTCCTGAAACATCACGCGGATGTCTTCGGGCTGGACGTCCTGGCCGAAGCCGATGCTGCCGGCGTCGATTGTCTCCAGGCCCGCGACCAGGCGCAGCAGCGTGCTCTTGCCGCAGCCACTCTTTCCGACGATAGCAACGAACTGGCCAACGGGGATGTGCAGGTCGATGCCACGCAGCACCTCGTTGTCGCCGAAGGATTTGCGCAGGCCGCGGATGCTGAGTGGCAGGCCGCTGGTCTGCACCGGCCGCTCCTCGCGCACGATTCGGGCCTGCGGTGCGAAATTGGCGCGGTCGGCGAGCTCGGTTTCGGGGAGAGACGTACGAAGGGCTGTCTGCATGTCACTCTCAACGTTTCTGGAAGGCGGGGTGCCAGGAGAGCGTCAGGCGCTCCAGCACGCGGGAGGCGCTGTCGGCGAGCTTGCCGAGCAGGGCGTAGATCAGGATCGAGAGCACGACGACGTCGATCAGCATGAACTCGCGCGCCTGCATCGCCATGTAGCCGAGGCCCGAGGACGCCGCGATGGTCTCGGCGACAATCAGGGTCAGCCACATGATGCCGAGCGCGAAGCGGATACCGACGAAGATCGAGGGCAGCGCGCCGGGGAAGATCACGCGGCGGAACAATTCTCCGTCGCTCATGCCGTAGATGCGGCCCATCTCGATCAGCTGCGGATCGACGGTACGGATGCCGTGCAGCGTGTTGAGATAGATCGGGAAGAATACGCCGAGCGCCACCAGGAACAGCTTGGCGCTCTCGTCGATGCCGAACCAGAGGATGACGAGCGGGATCAGCGCCAGATGCGGCACGTTGCGTACCATCTGGAGCGTGGTGTCGGTGAGCTTGGCCGAGAGCTGCGACAGGCCGTTGGCGAGACCGAAGGCGAAGCCGATGCCCCCGCCGATCAGAAAGCCGATCGAGGCGCGCCAGAACGAGACCCAGATGTTGCGGACGAGCTCGCCGGAGAGCAGCAGCTTCCAGCCTGCGAGCACGACGTCGCTCGGCGCCGGCAGCACGCGCGTCGGCACGAAGCCGGTGACGCTGGCCACCTGCCAGATCGCGATGATGGCGAGCGGCACGATCCACTGGATCAGGCCGTCGACCCGCGGCAGGCGGAAGCTGCGTGGAAGCGAAACGCTGTCGATCAGGCTCATGACTGCGACACCCTCTGCTGCGGACGGAAATCGCTGCCGACCGTTTCGCCAAAGGGACCGCCATTGAAGTGCAGCTTCGTCACGTTGCTGGGCTGCTCCAGCGAGAGCAGCGGGAAGACCAGCTCGGCGAAACGATAGGCTTCTTCCAGATGCGGATAGCCCGACATGATGAAGGTATCGATGCCGATATCCTGGTACTCCTTGATCCGGGCCGCGACGGTCTGGGCATCGCCGACCAGCGCCGTCCCGGCCCCGCCGCGCACGAGGCCGACGCCGGCCCAGAGGTTCGGGGCGATCTCGAGCTTGTCGCGCTTGCCGCCATGGAGCTGCGCCATGCGCTGCTGGCCGACGGAGTCCATGCGGGCAAAGTTTTTCTGCGCCCGCGCGATGGTGTCGTCGCTGACATGCTTGATCAGGTCGTTAGCGGCACTCCACGCCTCTTCGTTGGTTTCGCGGACAATCACGTGAAGACGGATGCCGAAGGAGAGCTTGCGGCTGCGGGCAGCAGCGATCGCCCTCACCTTCTCGATCTTCTCGGCGACCAAAGCCGGCGGCTCGCCCCAGGTGAGATATTTGTCGACGGTGTCGACGGCGACGTCGATGCCGGCATCCGACGAGCCTCCGAAGTAAAGCGGCGGCCGCGGTGACTGCACCGGAGGAAACAGCAGCTTGCCGCCCTCGACATGGATGTGCTTGCCCTCGACATTGACGGTCTTGCCGGCGAGCAGGTCGCTATAGACGTTGAGGAACTCGCGGGTGACCTCGTAGCGCTCGTCATGGCCAAGGAAGATTCCGTCACCCTTGTTCTCGACGGGATCGCCGCCGGTGACGACATTAACGAGGAGCCGGCCGTCGCTGATGCGGTCGAGCGTTGCCGTCATGCGCGCCGCCACGCTCGGCGATTGCAGGCCGGGACGCACGGCCACGAGGTAGCGCAACCGCTCGGTGAACGGTGCCACTGAAGAGGCGACGATCCAGGAATCCTCGCAGCTCCGCCCGGTCGGCAAGAGCACGCCGAAATAGCCGAGCTGATCGGCGGCCTGCGCGACCTGGCGCAGATAGTTGAAGTTGACCTCGCGGCCACCGGTTCCCGTGCCGAGATAGCGGCCGTCGCCGTGGGTCGGCAGGAACCAGAGGATGTTGCTTTTGGATTGGCTCATGGATGTGCTCTGATGACTAGCCGTAGGACGTGCCGACGGCGGCCGCGACGATGGCGATCGACAGCACGATGGCCGCGATCAGACGCTGAATGATACGCCTCATGTTCAAACCCCTGTGCGTGGGAAGGCTGGTCGGCACGATCAGGCTGCCGGGTTGCGCCAGACGATGTCGCGGATGGCGATCGGCTTCGGGATCAGGCCGAGCTTGTGAAAGCGATCGGCGACGCCCTGCTGGGTCGCGACGATGTCGTCGGTGACGGGGCCGACGCGGTAGGACGAGCGGTTGGCCGCGATGGTCTGGATATCGAGCGGAATGCCCGTGACCGCGGCGAGCGACTTCGCGACCTCGTCGCGGTGCTGCTCAGCCCAGGCGGCCGTTGCCGTGGTGACGTCGATGATCTGCTGCAAGACTTCGCCATGGTTCTTCGCGAAATCGCGGTTGGCGATGTAGAAGGAGTTGGTCTCGGTGATCTCGTGGGCGTTGACCAGGATGCGGCCGCTCTGCTTCGTCTCGCCGATGGCGAAGTAAGGATCCCAGATCGCCCAGGCCTCGATGCTGCCATTGGCAAAAGCAGGGCCGGCGTCCGGCGGCGTGAGATAGACCGGCGTGATATCGGCATAGGTGAGACCGGCCTTCTCCAGCGTCTGCACCACGATGTTGTGGGCGCTGGAGCCCTTGGTGAAGCCGATGCGTTTGCCGTTCAGTTCAGCGATCGTGCGGATCGGCGAATCCTTCGGCACCAGAATGCCCTGGCCGTTGGTGATGGGCTGGCCGGCGGCGTAGACGATCGCAGCACCCGCGGCCTGCGCGAACACCGGCGGGGAATCGCCGACGGCGCCGTAATCGACGCTGCCGACATTCATCGCCTCCATCATCGGCGGACCCGAGGAGAACTCGACCCATTTCACCTCGATGCCTTGCGGGGAGAAATGTTTTTCCAAGGCGGCCTGCTGCCGCGTGATGACCAGCACGCCGTTCTTCTGATAGCCGATGCGAATTTCCTTCACGGCGCCTTGCGCATTTGCGCGCGAGGCGAACGCAGCGGCTGCCGCAGTTCCCACGGATAGTCTAAGAAAGTCCCGACGCTGCATTCAAAACTCCCGGCCGCAGATGGCCGTCATTCCTTGCGATGCAGGAATGATGGTGCGCCTTAGTGGAGGTGTCGAGACACTCAGAAAAATAGCGACGCGAGCACTGCGCCCGGCGCGAAGCGCATGATTAATCTTTCAACCCGCGGAGCGAATGAAGATGGAATTTTTCTGCACGCAGATGTGAAAGCGGCGCGCGCATCCGGCCGGAGACCGGCGACCGGATCAAAAAACGCGAAAACAACCCCATGCAAAGTAGCCGGTGCCACCATTTCAAGGCACGCGCATTTTCCGAAATCTTTGACACGTCGGGCAAAACAGCGGCATAATCTCATCATGGCCGCAGGTGGGCAGAGCGCTCCGCCGAGCTAGCTCTGCCATCTCACGGGCAAGTTCTGCAGCCCGCGGAACGCCCAGCCGCCGATCCGCACCGGCTCGTCATCGGCGATCTCGATTCGCGCCGCGCGCGCGAACACGGTCGGCAGCGCGACATCGGCGATCATGGCGCGCGAGGCCCAGGCGCCGGCGCAGAAATGCGGACCGGCGCCGAACGCGACGCTCTTGGCCGTGTCACGCCGCACGTCGAATTCGTCGGCGCGCTCAAAATGCTTCTCGTCGCGATTGGCCGAGCCGAACATCAGGAACACGCGCTCGTCGGTTTCGAAGGCGACGTCGCGGATCGACCACGGCTTTGCGATGCGCCGCGGCGACATGCCGATCGGCGAGATCCAGCGGGCGTATTCCTCGAAGGCCTGCAGCCAGGTCACCTCGCCCTTGCGCACGAGGTCGAGCTGGTCGGGATGGGTGAGCAGCGCCCATACCGTGCCGGCGATGGCCTTGCGCGGCTCGTTCTGGCCGCCGGAGATCGCGAGCTTGACGTTGGCGCGCACGCTCTCCATCGGCATATCAGAGGCGAGGAGAACGCCGAGGATGCTCTGGTCGGGATGCTTGCGCATCACCGGCAGCATGTCGTCGATCGCTGCGTCGATGCCTGATGTCGCGGCATGGCAGCGCGCCTCGACCGCGGGATCGCCGGCGTAGTTGGCGATGCCCTCGATCATGCCTTGCGACCAGGAGTCCATCTCGGCAAAGCCGATATTGGTGAGACCGGTGATCGACTTCAGGCATTCCCCTGAAAACGGCAGCGCGAAGTCGCGCATGAAATCGATCCGCGCCCCCGGCGTGATGGCGTCGATGATGCGGTCGGCATGGGCCTGGAACCGCGCGGTCCAGTGCGCCTTCACCGTCTTCGGCGACACCGTGGGAAACATCGCGCGGCGCTCGACCTGATGCGCCTCGCCGTCCTTGCGCATCATGTTGTGGCCCATCAGCCTGTTCATCAGGCCCGCGGGCTGGTGCGAGGAGAACACGTCGATCTGCTTCTCGGAGATCGAGATGTCGTCGCGGCTCACCAGCAGCGTCGAGCCGAGCTGCGGCACGAAGGCGATCGGTGCCTCCTTCCGCATCTTCGCTAGCATCGGATAGGGGTCGGCCCAGAATGAGGCCGGGTCGATGTCGATGCGCGGCGCGGTGCTCAAGGCGGTCTCCCGGGGATGTCACGCTTCCTCGGGGCCAGGCTAGCGAATTCGGGTGCCGGCGTCTGTCCCTAGCGATAGGGACGAGCGGCATCAGGGCGTGTCATCACAAGTAGGACGCTCGCCGCAAAGGAAGGGCTAACCACGTTACAACGACCACATGCGCGCGGGCATGGAAGATAGATCAACCAATGATAGCATGAGCTTCCCTAGACCAACCAAAGGGAACTTCTGTGACTGGAATGACCAAGCCTCGCTTTTGGCTTCCGATACTTGTATGGATCGCTCTCGTCGGTGCTCTCTTCGTTTGGTTTACATTCATCAACGCGCCAAGCGGTGGTTCGCTGCCCTGGCTGGTTAGCGTGATTGTGTCCTGGTTGCCGTTCCTGGTGCTGGTGGGCGTCTGGATCTGGTACTCGCGCGCGAGTCGACGCTCATCGTCCGGGACGAGTTGGGTCGACCTCTACGAGCAGCAGGTCGCCGAAAACAGGCGCACCAATGCATTGCTGGAGAGGATCGCTGCGACTCTGGAAAAGCCGTCTCCGGGCTAGCGCATCGCGAGGAGACGGTATGCGCTCAGGGATTTTCGCGCGTGTCTGGCTGGTTGCCCTGGCATTCGCAACAGCCACGGCTGTCAGCCAGCCGGCGGCAGCCGACGATCGACGGGCATGTTTGAATGGATCGAAGGACACCGCTGCCGCGACCATTGACGCCTGTACGCGCGCGATCCAGAGCGGAGACTACGGAGATCAAGACCTGTCCGCCTTGTATCATGCGCGCGGCTATTCCTGGTCGTGGACAAGCTTCGCTGATCGCGACGACCGCGCCTTGAAAGACTTTGCCGAGGCGATCCGAGCTAACCCGAAAGCTGGCGGCTCACTGCTTAACCGGTCGCACATCTACAACCAACGGCACGACTACGACCGGGCGATAGCGGACGTTAACCGGGCGTTCGAAGGCGATCTATCGGACTATGGAAAGCAGGTCGGATTTGGCGAGCGCGGCTACGCCTATCAAGCGAAAGGTGACAACGACCGCGCCATCGCGGACTATACCGCCAGCATCCGGCTGAATGCGAACAACTATGTCGCCCTCACCGCCCGATGCAACGCCTACTTTGCCAAAGGCGATCTTGATGGTGCCATCGCCGACTGTGGTCGAGCGATCGCGCTGCATCCGAACTACAGGGACGCCTACTTCAACCGAGGCTACGCCTATCAAGCCAAGGGCGACTTCGACCGCGCTATAGCCGACTACGATCGGATGGTCGCGCTCGATCCGAAAGATTGGGACGCCTACAGCAATCGCGCCACTGCGTACCTGGCCAAGGGCGATTTCCGCCGCTTCATCGCAGACCTCGCTCAGCGGCAGGCGCTATCATGGCTCGCCATCATTGTCTTTCTGGCGGCGGGGGTCTGGCTTTGTTGCCGAACAGGCATGCATGCGCGCGGACGATGGGCCGGGCGGACATTGATCGAGATTTGCGAGCAAGAGGTCGTCGGAATGCAGCATAGGAACGCTGCGCTGGAGAAGATCGCGGCGGCTTTGGAGAGGCGTTCGTCGGGTTAGCTTGGGCTCCGCACCGGCCGCGCGTCTGCTTTGCTCCCGGAAGCAGAAATCACGGATTTTGAGTCCTTCAATTCAGGCTGCGCGGGCCGGCGAGCAGCCGCAGCACAATTCCGAACAATTCGTTCTGCGAGGAGATGCCGAGCCGCTCATAGGCGCGCTTGCGGTAGGTCAGGGTCGAATGCAGGCTGATGCCCAGCGCCTGCGAGATCGCCTCGGAGCTGAAGCCAAGCAGGATACGGCGGCAGACCGCCTGCTCGCGCGGCGTCAGCGCAGCGAGCGGCGCGTGCGTCGCAAACAACGCGGCGAGGTTCTGGTCGGGCGCTCCGGTCGCGGCCTGCTGGAAATGACGTGCGACGCTGGCGCCGATCGCGGGCGCAACAGCCTGGAGCCGCGCACGCTCGGCATCGCCGAAGCGGCCCTGAGACGTGATGCGGTAGAAGTTGACATAGAAGCAGGTATCGTCGACCCAGATCGCGGTGGCGCATTGTCGACGATGTTTGAGTCCTTGAAGAAGATCTTGCGATAGCGCGCGCCGTACATCCGCGGCGCGAACGAGGGCAGCACGATCGGCGCGCTGATCTTGCCTTCGAACAGCGCATCACGGTTTGGATCGGATTCGTGGAATTGCTCGGCGTAGGCGGCGCCGAGATCGCCGCCGGTCGGGATATTGCCGGCATCCAGCAGGCAACTCGCCGTGCCCGCGCGCGTCAGCGCAAACACCATGCAATGACCGACCCCGGCCTGCCGGCGCAACGTGTCGATCAGGACATTCGGGAAGTCAGGCCGGCCGATGGCGAGCACCGCGGGCGTGACATCGCCAGCCGCCGGATCAAAGGCCATCCCGTGGGGCCGCATGGTTTTCCTCCGCAAGACGTTCTTTTGCGCGAGGATAGCAGCAAGGGCAGTGCGGCGGAAGGCAGCCAAGCCGCTTCTGGGTCCCGGCTCTGCGCAGCAGCGTTGCACGCTGCAGCGCGTCCGGGACACGAGAGTTAGCGCGTTGTTAGGCAGTCTCGTGCCCCGGACGCAGCGCAGCGTGAAACGGTGCGCTGCTGAGCCGGGGCCCACACCGGATGACGAGCGCTGCGCCCCCCCCTACCCCGCAGCGGCCTTCGCCGGCGCGACGTTGATGGCGAGCTTGCCGTAGCGGTCGGTGAAGGCCTCGGTGTCGATCTCTTCCAGCTCGATCTCGCCGCTCATCACGCCCTGCTTCCAGGCCGCCTGCGCCGGGTCGTTCTGGAACTCCGGCATCACCTCGCGGCCGAATAGCTCGAGCGATTCGCAGATGTGCTCGTGGCTGTTCTTGCCGGCCTGGTTGAGCAGGATGACCTGGTCGATGTGGGAGCTCTGGAAGCGCTTCAGCTTTTTGCGGATCGTTTCGGGCGAGCCGATCAGGCCGCCGCGCAGCGCCGCCTCCTGCGCTTCCGGATTGTCGCGCTTCCACTTGTTGTACTCGTCCCACATGTTGACGGTGTAGGGCGCGGGCCGCTGGCGGTTCTGCGAAGCGCCGTAGAAGCGCAGCGCGAACTGGAAGAAGGTGGCGCCGTCGGCGCGCGCACGCGCTTCCTCGTCGGTCCTGGCGCACATGAAGAACGACACCAGCGCCATGTTCGGATTGATCTCGTAGTCGGCGAGCTTGTGCAGCCGCTTGGTCATAGCATTGTAATAGGCGTGCACCCAGGCGTGCGCAGCGTCGGCGC
Organism: Bradyrhizobium sp. AS23.2; assembly: GCF_001908185.1. GTDB lineage: Bacteria > Pseudomonadota > Alphaproteobacteria > Rhizobiales > Xanthobacteraceae > Bradyrhizobium. Next base: position 37,688 of record NZ_LGHM01000173.1, read on the forward strand.
TGACGAACTGGAAGCCGAGCGCGCCAAAGCCGTGGCGCCCGGCGCGCTCGATGGTCGGCAGCTGCGAGCACGCCATCCACAACGGCGGATGCGGCTTCTGCACCGGCTTCGGCACGACATTGCGCAACGGAATGTCGAAATACTTGCCGTGATGCTCACTGCCGGCATCCCTGAACATCGGGAAGATCGCCTGCACGGCTTCCTCGAACACTTCCTTCTTGGTCTCCATGTCGCGGCCGAACGGCGTGAGCTCGGTGATAGAGGCACTCTCTCCCATGCCGAATTCGCAGCGGCCGTTCGAGAGCAGGTCCAGCACCGCGACGCGCTCGGCGACGCGGGCCGGATGGTTGGTGGTGAGCTGGAGGATGCCGTGGCCGAGCCTGATGTTCTTCGTGCGCTGGCTCGCGGCCGCGAGGAACGATTCCGGCGAGGGCGAGTGCGAGTATTCCTCAAGGAAGTGATGCTCGACGACCCAGGCGTGGTCGTAGCCGAGCTTGTCGGCGAGTTCCATCTGCGAGAGGGCATTCTGGTAGAGCCTGAGCTCATCGCCGGCCACCCAGGGCCGTGGCAGCTGCAGCTCGTAGAAGATGCCGAACTTCATGACGCCTCTCCCGCATTATTGTTGTTGGACTCATCTTAATGCGTGAGGCCGCGCTGTCTACGGAATCGCAATTCCGCCGCGTGGGAGATCGATTTCTCGCGCATACGTGGCAACGCGGCCCTGTCCAGGAACCGTGCTGCGACATTCCGACGACCTAAACGGTTGATCCAAATCAAGGTCTTCGTAACTCGTCTGCATCTAGAGTTGCAGCAAGGTAACGGCCCGGATGCCGTCCCGATTCCAGTACCATTTCAGAGAGACCGAATATGTCGGCCCCTGACGACACGACGACGCGCGTGCGCCGTAAGCGCATGGAGATTTTCGCTTTCCTGTTCCTGACCGCGGTCGTGATGCCCGTCCTCGCGGTTGGAACGGTCGGCTCTTACGGCCTCGGCGTCTGGATCTATCAGATGTTTGCGGGCCCTCCCGGCCCGCCACCCTCCCCGCATTGATCCCCGACAAGCGAAAGGCAGGCATCATGGCCCAAGCCACACTCAACCGCCGCGCATTGATCACCGGCCAGGTGCTCAGCGCCGACCGTATCGTGCCGCCTCCGGGCTGCGAGATCGCCAGCATCGTCGTGCAGGCGCGGCCCGAGCGCCTGGCCGAGCTGGAGGCCGAGATCATTGCGATTCCCGGCTGCGAAATTCACGGCCGCGACGCGCGCGGAAAGCTCATCGTCGTGACCGAAGCGCCGGACGCCGGCAGCCTCGGCACCATTCTCAACACCATCCAGTCGCTGCCGAACGTCTATTCCGCAGCGCTCGTCTTCCACGCCATCGAAACCGCCTGAGTCAGGAAGAGCCATTATGACATCGCCAAAGCTCGACCGCCGCCAGATGCTGAAGCTCGAAGCGGCCGCGATTGCGGCCGCTGCCGCGGGCATGCCGGCACCGGCGCTCGCCGCCAATCTCGTCTCCGAGCGCGACAACAGCGAACTGAAATGGGACAAGGCCGCCTGCCGCTTCTGCGGCACCGGCTGCTCAGTGATGGTCGCGACCAAGGACAACCGCGTCGTCGCCACCCACGGCGACATCAAGGCCGAGGTCAATCGCGGCCTCAACTGCGTCAAGGGCTACTTCCTCTCCAAGATCATGTACGGCCATGACCGCCTGACGCAGCCGATGCTGCGCAAGACGAACGGCAAGTACGACAAGAACGGCGACTTCACGCCGGTGTCCTGGACCGAGGCCTTCGACATCATGGAGGCGAAGTGGAAGGAGGCGATGAAGAAGCGCGGGCCGAACGGCGTCGCCATGTTCGGCTCCGGCCAGTGGACGATCTGGGAAGGCTACGCCGCCTCGAAGCTGTTCAAGGCCGGCTTCCGCACCAACAACATCGACCCCAATGCGCGCCACTGCATGGCGTCCGCGGTTGCCGGCATGATGCGCACCTTCGGCATCGACGAGCCGGCCGGCTGCTATGACGACATCGAAGCCACCGATGCCTTCGTGCTGTGGGGCTCCAATATGGCGGAGATGCATCCCATTCTGTGGACGCGCGTGGCCGACCGCCGGCTGTCCGCGCCCCATGTCCGCGTCGCCGTGCTCTCGACCTTCGAGCACCGCTCGTTCGATCTCGCCGACATCGGCATGGTGTTTGTGCCGCAGACCGATCTCTACATCCTCAACGCCATCGCCAACCACATCATCAAGACCGGCCGCGTCAACAAGGACTTCGTCAACGCCCATACCATCTTCAGGCGCGGACAGACCGACATCGGCTACGGCCTCCGGCCCGAGCATCCACTCCAGAAGAAGGCGACGGGCGCGGCGAAGGCCAATGACTCCACCGACATGAGCTACGACGAATACGTCAAGTTCGTCTCGGACTACACGCTGGAGAAGGCGGCGAAAATGTCGGGCGTGCCGCTCAACCGCCTCGAGGCGCTCGCCGAGCTCTATGCCGATCCGAAGACCAAGGTGGTCTCGTTCTGGACCATGGGCTTCAACCAGCACACCCGCGGCGTCTGGTGCAACAACCTCGTCTACAACATCCATCTGCTCACCGGAAAAATCTCCTCGCCCGGCAACAGTCCGTTCTCGCTCACCGGCCAGCCCTCGGCCTGCGGCACCGCGCGCGAGGTCGGCACATTCTCGCACCGCCTGCCCGCCGACATGGTCGTGACCAACAAGGAGCATCGCGACAAGGCGGAGCATATCTGGCAGCTGCCCGAGGGCACCATTCCCGACAAGAACGGCGCACACGCCGTGCTGCAAAGCCGGATGCTGAAGGACGGCCTGATCAACGCCTATTGGGTGCAGGTCAACAACAACCTGCAGGCCGGTCCCAACGCCAACGAGGAGACCTATCCGGGCTTCCGCAATCCCGACAATTTCATCGTGGTCTCGGACGCCTATCCGTCGGTGACGGCACTGGCCGCCGACCTAATCCTGCCGACCGCGATGTGGGTGGAGAAGGAAGGCGCCTATGGCAATGCCGAGCGGCGCACGCAGTTCTGGCACCAGCTCGTCAACGCGCCGGGCGAGGCCAAGTCCGATCTGTGGCAGCTCATGGAATTCTCCAAGCGCTTCAAGATCGAGGAGGTCTGGCCCGAGGAGCTGATCGCCAAGAAACCGGAAGTTCGCGGCAAGACGCTGTTCGACGTGCTCTTCAAGAATGGCCAGGTCGACAAGTTCCCGACCTCGGAGATCGAGGAAGGCTACGCCAACGAGGAATCCAAGGCGTTCGGCTTCTACGTGCAGAAGGGATTGTTCGAGGAATATGCCTCGTTCGGCCGCGGCCACGGCCACGACCTCGCACCGTTCGACACCTATCACCGCGAGCGCGGCCTGCGCTGGCCGGTGGTCAACGGCCAGGAAACAAAATGGCGTTTCCGCGAGGGCAGCGATCCCTACGTCAAGCAGGGCACTGACGTGCAGTTCTACGGCTATCCCGACGGCAAGGCGCGCATTTTCGCCCTGCCTTACGAGCCGGCGGCGGAATCACCTGACAACGAATATCCGTACTGGCTCTCGACCGGCCGCGTGCTGGAGCATTGGCATTCCGGCACCATGACGCGCCGCGTGCCCGAGCTCTACAAGGCGTTCCCCGAGGCAGTCTGCTTCATGCATCCCGACGACGCACAGGAAGCGAAGATCCGGCGCGGCGACGAGGTGAAGGTGGTGTCCCGCCGCGGCTTCATCCGCGCCCGCGTCGAGACGCGTGGCCGCGACCGGCCGCCGCGCGGTCTGGTGTTCGTGCCGTGGTTCGACGAATCCAAGCTGATCAACAAGGTGACGCTGGACGCCACCGATCCGATCTCGCTGCAAACCGACTACAAGAAATGCGCCGTGCGCATCGAGCGGGTGTGACCATGCTGAAGCGAAGTGGAATTGTCCTGCTGGCGCTCGCGATTGCTGCGGGCACAGGCTCGCTGACCGCACAGACCGTGACCTCCGGCCTGCGCGGCCCGACGCCGCTCAATGACGAAGGCCCGGCGCCGCCGATGCTGCCGAATCGCAACACCTCCGAGAAGGAGTCGCGGAACTATCCGGAGCAGCCGCCGGTGATCCCGCATTCGATCGACGGCTACCAGATCGACCTCAACAGCAACAAATGCCTGTCCTGCCATGCGCGCTCGCGCACGTCGGAATCGCAGGCGCCGATGGTCTCCATCACGCATTTCATGGACCGTGACGGCCAGTTCCTGGCCTCGATTTCGCCGCGCCGCTTCTTCTGCACGGAGTGCCACGTGCCGCAGAACACCGCCACTCCGCCCGTCAGCAACGACTTCACCGACATCGACACGCTGCTCTCGCGCGCAAGCCCCGGTGGCCGCCGATGACGACGGATGCTGACGAGCCAAAAGCCAAGCGCGGCTTCATCGCGCGAAGCTGGGACTTTTTTGCTCGAGCTCTGGGGCGTGCTGCGTCGTCCGAGCTCGGTGTTCGCGCTCGGCACACTCGTGCTCGCGGGCTTTGCGGCAGGCGTCATCTTCTGGGGCGGTTTCAACACCGCGCTGGAACTGACCAACACCGAAAAGTTCTGCACCGGCTGCCACGAGATGAAGGACAACGTCTTCGCCGAGCTGAAGTCGACCATTCACTTCACCAACCGCTCCGGCGTGCGCGCCACCTGCCCGGACTGCCACGTGCCGCACAACTGGACCGACAAGATCGCGCGCAAGATGCAGGCCTCGAAGGAGGTCTGGGGCAAGATCTTCGGCACGATCGACACCCGCGAGAAGTTCCAGGATCACCGGCTCGAGCTCGCCGCGCATGAATGGGCGCGCTTCAAGGCCAACGACTCCCTGGAGTGCCGCAACTGCCACAGCGCCGATTCCATGGACATCACCAAGCAGTCGCCGCGGGCCTCGGTGGCGCATCAGCGCTTCCTGTTCACGGGCGAAAAGACCTGTATCGACTGCCACAAGGGCATCGCCCACCATCTGCCCGACATGCGCGGCGTTCCCGGCTGGCAATAGGGTAGTCGGCCCGGCTTGAACCGGCGGTGCGAATGGTTAGTTTTGGGGGATGGCGAATCGGTCGATTTCGCCCTTCCTCAAGACAGACATGGCGACATTCACCCCGCATCAGGACGCCGCGCTCAAGGCCGTTGGCGACTGGCTCAAGGCAAAACCCGGCCGTAACGGAACGCCGCCGATCTTCCGCCTGTTCGGCTTTGCCGGCACCGGCAAGACCACGCTGGCGCGGCATATCGCCGACGGCGTCGACGGCGAGGTGAAGTTCGCCGCCTTTACCGGCAAGGCGGCGCTGGTCATGCGCAACAAGGGTTGCGACGACGCCTCCACCATCCACTCCCTGATCTACCGCGCCCGCGAATCCGGCGAGGAGCAGCCGAGCTTCGAACTGTGGGACGACGCGCCAGCCTCGAAAGCCAAGCTGATCGTGATCGACGAATGCTCGATGGTCGACGCCGAATTGGGCCGCGACCTGATGTCGTTCGACTGTCCCCTGCTCGTGCTCGGCGACCCCGCGCAGCTGCCGCCGATCCAGGGCGGCGGCTTCTTCACCAATACCGAGCCCGACGCGATGCTGACCGAGGTGCACCGCCAGGCGCAGGACGACCCCATCGTGCGGATGTCGATGGACGTCCGCGAGGGCCGCGAGCTCGACATCGGCCGCTACGGCGATAGCGAGGTGGTCTCCCGTCGGGAGCTCGACCCCGATCGCGTCATGGGCGCCGACCAGGTCCTGGTCGGCCGCAACAACACCCGCCGCGCCTACAACATGCGCGTGCGCCAGCGCCAGAACATCGAGGACCAGTTTCCGGTCGCCGGCGACAAGCTGGTGTGCCTGCGCAACAACCGCAAGAAGGGCCTGTTCAACGGCGGCCTCTGGCGCGTGAAGTCGCGCAACACCTCGCGCTCGAAGTCGCGCATCCTCAGCATGCGGCTGTCGCCGGACGAGGATTTTGGGCACAAGGTGACGAAGGTCTCGGTGCGCGCCGATTGCTTCGAGGGCGGCATCGAGCAGATCGCCTGGGAGCAGCGCAAGCCCTATGACGAGTTCGATTACGGCTACGTGCTGACCGTGCACAAGTCGCAGGGTTCGCAATGGGACGACGTCGTGCTGTTCGACGAGAGCTTTGCGTTCCAGGACTCCAGGGCGCGGTGGCTGTACACGGGCATCACGCGCGCGGCGAAGCGGCTGAGCATCGTGGTGTGAGGCTGCCGTAGGGTGGGCAAAGGTGCGAAGCGCCGTGCCCACCATTATCCAAACACGCAGTTAAAGATGGTGGGCACGCTTCCGCCTTCGCTCTTCGAGCTACGGCGGACAAGTCGCTTTGCCCACCCTACGGCGCCGGGAATGGCCTGATCTGTTGACGAAGCCACGGCACGTCATCGAACGCGGCCCGCTCGGCCTCATGTGCGGACGCGAAAAGGCCGGACCTTTCGGTTGGCGACCAGTGGACGCCTTCGTATTCGTCCCCCTGAATCTCAGCCTCGCCTCTGTATTCGTAAAACCCATCATGACGTGCAAAGATGTAGACCTTCGCCTTTCCGTCGGCTCGGTCAATCACCTTGATATTTTTTGCATGCGTCCACATCGACTAGCTTCCAGCCGCCTCAAGGTTGCGGACCCGATAGACCCGGCTCGCGCTCGGCCCGGAAAACATTACTATAAAGATTTGCGATCCATTGCCGACCGCTCGAGGTGATATTGAGATAGCGTATCGCGGTCTGAATTTGTGGAGCAACGTTGTTCCAGTAAAACTGCGGGTACTTGTAGACGACGTCGGCAGGCGTCTCATAGCCGAGCTTTTTGTTCAAACCGATTTCCTCGAACTCGTGAAACAGAGCATTTGATTTTCTCAGGTAGTTGGGATCGCCAAGCTGACCGATAAGGTCGGCAGCGCGCAGCAACATGCCCTCCTCTTCCATCAAATTGTCGATTGAGGATTCCGAATAGGGAAAGCGCGTAAATTCTATGGCTCGGGCAATGCGGCTTGCGTCGATCTCTTCAACGTCGTCGAGACGTTCCAGGACGAACAATTTTGAGCGGTCCACATGATAGGGTGCGAGCGCGGCGTCAGAGGCCCCCCGCGGGAGACTAACCATGCGACCAGTTAAATCTGCGACATAGGAGTCGTCGCCATCCCCTTGAATGACTCCGCGCACGTACCCGATGTCATGGGTGAGGCACGCCAGGGTAAAATTCGCATAGTCGGCGACTGTCGTTGGCCGCAACAGCATCCGCCCCATCAGGATATCGTGCCCGGCGAGAGTAACGAGCATTGAGTGCTCTATGTTGTGATATAGGGCGTCGCTGTTGCCAATGCATTCCAATGTGAGTCTGGCCGCAAAGGGAAGAATTTCAGCCAGGCGGGCATGCGAATAGCCAAACCGATCTCGTGTATCCGAGGTCAAAAACGATGCTAAAGTCTGCGCTACCAGTTCTGGAATTGTGATCATCTGAACACCCATCTCAGTGTGCGCTGCGGGTTCTGACAAGCTCCTTTGTTGAGCCTTAAATAGCACATCGTGGCTCTCTGGGTCGGTGAATGTTCACGTCCGTGCGGAATCTGACCTCACCGGTCGGCCGGCGCGCAGCCGTCACTTCCCCGCGACAAAATAAAAGTCCTCGCGTCCCGGCGGCGAGCCGTAGGTGAACGGCTGCTGCTCGTGCCTGGTCGCGGACCAGACGTCGTCGCGGACGATATCGAAAAGCTTTCGGATCTCGACGCGCGGCACCTTGATTTCGCGGGCGAGCGCGGTGGCGAAGGGGCTGTCGGCGCCGCCATCACCGTCCATTGCGGTCTCGCCGTGCTTGGCGGCGTAGACCACCATGAAGCCGGCGCCGGGCTCGATGTTGGAAAAGCCCTTGTCGACCAGCTTGAGCGACAGCGTGCGCTGCATGGTCGGCGCGAACGGATTGTCGCGGCACGCATCCAGCATCACCAGACGCACCTTGTGCGCGGCACCGACGGCGGCAATCACCTGCTCCAGCGCGACGGCCTCGGTCTCGGCGTCCTTGTCGGCGGTGAGTTTTGCGTCGACCGGCACGAGATAGTTCACGCCGCCGATCTCGAAACCATGCCCGGCATAATAGACCACGGCCCAATCGGCCTTTTCCGCTTCATCGGCGAAGGCTTGCAGCGTCTGGAAGAACTTGTCGCGGGTGAGGTCGCTGACTGACATCACCGTCTGGAATCCGAGATCCCGCAGCACGCCCGCGATCAGCTTCGAATCGCGCGGAGGATTGGGCAATGCGTGGACGTTCTTGTAGGCGCCGTTGCCGATCACCAGCGCGACGCGGCGCGCGTTCGACCCGGCCGGCATCTGCGGCGTGAGCGCGGCGAGCCGCTCCTGCGCCTTGGCACGGGCGCGCGCGACGTCGAGCTCGTCGAACCTCGTCAACGAATAGGCCGCCGAGCGGTAATCGGCGCGCGCCTGTGCGAGATCGTGCCTGCGCTCGTAGATCTGGCCGCGGCCGGAATGGGCGCGCACGTTGTTCGGGTTGATCTGGATGACCGTGTTGTAGTCCTTCAGCGCGGCGTCGAGATCGCCCTTCATCATGTTGACGTCGCCGCGATTATTGATCGCGAACGTGTTCTTCGGCTGCTTCTGGATCAGGCCGTCGCAATCGGCGAAAGCCCGGTCGTAATTGCCCATCATGCCGTAGGTGATGCAGCGGTTGCCGGCGATCTGCGGCGCGGCCGGGTCGATCTTCTCGGCCTCCGCAAAGTCGGCAATCGCGCCGTTGAAATCCTTCATCAGCGTGCGCACTCGGGCGCGGTTGGTCCAGCCGAGCAGGAATTTCGGCGCGTATTTGACCGCCAGATTGAGATCGTCGAGCGCGCTTTGCAGCGCCCCCCCGGCGCAGCTGAATGGTGCCGCGATTGCTGTAGGGGACGCCGTAATTGGTCCGCTTCTGGATGGCGAGGTTGTAGTCGGCCATCGCAAGATCGTCCTGGCCCTTGCGCTCATAGGCGACGCCGCGCAGGTTGAGGACCCCGACATTGTCCGGATCGGCGGCGATGGCGGATGTCAGCACCTCGATCGCGCGATCGTAGTCGCGCTTGTTGACCAGCGTGTTGCCGCGTACGCCGAGCGCGACCGACTTGTCCTTGCCGGCGAGCCGGTCGGCACTGAGCAGGTTGTCGCAGGCCGTCGCACGAGCCTGCGCGTCGGCCTGGCGGTCGCGGCAGGTCGCGAGGTCGTCGGCGGCTTGCGGATCGGCCGCGGCGATCGAGGTGCAGGCGGCCAGGACTGCGAGGAGGACGACGAGGGTCAGGGGAACGACGCGCAGCATGTGTCAGATCAGCTCCACATTTCTAAGTCGATCATCGATCGCGCGGGTTCATCTAGCGCGGAGTTCGCGGCCGCGCCAACGGGCTGCTGCCGAGCTATCGTGGGCGGCTTTTTTCACAGACTCGTGTCCGCCCCGGCGTAACAATCGCCGCCCGCGCCCGTATCTCAAACGATGCGAAACGCGGCCGGGCAGGCTGTTCGCCCGGACCCTGCCGCCCTAGACTGTCAGCCTTCCGAAAAAGGATCCGCCATGCGCCGACCTGTCCTGCTGTCCCTGCTCGCCGCAACCACCGCCGTGACGCTGGCCCTTACCGCGCCGACCCGGGCCGCGGAGGATGCGGTCGTGATCCCCGCGCCCGCCACGGATGCCGCGCCCGCAGGCGGGATCCAGACCGCCGTGGTCGCCGGCGGCTGCTTCTGGGGCGTCCAGGGCGTATTCCAGCACACCGCGGGCGTCGTCAATGCGGTCTCCGGCTATGCCGGCGGCACCAAGGCGACCGCGGACTACGAGACCGTCTCGAGCGGCCGGACGGGCCACGCCGAGTCGGTCGAGATCAAGTACGACCCCAGGAAGATCTCCTACGGCAAGATCCTCCAGATCTACTTCTCGGTGGTGCACGACCCGACCCAGCTCAACCGCCAGGGCCCGGACGTCGGCACGCAATATCGCTCGGCAATCTTCACCACCTCGGACGAGCAGAAGAAGGTGGCGGAGGCCTATATCGCCCAGCTCAACGGCGCGAAGGTGTTCAGCAAGCCGATCGTGACCAAGGTCGGCGCGCTCGAGGCGTTCTACCCGGCAGAAGCCTATCACCAGGACTATCTGACGCTGCACCCGACCCAGCCTTACATCGCCTACAACGACATCCCGAAGGTCGAGAACCTGAAAAAGCTGTTCGCGGATAACTACATTGAAAAGCCGACGCTGGTCAGTGCCAGCAAGGCCACCAACTGATCGCGAGATTCACGGAAACAACGGGAGACCTATGCCCGACACCAAGGCGAAGACCACAGACGACAAGGTCATCAAGAGCGAAGAGCAGTGGCGTCGTGAATTGACGCCGATGCAGTACGCCGTGCTGCGCGAGAAGGCGACCGAGCGTCCCTTCTCCGGCGAGTATGAGCACGATCACCGCGCCGGCACCTATGTCTGCGCCGGCTGCGGCAACGTGCTGTTCGAGTCCGACGCCAAGTTCGATTCCGGCTGCGGCTGGCCGAGCTTCACCCAGCCGGCCGTCGAGAGCCATATCGACGAGGAGCACGATGCGAGCCACGGCATGATCCGCACCGAGGTGCTGTGCTCCAAGTGCAGCGGCCATCTCGGCCACGTCTTCCCCGACGGCCCCGGACCGACCGGCCTGCGCTACTGCATCAACTCTGCGGCGCTGAAACTCGAGCCGAAATAAAGTTGCGCGCTGCCGGTTCCGTCATGGAACCCGGCGGCGCGTTGTGCTTTTCTCTCTGGCGGTGCGGCCGATGATCGCAGTCCGGCGGCCGTCAGGGAGGATGCCATGTCGCTTGGGACCATCCTGATCATCCTGGTGATCATCTATCTGCTCGGCGGCATGTCCGGCCGGATCGGCGGCTATGGCTACGGCATGGGCCATTCCGGCATGGGGATCGGCGGCGTCGTGCTCGTGGTGCTGATCGTCCTGCTGCTTCTTGGCAAGTTGTAAACCATTCAAGCCATTGAAATCGCTAGGTTAACCCTAGTTGCGGAGCTGCCATGCGCGGATTCATCATCTGCGTTCGCAGGGGTCGCAATTTTGTCAAATCGGCCTATATTAGAGGACGAAAATGACATGTGCGGCGGGCCCGCTCGATTGCGGCCCCTGCCCTCCCAAACCCCAACGCGCTTAAAGCCCCAGAGAAGATCACGAGGTCTTTGACCATGCGTCCACTGCGTCCGTTCAACTTCAACACTTCCGCCGAACTCTTCCCCGCCGCGATCCGCAAGAAGAAGCGTGCGGGCTTCACCTATCGCCGGTTCGGCACCGCGGCCGAAGCCGTGCAGTTCGCGATGGAGCAGTTGCCGACGGATTCGCTGAACGGCGCCTATCTCCAGGTCGAGGAAGCGCGCTTCGACCAGAATGGCATCCGCTCGCTCTATGAGAGCGAAGCCTTCCCGCTGCCCCGCCGCCCCAAGCCGGCGGAGACCAACACCGACGCCGACGCGGCGTAAGTTTTCGCAAGCCTCCGATGTGCGCTGAAAGCGCGATGGCCGAAAGGCTGTCGCGCTTTTTGCGTTTCTGGGCCGCACTTTCTTCTCCCTCGCCCCGCTTGCGGGGAGAGGCGAAGAAAGAAGCCTCCGTGCATTACAGGCGCGGCTGCTTGTCGAGCCAGCGGCGCAGGAGGCGCACGTTGCGCATGTTGGCTCGGAACATGACGTCGAAGGCGTCGCCCGCGAACGGGACGATGCCGACCACGCCGTCGATCGCGACATTGCCGAGCATGCGCGCGGTGATGTACCAGGGCGCGCCCAGCGCCCGCGCCTCGCGGACCAGCCACAGCGAGATCGCCGTGGTGATGATGTCGCCGATGATCGGAATCAGGCCGATCAACCCGTCGATGCCGTAGCGGATGTTGGTGCCGGGCAGGATGAAGGCGACGTCGAGCAGCTTTGCGATCGCCTCGAGCCGCGCGATCCGCTGCTCGCGCGTCAGATTGCCGAAGGGACTGCCGGCGAACGGATTGTCCTTACCAAACTCGAAGCGAAATTCGCGAAATCCCTGCTCCAGCGTTTCGGGGCGGATCTCGTGACCTTCCTGGTCGATGATCGGCCCGCGCGCTTCAGCGCCTGAAAAGGCCGCGTGCGAGGTTCGCCCGGAACGGGGCCTGCGTCTCGTCACAATGTCATCGTCGGACATGGTCATCGCCCAGAGGAAACGCGCGAACGCGGCCGGAGTTGCTGCGCTGCGGTCGAAGGTCGCGCGCTCAGGTTGGCGCCGCCGCGGGCTGCGGCTCCTCGACATATCGATGCACGAGCCACGATGAAAGCACCGCTGGCACGAACCCGACCAGACCGTACAGGATGAACTGCACCGCGCCCGAATCCTGCCCGCGCGAGCTGTAGGTCAGCGAGGCCAGCACGAAGGCAAACAGGCCGACCAGGAGCATCCGCAACACCGGGCCGATCCGCCTGATGTGGAGCAGGATGTCGTCGACGGCGCCGATCATCAGCGAGGGCAGGAAGCCGAACAAATAGCTGTATTGCAGGGACTTGAAGAACACCACGAATAGCTTGCGGACCTCGCCGAGGTTGGTGTGGGCCCAATAGCCGGACTGATAGGTCGTCGTTAGCAGCAGCAGGAACCCGCCGACGAACGGGCCGACAAGCGCAAACACCAAATAGCGTTTCATCAAACACCCTCACACTACGCCACATTTATAGCAGCGTGGCGGGAAGCTTGGATAGCGGGGTTCAGGCCACCGCCCGGCCCCGGACGGGGAACAAGTGGCAAGGCGACGAGTTCTGACAGGACCGAAATTCATACCGCAGGTCAGATTGGAGTGGTTTCGATGTGCCGCAAATCCGTTCTCGCCGCGACGCTCGTCTTGGCAGCCCTGAACGGCGTGTCGACCGCGCCGGTTCTCGCGCAAGGCCACATGGGCACCCCGCAGGAGCAGAACGCCTGCTCGCGGGATGCATCCCGCTTCTGCCGCAAGGACCTCGGCAACGACAATGCAGTGCAGGCATGCCTGCAAGCCAACCGCACCAGACTGTCGAGATCTTGCCGCAAGGTGTTCGAGAGCCACGGCATGTGAGGATCGGGACCATCCCCGGCGAACGGAGGGTAAAGCCATGCTGCGCGACGAACAGCTCTCGATCCTGCGGGACATCAGCCAATCCGTTGCCTTCGCCGACGACCGGCAAGGCAAGATGGAACAACTGATCACGGACGGCTACGTGATGAAGGACGGCGATCTGTTCGAGCTTACCGCGAAGGGCGTCAGCGCCGTCGAGGAGCACGCCGCCGCACTTAGCGAGACCCCTGGCGAGAGCGACGCCACAAGCACGCCATCCTATCGCCTCGTCTGATGCAACGCGCCGCTTCGACGTGACGTACGCGCAACAATTGCGAATTCCTTTGAGCTGACCATTGCAGCCGCGTGGCAATGGCGCATACTTCGTTCGGGCGGCGCAGCACTTTTCGATTCGAACATCAGGAAATCGAGCGACCACATGCGGGATTGAGTTCCCGGCGTGAAGGCTGTGACATGCGGCAGATCAAGCCGCGTGCGGCGCCCCAAAACCAAGTGGCTCAAGCCTACGGAACTCGGGGACGCATTCATCATGACACGCTACCAGACGTTCGCTTCGCTCTTCGCCTTCGCCACCACCGCCTTCGCTCTCCAGACATCACCCGGCCTCGCCTTCTCGTCCGAAGCGCAGCAGATGTGCACGGGCGATGCGATGCGGCTGTGCTCCAGTGAGATCCCCGACATCCCCAGGATCAGGGCCTGCATGGTGCGGAACAAGGCGCAGGTCAGCCCCGGCTGCCGCGCCGTGATGGACCGCGAGGCGGCCGCCGCTGCGGCAGCGCGCAAGCGGGAAGCCGCCGCGCAGTAAGGCGCATCTGGATGTCATACCGGGGCGACGCGTAGCGTCGAGCCCGGAATCCATTCTTCTACGTCACGTACAGCACAATGGATTCCGGGTTCGCGCTTCGCGCGCCCCGGAATGACGAAGATGGTGCTCGCTTAGCTCAGTCGCCCCACTGCGCGAAGGCGTCGTTGAAGGCGCGCTCGCCGGGGGCGCCCTTCTCGATGGCGATGATGGCGCGGCGCTGGTTGGCGTAGACCAGCGGCACGTCGAACCACGAACGCTCCTTCAGGAGCTGGACGTTGCGGGCGCGGTCGGCGTCGACATTGGAGAGGCCGACCAGGAAGAAGCCGTCGGTGACCTTGACCGCGAGGCCTGCGAGCGGCGTGCCGCGCGCCTGCTCGTTCGACTTCATCAGGATGCCCGGCACGTTGGAGACGCTGCCGCCCGGAAAATCCGGCGGCAGGATGAAGGTCAATTCCGCGGTGTGGCTCGCCGGCAGCGACGAGTCGGTATTGCGGCGGAACGACATCGTCATCTTGAACTTGCGGTCGGGGATCTCGATGTCGGCGCGCACGGCGACGTCGGCCTTCTGGTTGCCCGACGCCTTGATCGGCTCGAGCCGCCACACCACCGAGCCGACGTATTGCCTGCCCTTCGGATCGGACGGATCCTCGTCATAGAGCACGACCTTCTGCGCCACCGGCGCGACCGGCTGGTCGCTCGCCGAGGGCTGGCCGACGCGATCCGGAATCTTGGGCTTGCTCTGCGGCTGGGCCGTATCCTTCGGCGCCTCCACCACCTGGGTGGGCGAGGACTTGAGCAGGCCGCTCACGGTCTGGACCAGCGACTTGCCCCAGAGGATGCCGGCGCCGACCAGGATCAGCACGATGCCGACGGCGATCGCGCTCTTGAACGGGAAGGCCGAGCCGGTGCGGCGGCGCTTCTTGGCCTCACGCTCGGGCGCGATACGTGGACGCGACGATGGCGGCTGCGGCGTGTAGCGCTCGGCCTCCTCGATCGACTCGTCGTAGGAATAGGGCGCGTCCTGCTCGCCGGCGCGGTTTTCCAGGCTCGGCTCCAGCCGGTCGAATTCCGGCGAGGGCGAGGGCACGTTGGCATAGGTTCGGCGCGCGGCGCGGTTGGCCTGCGCGGCCGCGCCGCCGAGATCGTTCGCATCGGCCGTGATGTCGCGGAAGCCGCGCACGCCGGGCGCCTGTGGTGGCGGCGGTGGCGGC
>NZ_LGHM01000174.1 GCF_001908185.1 Bradyrhizobium sp. AS23.2
TGACCTGGGCCGCGGCGCTGCCCGGCGCGGCCGGACGCCTGACCCGGCTCGGCGACATCCTGGGCGCGGAGTTTCGCAGCCACGCCATCGAGATCCACGCCGAGCGCGAGGGCGTCGTCGTCGCCGGCTATGCCGCAGCCCCCGCGCTGACGAAAGCCAACGCGCTCGGGCAATATCTCTTCGTCAACGGCCGCCCGGTGCGCGACAAGCTGATCCTGGGCGCGGTGCGCGCGGCCTATTCCGACTATCTGCCGCGCGACCGTCATCCGGTGCTGGCGCTGTTCGTCGCGCTGGATCCGCGCGAGGTCGACGCCAACGTGCATCCGGCCAAGACCGAGGTGCGATTCCGTAACGCGGGCCTCGTCCGCGCGCTGATCGTGCACGGATTGAAGGAAGGACTTGCGCGCGAGGGCCGGCGCACGGCCGCCAACAGCGGCGAGAGCGCATTGTCCTCGTTCCGGCCCGCTTTCACGCCGCGCCCGGCAAGCTGGGACTGGCGGGCTTCGCCAGCCGCCCCAGTCGGGCCGCTGCCGTCATTCGAGGGCGCGGCAGCTCCGGCGTTCGCCGAGCGCGCGCAGGCTGCATTCGACGTCGGCGCGCCAAGCGCGGACGTGCGGTTCGAGACGCAGCCCGTAGCTGACCTGGTCGATCGTCCGCTTGGCGCGGCGCGCACCCAGATCCACGAGACCTACATCGTCTCGCAGACCCGCGACGGCCTGATCATCGTCGACCAGCATGCCGCGCATGAGCGCATCGTCTATGAGCGGCTGAAAGCCTCGCTGGCCGCGAACGGCGTACAGCGGCAGATCCTCTTGATCCCCGAGATCGTCGAGATGGACGAGGCCACGGTCGAGCGGCTGCTCGAGCGCAGCGAAGAGCTTGCGTCATTCGGCCTTGCGATCGAATCCTTCGGCCCCGGCGCCGTTGCGGTACGCGAGACGCCGTCGCTGCTCGGCAAGACCAATGCGGGCGGGCTCCTGCGTGATCTCTCCGAGCACATGGCCGAATGGGACGAGGCGCTTCCTCTTGAGCGGCGCCTGATGCACGTCGCCGCCACCATGGCCTGCCACGGCTCGGTGCGCGCCGGCCGCAGGCTCAGGCCAGAGGAGATGAACGCCCTGCTCCGCGAGATGGAGGAAACGCCGAACTCCGGCCAGTGCAACCACGGCCGGCCGACTTATGTCGAGCTGAAGCTGTCGGACGTGGAGAAGCTGTTCGGGCGGAGGTAGCCCCGATGTCGTAGGGTGGGTTAGCGAAGCGTAACCCACCATGCTTCGGCGAATGCCGGACGAAGTAGGTGGGTTACGCCTTCGGCTAACCCACCCTACGAAGCGACAAGTTACGGCCTCTTCAGAAACACGAACTCCGTATCGTCATAAGCGCGCCGCTCCAGTTCCTCGAAGCCTTCGGGCGTCGCGAATTGCGCCGCCTTCGCCTCCTCCACCACCAGCAACGCGCCGGGCGTGAGCCAGCCGCCGTCACGCAGGCTCGCCAACGCCTTCTCCGCAAAGCCCTTGCCGTAGGGCGGATCGAGGAACACCAGCGAGAACGGCTCGACCGGATGCGCTGGCCCGAGATCCGTCGCATCGCGGCGATAGACCTTGGTCACGCCGCCTAAGCCCAGCGACTCGACATTGTTACGCAGCAGCGCGCGCGCTTCCGCACCATTGTCGACGAACAGCGTGAACTTTGCCCCGCGCGAGACCGCCTCAATGCCGAGCGCGCCGGTGCCGGCGAAGAGATCGAGCACGCGCGCATCCTGGATCGGATCGTCATAGGCGTGCACGAGGATGTTGAACACGGACTCGCGCAAACGATCCACCGTGGGGCGGATGTCGCGCGAGGACGGCGAGGCGAGATTGCGCCCCTTCAATCGACCGCCGACGACGCGCATCTAGATCTCCTCGTCATGCCCGGGCTTGTCCCGGGCATCCACGTTCTTCAGCCGTGGATGCAAGCAAGACGTGGATGGCCGGGTCAAGCCCGGCCATGACGACCTCTGACGGAGAGTCGGAGTCGCATCGGCCATTGGCCTTACTCGTCCCTGGGCTTCAGGTCGCGCTTGCCGTGATAGCCGCGCTTGGGACGGCGCGGCGGGCCGTAGCCGCTGGCCTCGAGCTCGTTGCGCTCGCGCGCCTCTTCGCTGCCGGTGCGCTGCACCAGCACGCGGCGGCCCTTGCGGTCGTTGATCACGGCGCGCTTGCTGGCGGGCTTCTTCTCGCGCGGTGCGTCGTGGTCGTGCGAGGCGGATTTCGAGGGCACGTCGAACTCGGCACCCGACTTCTCGATCACCTTGTCGCCGAGCTGCTCGCGCAGCACACGCGACCTGATCTCGTCGACCTGGCCTTCGGGGATCTCGCCGAGCTGGAACGGACCGTAGGACACGCGGATCAGCCGGTTCACCTCGAGCCCGAGATGGGCGCAGACATTGCGCACCTCGCGGTTCTTGCCTTCGCGGATCGCGAACACCAGCCAGACATTGGCGCCCTGGTCGCGCTCCAGCGTCGCCTCGATCGGACCGTATTTGACGCCCTCGACCTCGATGCCGTTCTTGAGCTCGTCGAGCTGCGCCTGGGTGACGTCGCCATGGGCGCGAACGCGATAGCGGCGCAGCCAGCCGGTATCCGGCAGCTCGAGCGTGCGCGCGAGTCCGCCATCATTGGTGAGCAGCAAGAGGCCTTCGGTGTTGAAGTCCAGCCGGCCGACGCTGATCAGACGCGGCAGGCCTTCGGGCAGATTGTCGAAGACGGTCGGACGCCCCTCGGGGTCGTCATGCGTCGTCATCAGCCCGCGCGGCTTGTGATAGAGGAACAGCCGCGTGCGCTCGCGCGGCGGCAACGGCTTGCCGTCGACGGCGACGACATCGTTCGGCGTCACGTCGAGCGCGGGCGAATTGATCACCCGGCCGTTGACGGTGACGCGGCCCTGCGTGACCATCTCCTCGGCGTCGCGGCGCGAGGCAAGGCCCGCGCGTGCCAGCGCCTTGGCGATGCGCTCGCCGGCCTTCTTCGGCTTCGGCTCTTCGTCCCGGCGCGGCCGCCGGTCGAAATCACGATCGCGCTCGCGGTAGGCGCCGCGGCCACCGAAGGCCGGACGCTTCTCGAAAATCCTGCTGTCATCCTCGTTGTCGCGGCGCGGACGGTCGCCGAAACGGCCCTCGCTGCGCGGATGCTCGTGCCAATCGGAGCGACCTTCGGAGCGCTCGCGCGGACGATCGAATTTCGGGCGGTCGCTGCCGCGCCCACCGCGTTCGCTATCGCCATCACGGCGGGGCCGATCGAACTTGGGTCGATCGAACTTGGGCCGATCAAATTGGGGCCGATCGCGGAACGGACGATCGCCCGAGGCGCGATCCTCGCGCGAGCGCGAGAACCGCGGACGGTCCTCGCCGCGGCCGCCTTCGCGGCGGTCGTCGCGCTGACGCCAGGGCTTTTCCTCGCCGCGATCACCGCCGCCGAAATCCTTGTCGAAGCTCTTGCGGGGCCGGTCGCCGTGCGGACGATCCTCGCGCTTCTGCCACGGCCTGGAATCGCCGCGCTCGCCCCGATCGCGCGGACGGTCGCCACGGTCGCGCTCGCGATCCGGTCCGCCCCGCGAAAACTTCCGCTCGCCTTCGAACTTGCGCTCCGGACGATCGCCACGCGGCGAATACGGCCGCTTGTCGCCAAACTTCTTGTCGCCGAACCGGCCGGCGGGGCGGGCGTCGTCGCGATCACGGCTGCGCGGCGGACGGTCGTCGCGTCCATAGGACGGGCGATCACCGCGCGGCTTGAACGAGCGCTTCTCGCCATCGCGTGACCCGCGGTCGGAGAAGGGGCGGTCGCCACGTGGCTTGAAGCTGCGTTCGCCACGATCCTCGCGAGCCCGGTCGTCGCGCTTGAAGCGCGGACGGTCGCTGAAGTCGCGGCGTGGCGCATCGCCCTCCTCGCGGCGGCGGAACGGACGGCCTTCACGGTCGCCGCGGGGCGGGCGGCTGTCGCGGTCGCCCTTGCTCTCAAAGCCGCGCTTGCCGAATTTCTTCTCGGGGCCACGCGGCTTGCCGCTGCGGCCCTTGGCAGGGCCTCGATCACGCCGGCCGCGGGAATCGTTGTGTTTGTCGCTGTCGCGAGGCATGAATAATCTCACTCACGGGGTAGCCAGAAAGCATTGTGCGCGCTCGTTCCGAGCCGCGTGCTCAGGCAAAATCGGTATCCACTCTTGCTGAAGGCGGAGCTAGTAGCAGGTTTCTGGCAATGATACGAGGCATGAAAGCCCCTTCTTTCATGGATTTGGCGCTCAAGACGGCCGAAAATGCCGGAAAATCGGGCGAAGTTCCGATCGGATGCGTCATCGTCCGCGATTACGAGGTCATCGCCACCGCCGGCAACCGGACGCTGACCGACCATGACCCCACGGCCCATGCCGAAATCATCGCGCTGCGCGAGGCCGCGAAAAAGATCGGCAGCGAGCGCCTCGTGGACTGCGACCTCTACGTGACGCTGGAGCCCTGCACCATGTGTGCGGGCGCGATCTCCTTTGCAAGGGTCCGGCGGCTCTATTACGGCGCCGCCGACCCCAAGGGCGGCGCGGTCGAGTCCGGAGTGCGCTTCTTCGCCTCGCCAACTTGCCATCATGTCCCGGACGTCTATTCCGGGGTCGGCGAAAGCGAAGCGGCGCGGCTGCTGAGGGAGTTCTTTCGGGAGCGGCGGTAGCAACCACGCTCTCAGGCGTCATGCCCCGCGAAGGCGGGGCATCCAGTACGCCGCAGCCTATCGGATCGAGCCACAACCGCCTCGGAATACTGGATCGCCCGGTCAAGCCGGGCGATGACAGTTGAATGTTTGGTACGCAGTGCCTTCAAGCCGAGAAGAACTCGCGCAGCGCCTTTGCGGTGACCTCCGGGTTCTCCTCGGTGAGGAAGTGGCCGGAATCTACCGGCATGCCGTCGACATTCGTCGCCCATTGTTTCCAGGTATCGAGCGGGGTGGATGCGGCTTGGGCGATGCCGGCATTGCCCCACAGCGCCAGCATCGGGACCGTGATCTTCTTGCCGGCCTCGAAATCGGCCTTGTCGAGGTCGTAGTCGAAATAGGCGCCGGCGCGATAATCCTCGCACATCGCGTGCACGCGGGCGGGATCGCGGAACGGGGCGATGTAGTGCGCGAGTGCGCGCTCATCGATCGCATCGAGCGTCTTCGACTTGGTCTGGCTCGCCATCTTGAAGCGGAGGAAGAACTCGCCATTGCTCGAGATCAGCGTCTCGGGCAGCGGCGCGGGCTGCGCGAGGAAGGTCCAGTGATAGATCTTCAGCGCATAGGCGCGGTTCATCCGCTCCCAGTAATTGTAGGTCGGCAGGATATCGAGCACGGCAAGGCGCGACAGCCGGCCGGGATGGTCGAGCGCGAGGCGGTAGGAGACGCGGCCGCCGCGGTCGTGGCCGGCGAGCGCGAAGTGCACGTGGCCGAGGCTCTCCATCGCCTCGACCATGGCCTTCGCCATCGCGCGCTTGCCGTAGGGCAAATGCTGCGCGTCGCTCTCGGGCATGTCCGACCAGCCATAGCCCGGCAAATCAGCGATGATCAGCGTGAACCTGTCCGCAAGCTGCGGCGCCACGCGGTGCCACATCACGTTGGTCTCGGAGAAGCCGTGCAGGAGCAGCAGCGGCGGCCCGCTGCCGCCGATGCGCGCGAAGACGCGCCCGGAGGAGGTATTGAGCCATTCGGAGGCGAAGCCCGGATAGAGGTCGGCGAGATCGGACATGGTTCCTCCCGATTGGCATTCCCGGCCCTCCTTTTCGGAGTGGCCACGGCGCTCCCGACAAAAATGTCGAAAACAACCCCATGCAAAGTAGCACGGTGGTGACCCGTGAGGGTTGCTAACCCCAACAGCCGATTGCGCATTTTTGGAATGTCGATGTGGCGGAGCGGTGGCGGCGCCAAACCCTCGAGATTCGGGGTCGGCGCGTTTCGCGCGCCGTCCGGAATGACGAGCTAGTTCTTGGCCTTCTCCGCTTCCACCGCCTGCCAGCCGATGTCGCGGCGGCAGAAGCCCTCGGGCCAGTTGATGCGGTCGACGGCCTGATAGGCACGGCCTTGCGCTTCCGTTACGGTCTTGCCGAGCGCGCAGACATTGAGCACACGGCCGCCATTGGCGAGGATCGCGCCATCCTTCGCCACCGTGCCGGCGTGGAAGATCTCGACGGTGTCGACCTTCGCGGCCTCGTCGAGCCCCTCGATGCGCGTGCCCTTCTGATAGTCGCCGGGATAGCCCTTCGCCGCCATCACCACCGTGAGCGCGGATTCCGGATACCAGCGCAGATCAAAATGCTTCAACTCCCCGTCGCAGGCGGCAATGAACGCCGGCACGATGTCCGACATCATGCGCAGCATCAGGACCTGGCACTCGGGGTCGCCGAAACGCACGTTGAACTCGAACAGTTTCGGGCCCTGCGTCGTCAGCATGATCCCGGCATAGAGCACGCCGCGGAACGGCGTGCCGCGCTTCTTCATGCCGGCAACCGTCGGCAAAATGATCCTGGCCATGATCGCGTCGTGGATCGCCGGCGTGACCAGCGGCGTCGGCGAATAGGCGCCCATGCCGCCCGTGTTCGGGCCGACGTCGTGATCGAACACGCGCTTGTGGTCCTGGGCTGAGGCGAGCGGAATGGCGGTCTCGCCGTCGCAGAGCGCGAAGAAGCTGATCTCGCGGCCGGGCAGGAACTCCTCGATCACGACCTCTGCGCCAGCCTCGCCGAAAGCGCCCTCGAACATCATGGCGATGGCATCCTCCGCCTCGCGCACGGTCTTGGCGACGACGACGCCCTTGCCGGCGGCAAGACCGTCGGCCTTCACGACGATCGGCGCGCCCTGGCTGTTCACATAGTCGCGCGCGTCCCTGGCGTTGGTGAAGCGCTTGTAGGCGCCGGTCGGAATGCCGAATTCGGTGCAGAGCGCCTTGGTGAACCCCTTGGAGCTTTCGAGCTGGGCGGCCGCCTTGCTCGGTCCGAACGCCTTGATGCCGGCGGCGGTGAGGTCATCGACGATGCCGGCCGCCAGTGGCGTCTCCGGGCCGACCACCACGAGCTCGACCGCGTTCTTCTTGCAGAAGTCGATCACGGCGGCATGGTCGGCGACATCGAGCGCCACGCATTCCGCCTCGCGCGCGATGCCGGCATTGCCAGGCGCGCACCAGAATTTGGTCACCAGGGTGGAGGCTGCGATTTTCCATGCGAGAGCATGTTCGCGGCCGCCGGAACCGAGCAGGAGAATGTGCATCGAAGGCTCGAAAAGTGGGGTTTGCTGGACGCGTCGGTCGCACGAATCGGCGCGCGTCTCAAGGGGGCTGGCCCCAAACTCCCCCGTCATTCCGGGGCGCGGCGAAGCCGCGAGCCCGGAATCCATAACCACCATCTTGAGTATGGATTCCGGGCTCGCGCCAAGAGGGCGCGCCCCGGAATGACGGCGGAGAGAGGGGACGCCCCGGAATGACGGCGGAGCTAGACCTGCTTGCCCGCAATGATCTCCTGCAACGTCGCGACATGCCGTGCGAAGGCGCCGCGGCCGGCTGCGGTCGCGGTCACCGTCGTCTGCGGCTTCTTGCCGACGAACGCCTTCTCCACCGAGACGTACCCCCGCCTTGGCCAAGGTCTCGATATGGGCGCCGAGATTGCCATCGGTCGCGCCGGTGAGCTTCTTCAGCCGCGCGAATTCCAGGCCTGCGCCCGTCGGCAGCGCGTTCAGCGCCGCCATGATCTTCAGGCGCAGCGGCTGATGGATGATGTCGTCGAGCTCGGCCATCAGATCCGCCGCATCCAGAGGCCGCCGAGGATCAGGCCACCGCCGTTGACGAAGGCCATCCAGAGCGGGAATGCCTCGCCGATGTAGAAGAAACCGATCAGCGTCAGCGCAATGATGCCGAGACCGATCGCCACGAACGCGTAGCCGAACCAGAGACCGGCGAGCGTGTAGAACAGCATGAAATAGATCGGCCAGAACGCACCGAGCTGGCGCGGACCGAAATGACCGATCACGCTGGTGCAGAGGTAGCCGAATGCGAAGAACAACGCGAACACCAGCAGCAGCCGGATGTCGAAGGCCGCAGCATGAGTCTGCGGCGGATTGAGCAGGCGGATAGCAACCAGGCCGCCGACACCCAGGATGTCGACGGCGGGCCACGCGTAAACCGCGTAGATCGGCCAAAGCCAGGTCACGACGTTACCGGCGAAGACCAGAGCACCCCACCACAGCGCCCCAAGACTTGCCAGTTCGTAGAGCTGCGATTGCCGCAGGCGCTGGACGATATCGTCGATATCGGCGAGCGCCTCGGCGGCCTGCTTGCTGTCGATCATGACTGTCCGCTCCCGCGCGTTGCCACGTCGTCGGCGATGGCGGAGACCGCCTTCGGGTTGGTGACGATTCCCATGTGGTTGACGCCCTCGATCACCTTGACGTCGACGGATGGCTTTGTGGCCTGCACGGTCTCGGCATATTTGTCGGAGATCATCATCTCGTCCTCGGCGCCACCGAAGATCGTGAGCGGATGCTTCACCGCCGGCAGATCGAGGCGATAGCCGCGTGTCGCAAAGTTGCGCATGAGGCGATCCGAATAGGTCGCGACCAGGAACCGCTCGGAATTCGGGGGCACGGCGAAGGCGAGCACCGGAAGCTGCGAGCAGCAATCGATGCCGAGCTTGCGCAGCGCTGTCAGCGCAAGGAAACGCGGAATGTCGGCATTGGCCCAGCCGCCGGAATGCGGCCTGTTGGTCGGTGCGTCGTAGCCGAGATAGGGCGCAACCAGCACGGTGCGGACGAACAGATCCTGCATGATCGGCGTCGCGGCGACGCGCAGCGAGAAGCCGGCGCCGGCGGAATGGCCGATCAGGGTCAGCGGCAGATCGGGCGCGGCCCCGCGGACCTGCGCGACGAAGTCGACGAGATCATCCTCGAGCTGGCCGACATAGCCGATATCGCCGCGCGTGCCGGAGGCACCGTGGCCGCGCATGTCGAGCGCCCAGGTCTCGACGCCGCGCCCAGCGAGCGCCGCGGTCAGCGCGTGGTTGATCGTGCCGGAGGAGCCGGAAGAGCCGTGGATGAAGATGGCACCACGCCCGGCGGCGGCGCCGCTCGGGGCGTAGTGGCGATAACCGAGCCAAGTGCCGTCGCGGGCCTGGAAGCGCTCCAGCGCCGGCATCGTGGACCAGTCGATACCCTTGGCGGAGTCCGAGACTGAGCGCATCTCGGCAGGCCGCTCCAGCGGCATCGCGATCATCGCGGTCAACAACAGCGCCACGGCGCCGACTGCGCACAGGCTCCATTTCAGCAAGCTCAGAGCACCTCGCAGCAACTGCATCGCCATGGCGCAAACTCCGTTGATCTTACCGTCAATAGAGAACTCTATAATATAGAGTACTCTTATGATCAATTCCCGGATTGGCGCCGTGCCGCGAAAATCCTTAACGTCGGGTCTGACCCCAAAATGCCGAATCGTTTGCCGATGCCGCCTGCGGAACAACTGCTCAACGCGCCCGAATTCACCGTTTCCGAGCTCTCGCTGTCCCTGAAGCGGACGGTCGAGGACGCCTTTGGCCATGTCCGGGTTCGCGGCGAGATCTCGGGCTTTCGGGGGCCCCACTCCTCCGGCCATTGCTATTTCGCGCTCAAGGACGAGAGCGCCAAGATCGAGGCGGTGATCTGGAAGGGCGTGCACGGCCGCATGCGCTTCAAGCCCCAGGAAGGGCTCGAGGTCATCGCGACCGGCAAGCTCACCACCTATCCGGGCTCCTCGAAGTACCAGATCGTGATCGAGGCGCTGGAGCCGGCCGGCATCGGCGCGCTGATGGCGCTGATGGAGGAGCGCAAGAAGAAGCTCGCTGCCGAGGGCCTGTTCGACGAGGCGCGAAAACAGCTCCTGCCCTGGCTGCCGGAGGTGATCGGCGTCGTGACCTCGCCGACCGGCGCCGTGATCCGCGACATCCTGCATCGGCTCGAGGATCGCTTCCCGCGCCACGTGCTGGTGTGGCCGGTCAAGGTGCAGGGCGAAGGCTCGGCCGAGCAGGTCGCAGCCGCGATCCGCGGCTTCAACGCGCTGCCGGAAGGCGGCAAGATCCCGCGCCCCGACGTGCTGATCGTCGCGCGCGGCGGCGGCTCGCTGGAGGACCTCTGGTCGTTCAACGAGGAGATCGTGGTGCGCGCTGCGGCCGAGAGCATGATCCCGCTGATCTCGGCGGTGGGGCACGAGACCGACATCACGCTGATCGATTTCGTCGCCGACAAGCGCGCCCCGACGCCGACGGCTGCGGCCGAGATGGCGGTGCCGGTGCGCAGCGAATTGTTCGTCGAGGTCGCCGACCTCGCGCGGCGCACGCGCGCCTATTGGCAGCGCGCCCATGAGAGCCGCCGCAGCGAGCTGCGTGCAGCTGCGCGCGCACTGCCGGCAGCCGGCGATCTGCTCGCGATCCCGCGGCAGCGGCTGGATTCGGCGGGCGCTGCCCTGCCCCGCGGGCTCAAGGCCAACACGCATGCGCATTTCCGCAGGTTCACCGCCGCCAGCGCAAAGCTGACGCTGCGCGTGCTGCACGGCCAGATCGCGCAGGCCGATCATCGCCTCACCGTGTGCGGCGAGCGGCTCGGCCTGTCCGCACGCTCACTGCTCCGGCAGCGGCGCGACCGCTTTGCCGGGCTCGAGGTACGCTTGCGCGCCTCAAAGCTCTCCAACGCGCAGGCGCAGCGCAACGCGATTCTCCGCCAGCGCGAGCGCACGCATCGTCTTGCCGAACGCGCCAGCCGCGCGCTTGTCACGTTGCTGCAGCGGTTAGATGCCCGCGTCGAGAACAGCGGCAAGCTGCTCTCGGCCCTGTCCTATCGCAGCGTGCTCGCCCGCGGTTTCGCGCTCGTGCGCGACGAGGCCGGCCATCCCCTGCATTCGGCAGACGCGATCGGGCCAAACGCGCGGCTCGAGATCGAGTTTGCTGATGGCCGCGTTGCGGCGACTGCGGATGCGGATCGCCCTGCCCCGGCCGCCAGGCGCGCGCCATCACAACCGAAGCCGGCCGCGCAAGACGCCAAGCCCGCGCCGAAGCGCGCGGCCAAGCCGGTGGATCAGGGTAGTCTGTTCTGAGCGCGGCGGTCGGCATTCCGCCGTCGGTGTCGTTCCCCGCCACCGGGTCTCGCCTTCGGCGAGCCCTGCTCCAGCGGGAATCCAGTACGCCGCAGCTTCTCGGTGAATCACAGGCGTCTCGGAGTACTGGATCGCCCGGTCAAGCCGGGCGATGACACCGAGTATGCGGGCGGCGTGCCTACCGGCAGGACAATCCCGCGTCGATCGTGGTCCAGAAGCCACAATGCTCCGGCGCGCGCTGCGGAGCGCCGGCATGGGCTTCGAACAGGAAGATCGCGACGGTGAAGACGACCAGTGCGGAGGAGAAGAGGACAATGCGGTTGCGCATGTAGATTGCGTTTAATCGACATCGTGGTCGAACTATGGCGCGGCTAGAGCCTTTTCCGTTCCGATGGAATCGGAACGGGGCTCTAGATTCTTGTTTTGACGCGTTTTCTTTACGCGAACCGGTATCCACTTCGCTCGAAAACGCTCTAGACGTTGAAACCGGTTCGTCACGCCATCCGTAGATTCATGGTCGGCCATCATGTTCCGTGCAGGGCGGTGGTCGATGCGGGGCCGTCCGTCTGACGTTGTTCCTCGGGCGGCCCCGCTTCCGCCTTCGCTCTACGAGCTACGGCGGACAAGTCGCTCCATCCGGGGTACGGCACCGTTACTACCGCGCCAACCACTCCGCGACTTCCTTCTGCGACTCCGCACGCGCGTCCGCATCGGTACCGAGATGGCCGTGCTCGGGCGCCGCGGCGTCGGTGCTTCCGGCGAGCGCTTGCAGCGGCGTGTCGGCGCGATCGAAATCGTGATAGGCACCGGGATAGACCACGATGCGCGCGAGCGCGCTGCGGCCGTATGCGCCGTCCACCATCTGGCGGCAGGCCGGCGGCGACGACACGTCGTCATTGGCGCCGATCAGCACAAGGGTCGGCACCCGCGTGCTCCAGCCGAGGCCGGCGGAAATCCGGCAGTCCGGGTAGAACGCGATCGCGGCGCGGAAATCAGGGCTCGCATCGCGCGCGGCGCTCTGCGGACGCACCGCCCACAGCAGCGCGCTCGCGCCGTTCGCCCAGCCGATCAGGCTGACGCGGCTGCGCGCCACCCAGGTCTGCTTCATCAGCCAGGCGCGCGACGCCGCGATGTCGGCAACGCGCTCGCGCCGCGCCTTGACGCGCATCTCCTTGACGCGGCATTGCGGCCCGAGTTCGCGCGAGCCGTAGCTGTCAGGCAGCAGCACGGCGTTGCCGGTCTTGAGCAGCCGCTCGACCCAGTCGCGATAACGCGGCAGCACCGGATCGGAATGGCTGCCGAGTCCGCCGCAGTCGTGCAGCGCGATCACGGTCGGAAACGGTCCGTCACCCTCGGGCTTGTAGAGCTGCGCATGCAGGATTCCGGACGCCAGCGGAATGTCGACCTGCTGCGGCGCAGGCGCCGGCGCGGCGCGCGCGGCCGACATCAGGAGTGTCAGGAACAGGGCGGTCAGTCGAAGGCGCATCGGACTCTGCCGTATGAGGAACCGGCCTGTGCAGGCGACCGCTGTTTGAGCATGCACTTTGCGCTAACGCGGCCCTTTGGGTCCGGATCATGCTCCGGACCAACGATCCTTCGCCCGAGCACTATCATGCGGGAACGGCGCCAAAACATCATAAACCGGTGGGTTTACCGGGCGGACAAGCCACCCTATCTATGCTACATCCCGTCCAACACATCGTGCCCTCCAGGGTTTTCCACGGAGAGGCCATCCACGGAGACTTTCGACCGTGCTGAACAAATTCGGCCCCTCGGGCCATGGCGAAGCGCAGGTGCAATATCTCGACGGCGATTTCCGCGTGATCTCGCCGGGGACCTTCGTGCGCTGCGCGATCACCGACACGCGGATCCCGCTCGACGAATTGAAGTACTGGAGCGTGGACCGGCAGGAAGCCTACGCCACGCCCACCGCCGTGTTGCAGCGGCACTTCCCCGGCGCGCTGAAGCCGCAGCCGTGAGACCGCGCCCGCGCGGCTATTGCTGCTCCGTGCCATCCGCGCCCACGCAGGTCTTGATGAAGCTCTTCCGGGGCTCGCCGACGACCTTCTGATCAACCGCCTGTTTCAGGCAATCGAGCCGCGCCTGCGCCATGCAGAGTTGCATCTGGTCGCGCTTGTCCTGTCCCTTCAGGTTTTGCGTCGTCGCCAGGCACGTGACGCGCTTGGTCGCGGGAACCGGCACCGTGCCGGTTGGAGCGGCCGGCGGCGTCGTTTGCGCAAACATGGGCGCAATGATCAGACACACAAGGCTGGCGGCGACGGCCGCGAACGGCAGTTTCATCGAATTCTCCTGATCGGACTTAAACCGATAGGTGTCTTGCGATGAATGTCGTCTGAATGGCAGGCTGCCGTCCAGTGGGCAAAGCGACTTGTCCGCCGAAGCTCAGAGAGCGAAGGCGGAAGCGTGCCCACCACGTCCGCTTTCGGGCAGGGCTATCGCATATGAAGAAAAGCGTGGCGGGCAGCTCGCCTGCGGCCATCCTTCGAGACGCCCGCCTACGGCGGGCCCTCAGGATGAGGTCGCGTTTCCCGGCGACATATCAAACCCTCATGGTGAGGAGCCCGCAGTAGCGGGCATAGCGGACGATGCTTCTCATCGCCGCGAGAACCTTGCAGGCCGAGCACGCAGACGTTCTGCGATCCTCGCAAACCGTCGACTTCACATCGGGCAGCGAACGTACAGCATGTCCATTGGCACAGGCCCCTTGGAGCTGAGTGTGATCTTATTCTCTCCGGTGGGTTTCACGTCGAATGTGATATCCGAAATCGCGACGCCGTCCGAGCACGACGCGATCACTCGCACATCCGGCCCGTCATCGTGCCTCGACTTGACGGTGCATTTCTGAAATGTGCCGGTTATCTCCCTTCCCTGGACGATTAAACCGCCCGCGTTGAGATCAGCATCCTTCTTGAACGCAAGCTTGTTGTCCTCCTTGGTAAAAATAGTACCGCAGGCCGCAGCGTCGATCGTCCATGCTCCGTTCAAATCCGCAGACTGCGCCGAGGCCGATTGTACAACGAGCAGTATTAGCGACAGCAAGGGGTTGAATGTTTTCATGAAACTCTCCGATGAGATAGCCAATGAGCTACTGGAGCCCGTTCGATTGAACGTGGAATTGTCGTCAAAACCGGTCGCTGCGAAGCAGGCAAGCGTCGCACGCCTTCGATGGCTTTCGCGTCACTCTCAAGACGCTTGGCGTGCAAGGGATTGGCGGCTCTCTCGTTGATCTAGGTCAATCCTTTGATCTGGATCAATTCAGAGCTGTACTGCGCTGCTCCTCTCAACCCGATCTTCCACCAAAGGCCCCGCTTACCAGGATATTGCGTGAGGGTGCTTAAAGGCGGCTGGCATCTTTGCGATCTCGACTATTGCCGCCGTTATCGATCCGCCGCGCCCAATGCCGAGCTGATCGACACCAGCGCGAGCCACGCCGGCTTCTGGTGCATCGCCAGGAAGAGGATCATGTCATGAGTAACGATAGGATTCCGGCAGAGCCAAACAAGGGCACGGGCCCCAACAGCGCAGGATTGAAGCGCCGCGATCTGTTGTTGAGCGGCAGTTCTATCGTCGCGGCTTCAGCACTCTCTGCGGTCGGCGCAACAAGCTTCGCGCAAGCGCAGCAACCAGCCCCCGCGCCGGCCGGACAACGGCCCAATATCGTCGTCATCATGGGGGACGATATCGGCATCTGGAATATCGGTGCTTACCATCGTGGCATGATGGCCGGCCGGACGCCGAACCTCGACAAGATCGCGGCAGAGGGCATGCTGTTTACCGATTACTACGCCGAGGCGAGCTGCACCGCGGGCCGCGCCAACTTCATCACCGGCGAGCTGCCGATCCGCACCGGCATGACCACGGTCGGCCAGGCCGGCGCTCCCACAGGCATCCCGGCGGAGGCCGTGACCATTGCCGCTGCGCTCAAAGGCATGGGGTATGCCACCGGCCAGTTCGGCAAGAACCACCTTGGCGACAAGAACGAGTTTCTGCCGACAGTACATGGCTTCGACGAATTCTTCGGCTACTTGTATCACCTCGATGCGATGGAAGATCCGGCCCACCCCGGTTATCCGCAGGACCTGTTGAACGTCGTCGGTCCGCGCAACATGCTCCATACGTGGGCGACCGATGTGGACGATGCCACCGTGGATCCGCGCTGGGGCAAGGTGGGCAAGCAGAGGATTGAGGACGCCGGAACGCTCTATCCCAAGCGGATGGAAACCGTGGACGACGAAATCCGGGACCTTGCCTTGAAGTTCATTGAAAAGGCCAAGGCCGACAACAAGCCGTTCTTCCTGTGGCTCAATCCAACCCGCATGCACATCGTCACGCACTTGTCGCCAAAGTACGAGGCGATGCGCAACTCCAAGAACGGTTGGTCGATCCATGAAGCCGGCATGGCGCAGCTCGACGACGATGTCGGCATCGTCATGCAAAAGCTCAAGGACATGGGCGTGGATGACAACACCATTGTCATCTTCACCACCGACAACGGCACCGAGGTCTTCACCTGGCCGGATGGCGGGCAGACGCCTTTCGCGCAGAGCAAAGGTACGGTCCTGGAAGGCGGCTTCCGCGTGCCGGCGATGATCCGCTGGCCGGGCAAGGTGCCAGCCGGCAAGGTCGAGAACGGCCTCATCTCCGGACTGGATTGGTTCCCGACCTTGCTGGCCGCTGCCGGCAACCCGAACATTGCCGAGGAGCTGAAGAAGGGCAAGCAAATCGGGGACCGCACCTACAAGTGCCATCTGGACGGCTATAGTCAGATGGACATGATCACCGGCAAGGGGCCGTCGAACCGACACGAAATCTGGTACTTCGGCGAGAGCGAACTGGGGGCCGTGCGCATCGACGACTACAAGTATCGCTTCATCGACCAGCCCGCGGGGTGGCTGGGCGAAAAGACCAAGGTTGACGTTCCCTATCTGATCAACCTTCGTCTCGATCCGTTCGAACGGACGGGCTGGCCCGATAGCGGGACGAAATACGGCGCGCAACAATACTTCGACTGGTTCAAGTATGAATTCTGGCGCTTCGTCTTCGTCCAGCAGGAGGTCGAGAAACTGGCGAGGACCGCGATCGAGTTTCCGCCGATGCAGAAGGGCGCGAGCTTCAACCTCGATGCTGTGAAGGCAAAGATCGAGGCCGCCAGGACGGCGATGGCAAAATAGGTTGCGTTTATGATCGCGATGGTGGGACAGCCGAAGTTCAGGCTGTCCCACGCCTTATTGGGGGGAGTGTTTTTTCCTAGGCCCTTGGCGCACACCCGAATTGGCGACCGAAATGCGCACACTTTGAGCTGCGGCGGACAAGTCGTTTTGCCCACCCTACGGGATCATCGCCTGCTGAACCGCCGCTCGCGCGCCTTGTGGAGATGATCGCTGATCAGTTGACGCAGCTTTGCCGGATCGTCGAATTCGAGCTGAACCGCGAACGGCACGATACCGTCAGGCACACTTTCACGGCCGCGCAGGCGCGCGAGATCCTTTTCCGTCGTCACCAGCGTGAGCTGCTCGCGCTGCGATTCCGCCGCGAGCGCGGCGATCTCATTGTGCGAAAACACGTGGTGATCGGCGAAGAGGCGCGTGCGCGCGACCTCGATGCCGCAGGCGCGCAAGCTGCGGAAGAAGCGCTCGGGATCGCCGATGCCGGCGAAGGCGAAAACCCGCTTGCCGAGGAGCTGCGCGACCGAGGCCGCATCCGGCTTCAGGCGCGCGCGCAGCTCCGGCTTGTTGCGCTTGGCAATCTCGGCCGCAACATCGTTGGCGGCATGACCGTTGCCGATCATCACCAGCGCATCGGTGCGCGCGAGCTGTGCTTTCAGCGGCGCGCGCAGCGGGCCGGCAGGAAACACCTTGCCGTTGCCGAGGCCGCGCTCGCTGTCGATCACGATCAGGGACGCGTCCTTCAACAGGCGCGGGTTCTGGAAACCGTCGTCCATCAGGATCACGGTGGCGCCTTGCGACTTCGCGAGCGCCACGCCGTCGAGGCGGTCGCGCGCGACCGCGACTGGAACGTCGCGCACCATCATCAGCGGCTCGTCGCCGACGTCGACCGCGGTGTGACGCTCGCGATCGACCATCACCGGGCCCATCAGGCGTCCGCCATAGCCGCGGCTGAGCACCACCGGCGTCTCGCCGAGCTCGCGCAGGAGCTTCGTCAGCGCCAGCACGGTCGGCGTCTTGCCGGCGCCGCCGACATGGTAGTTGCCGACGCAGATCACGGGGATGCCGGCGTCAACGCCCTCGAGCGCCATGCGGCGCGCCGTGAGCGCGCCATAGAGTGCGCCCAACGGACTCAGGACCAGCGATATTGGGGAATGTGGCCGGTACCAGAAGGCCGGCTCACGCATTGGCGGCTCCCATCTCGATCCGCAGCTGCAACAGATAGGGCTCGAGCGCGGTCATCGTGCGATTCAGCGCGCCGCCGAGCTCCTCGACCACGCCGCTGCCTGCGCGCTGCATCCTGTCGCGCACGGTGGAATCGGCCAGCAACTGGCCGAGCTGCTTGATCAGCGCCTCCTGCGTATCGGCCTGCCGCGCCCCGCCGCTGCCGTCGAGCGCCTCGTAGACGTCGGCGAAGTTGAAGACGTGCGGGCCATGGACGATCGCGGCGCCGAGCTTGATCGCCTCGATCGGATTCTGGCCGCCGTGGCGGATCAGCGATCCGCCCATGAACACGATCGGCGAGAGGCGGTAGAACAGGCCGAGCTCGCCCATGGTGTCGGCGACATAGACGTCGGTCGCGGCTGTCGGCAGCTCCTCGCGCGAACGCAAGGCCGGCTTCAGGCCGGACGCCGTGATCAGGCCTGCGATCGAGGAGCCGCGATCAGGATGCCGCGGCACGATCACGGTCAGGAGCTGCGGGAAGAAACCGACGAGGCTGCGATGCGCCGCGACCAGCATCTCGTCTTCGCCCGGATGGGTCGAAGCCGCGACGATGATCGGACGCCCGCGCGTCATCGCCATCAGCCGTTCGAGCTTCGCGGGATCCGCGGGCGGCGCCGGCACGTCGAGCTTGAGATTGCCCGTGGTGACGACGTCGCGGCCGCCGAGCGCGGAGAAGCGCTCCGCATCGGTCTTCGACTGCGCGAGGCAGATGTCGAAGCGCGAGAGCAGCGCCGAGATGGTGCCGTACATGCGCCGCCAGCGCGGGAAGGAGCGCGGCGACATCCGTCCGTTGATCAGCACCATCGGCACCCGGCGCGCACCGCCTGCCAGGATCAGGTTCGGCCACAGATCGGATTCGATGAACAGCGCCAGGGACGGCTTCCAGTGGTCGAGGAAGCGCGCGACATAGCGCGGGGAATCATAGGGCACGTATTGATGGATGACGTCGGGCGGAAAGCGTTTCGCAACGACGGCGGCCGAGGTGACCGTGCCGGAGGTGAGCAGGATGCGCAGGTTGAGATCGCGCAGGCGCTCGATCAGCGCGGCCGCGGCCAGAACCTCGCCGACACTGGCGCCGTGAATCCAGACCAGCGGGCCATGCGGCCGCACGTCCTGACTGAGACCCCGCCGTTCGCCGACGCGCGCGGGATCTTCCTTGCCCTGCTTCAGCCGCCGCTTGATCAGCGCAGGCGCAAGCAGCAACAGGCCGGATGCCAGGCGCCGATACATCCGCAGCGTCATCGGCAGCGAACTGGGGAGCGAATTAGGCATCTTCCGGTCCCGGGCGGCCGAGTTGCGCATAGGCGCGGCGAGTTGCCTCGTTCAGCGTCTCTTCCAGCTCCAGCCGCAGCGCTTCCATGGTGGCCGCGTCAGCGTCCGGCGGGACGTGAATTTCCTTGATGCCGACCAATGCGCCTCGCCCGAACGGCAGATTGACGGTGGTGCGGTCCCAGTTCTTGAGCCGGATGAAGCGGCTGGTCGCCATCGCGAAAGGCATGATCGGCCGTCCCGATTCCCGTGCCAGCATGATAATGCCGTGTCCTGCGACGCGCGAGCGCTTCGGGACATCGGCGGTCAGCGCGACATTACAGCCGCCCTCGAGCGTCCGCACCATCTCCTTGAAGGCGCCGACCCCGCCTTTGCGGTGGAAAGCTCCACCATGGTCGCCGGAACCGCGGATGGTGCCGATGCCGAGCCGCTCGGCGGCGATCGCATTGAACTCGCCGTCGCGGTGGCGGGAGATCAGGACCCTGGCCTTGTACCAGTCCTTGTTCTTGATGAAGGGGGTGAGGAAATGCTGGCCGTGCCAGAAGGCGAAGATCGCCGGCATCTGCGGTTCGACGCGGTCATAGACGTCGGGCGGATCGAACGTGAATTTGTTGGTCCGCCAGACCAGACGCAGATATTCGGCCGCCAGGATCCCGACGGCACGCTGAAACCAGCTGCTTCGCAGCGTATTGCGAAGCAGTTTTTTCAACGCGCCGGCTTCGGTTCTTGATTCGGGTCGAGCAGCCGATGGAGGTGGACGATGAAGTAGCGCATCTGCGCGTTGTCGACCGTGCTCTGCGCCTTGGCCCGCCAGGCGGCGTGCGCGGCCGCATAGTTCGGATAGAGGCCGACGATCTCGACGTCGTCGAGGTTCTTGAAGGTGTTGTGCTCGAGATCGAGCAGTTCGCCTCCAATCACGAGATGAAGCAGTTGTTGCGGGGCACTATCTGGCATGGGTTCTGTTCCTAAGGGGCTGCCCGGCAAAGCAGTGTTCGACACGCACGACGAAAGCGCTCAGGGCAAGGGACGGCTTCGAAAATGCGCGACAATGCTTGCATGACGATCGCGCCCCGCTGCCACCAGCACCCCGTGCGTCACTTCCCGGCGGTTATAGAGGATGGGATCTCCGGAGAGGTCGCTCATCCTACCATCCGCTTCCTGCACGATCAAATCGGCCGCCGCAAGGTCCCAATCATGGCTGTTGCCGCCCGCAAAAGCCGCATCCAGCGCACCATCGGCGACCCGGCAGAGGCGGAGCGCCAGCGAACCGATTCGCGGGTGCAGCCTGATGTCACCGCCCGAGCTATTGAGTCGCTCGACCATCGGTTTCGGGCCGGCGACGCGAGAGAAGTCGAGCGCGGATCCGCCCGCCGCGCGCACGGCCTTACCGTTGAGCGTCGTGCCCCGGCCGCGGGCCGCGAAGAAGAACTCATCGCTCGTCGGCGCGAAGACCGCGGCGAGGACGGGCGAAGCATCCTCGACCAGCGCGACGCTGACGCACCAATCGTCATGGCCGTTGAGATAGTTGCGGGTGCCGTCGATGGGATCGACCACCCATGTCAGCCGCCGCGACAGCCGCGCCGCATCGTCGGCGCTCTCCTCCGACAGCCAGCCATAGTCGGGCGTAGCAGTGCGCAAGCGCGCTTCGAGGAGATCGTTGACGGCGATGTCGGCTTCCGACACCGGCGAGGACACGCCCTTGATCCACTTCTTCAGCTCGGTACGAAACATCGACCGCGCGAGCGCGCCCGCCTCCCGCACCGTGTCTCTCAGCAGCGCCGCATCACGCGTCAGGATAGTCTCGTCGATAGATTTCGCGTCAGCGTCCGCCAAGCGTCAAACCCTCGATGCGCACGGTCGGCGCATTGATGCCGTAGCGAAACTCGAGATTGTTCGCGGGCTGCATCGACTTGAAGATCTCGAACAGGTGCCCTGCGATCGTCACTTCGCTCACGGGATAGGTGAGCTCGCCGTTCTCGATCCAGAAGCCGGAGGCGCCGCGGCTGTAATCGCCGGTGACACCGTTGACGCCGGAGCCGATCAGATCGGTGACGTAGAAACCCTGCTTGATGTCGGAGATCAGCTCAGCCGGCGTCGGTGTGCCGGCTTCGAGATGCAGATTGTAGGGCCCCGGCGACGGCGAGGAGGAGACGCCGCGATGGGCGTGGCCAGTGGTGATGAGGCCCAGCTCGCGGGCGGTGGCGCAGTCGAGCAGCCAGGTCGTCAGCACACCCTCGTCGACGAGCGCGATCCTCTTCACGGCAACGCCTTCGGCGTCGAAGGTCTGCGAGCGCAGACCGCGCCTGCGCAGGGGATCGTCGATGATGCGGATGTTTTTCGCAAAGAGCTGCTGGCCGAGCTTGTCCTTCAGGAAGCTGGTCTTGCGCGCGATCGAGGCGCCGTTGATGGCGCCGACGACATGGCCGACCAGAGAGCCCGCGACACGCGGATCGAACACGACAGGGACCTTGCAAGTCTCGACCTTGCGCGGATTGAAGCGCGCCACAGTGCGCTCGCCGGCGGAACGGCCGACGACTTCCGGTGACAGCAGATCGGCGCCATGCGGCGCCGAGGTGAAGTCGTAGTCGCGCTCCATGCTGGTGCCTTCGCCTGATATGGCGGTGGCCGAGATGCCTTGGCTGGAGCGCAAATAGGAACCATGGAAGCCGGTGCTGGTGACCAGCACCATGCCGCCCATGCCGGCAGACGCCGAGGCGCCGCCGGATTTGGTGACGCCCTTCACGGCAAGCGCCGCAGCCTCGGCCGCGAGCGCGCGGCGCTCGAGCTCTGAGGTCGCGGGCACATTGGGATCGAGCAGGTCGAGATCGGGGAAGTCGCGCGCGAGCAGCGCGGGATCGGCAAGGCCGACATATTTGTCGGCGGGCGCGACCCTGGCCATCGCGACCGCGCGTTCCGCAAGCTTGGTCACGGCATCGCCGCTGACGTCGTTGGTCGAGACCACCGCCTGGCGCTGGCCGACCAGCACGCGCAGGCCGACATCGTCGCCCTCGGAACGCTCGGATTCCTCGACGCGCCCGTCGCGCACCTCGACGCCTTGCGAGACGCCGCGCACCGCGACCGCATCGGCGGCATCCGCGCCGGCGCGCTTGGCCGCCTCGACCAGCCGCTGCGCCAGATCCGACAGTGCGGACTGATCGAACAGGTCGCGGTTGGCCTTCGATGAATCCTTGGTCGAAGGCGTCGAGCTTGCGGATGGTGAAGCGTTCACGAACGAAATCCTGTTGGGGGCGGGGTTCGGGTTTTGAGGGCGGCCGAACCCACCAAATGTGCTCGATTGGCGCGGACTTCAAGCATTTTCAGCCCGCAGAAAGCTCAGATTCGCACTCCCGGCGCAACGTCTCGTCAATCATGCGCGCCAAGGTCTTGTCAATCATACGCGGCGGTGACGCTGGATTAACCAGCCTTTTTAAGCGGTTTCCGAAAGTGGCGCGCTAAGGTCCTCGCATCGACCGGGAACATAATCCCGGCGGGGAGACTAAAGCCGTGAGGCGTCAAACAGCAACATGCGGGGTCGCTCCCGCCGGGTCGAGCCGCTCCTTGCGGCTCGACCCTCTTTCCCTTCCGGTCCGCTTCGATGCGCATGATCCGCGCGCCGACGGATATGTCCGGCAGATCGAGCTTCATCGCGAGCGCGTCGTGCTGCGCCGTGCCGTCCGCGGCATGCAAATGGCGATCAACGTGCGCGTCAGCGACTTCACCGGCGTCGCGCTGCGCGGCAATGACGAGGCGCAGGCCCTCGTCCTCGTGCATCGCGATCCCTCGCTCTCCGTTCCGCTGCAGGTGAGCGCCGACGGCGAGGAGCTCACTGAGGCCTGGGCGATCTGGAGCGAACTCTTCGCGCTGCCGCAGCTCGACGAGGGTGCGCGCAAGCCAGCACAGCGCCGTCGCCGTTGCAACGCGATCCGCGCCCGCCGTCCGAAATTCCTGATGCGCCGCCGCACCGGCATCGCGCGCGAGCTTTCGGTTCATCAGGGCGAACGCGAGATCATCGCGCGGAATTGAGCGTGATTCCGATTCCGTAGGGTGGGCAAAGCGAAAGCGTGCCCACCTCCTTTGTCGCAATCCTGGAAAGATGGTGGGCACGGCGCGAGTGCGCCTTTGCCCACCCTACGAGTTCGCGTCAGGCCGCTCGCATCACTGCATCGACGAGCAATCCCGCAAACAGCAGCAGCCCGGCATCGCGGTTCGATTTGAACAGTCGCAGGCAGAGTGCGGGATCGTTGATCCTGAGCCGCACGATCTGCGACGCCAGATGCACGGCGAAGGCCGCAAGCCCGAGCCACGCCGGCCAGCGCGCATCGCCTGACGCCAGCGCGACGCCGATCAGCATGACCGCAAGTCCATAGAACAGGATCAGCGCCTGGTGCGTATGCGCACCGAACAGGCGCGCGGTGGACTTGATGCCGATCAGCGCGTCGTCCTCGGCATCCTGATGCGCGTAGATCGTGTCATAGCCGATCACCCACGAAATCGCGCCGGCATAGAGCACGAGCGCGGTCAGGTCGATGCGTCCGAAGGTGACGGCAAATCCCATCAAGGCGCCCCAGGAGAAGGCGAGCCCGAGCACGATCTGCGGCCACCAGGTGATACGCTTCATGAAGGGGTAGATCGCGACGATCAGAAGCGAGGCGATGCCGGTCAGCACCGCGAATCGGTTGAACTGCAGCAGCACCGCGAGACCGATCAGCGCCTGCGCCACCATGAAGACCAGCGCCTGCTTCGTGCTCACCTGCCCCGACGGCAGCGGCCGCGAGCGGGTGCGTTCGACCTTGTCGTCGAGATCGCGGTCGGTGATGTCGTTCCAGGTGCAGCCCGCCCCGCGCATCACGAAGGCGCCGATGAAGAACAGGACGATGGTGAGTGGCAGGCGGCGGACGTCGTGCGCCATGCCGGCGGCGAGCGCCGCCGACCACCAGCACGGCATCAGCAGAAGCCAGGAGCCGATCGGACGATCGAAGCGCGACAATCGCAGGTAAGGCCGTGCCCATTGCGGCGCGAGCGTATCGACCCAGTT
Organism: Bradyrhizobium sp. AS23.2; assembly: GCF_001908185.1. Classification (GTDB taxonomy): domain Bacteria; phylum Pseudomonadota; class Alphaproteobacteria; order Rhizobiales; family Xanthobacteraceae; genus Bradyrhizobium. The sequence continues at coordinate 23,809 of NZ_LGHM01000174.1, forward strand.
GCCGGTGGAGTCGGCAACGCGGGCGGATGGGCTAGTGCCCAGTTTTCGAAGTTCGTATTCCATTGCGATACATTCCGGTACGAACTTCGAAAACTATAAGGGCACCAGCAAGAAATGATAGTTCACGTGCCGCTTGTCGATTTGAAGTTCCTATGAGGAGCTCGCAGCAGACACCGTAGGAACTTCAAATCGGCGGCACGTGCCTCATCGGGTCAGGACGTTGCCGTTGAGCGTGTCGAAGGTGCTGCCGCCCTTCTTGCCGGCATTGGCTTCGGGCGCCGAGCCCGAACCCAGCACCTCGCTCAGCGACGGACCGGCCGGACCGCGCGGCTGGTTCTGCATTTGCTGCGCAACGTTGCAGACCTTCGCCTGCATGGCCTCGGTGTTCTTGTGGCCGGCCTTCAACTGGTCGCCGACCTGCGCCGGGATCCCGCATTTAGAGGCGTTGGTCTCGATGTACTTGATCATCTTCGACTCAGCCTGGCTGAAATTGCGGATCAGCTTGCAGGCCTCGTCCGGTGGGGCATGACGGTTGCTCGCGGCCTGGATCAACTTGCCGCGCTTCTCGGCTTCCTCGCGCAGAGGCATGAACTGCTTCATGCAGTCCTCGCCTGGACCACCTTGCGTCGGCGGGGCCGCGCTGAAAGCGCCGGCGCCACCGACGGGCGCAGCACCGTTCACGGGGAATGACGTTTGCGGCGCCGCGCCGACAGACGCGACCGGGGCGGAGCCGTTCACCGGCGGAAACGCGGAATCGGTCGCGGCCTGGCCGGGCAGCGGCGCAGGGAAACCCTGCGCGTAGGCGCCCGTAGCACCCATGGCGACCATGGCGGCAGTGATCGGAACCATCAAATGACGGATCATCAAGGCAGTTCTCTCCGGCAGGAGCTTACGGGGTTCGGCGTCTTCCCAATTGAAGCGCAACCAGCGTGCTCGCGTTTTTACGATTCCCGCCGGGGCTTAACAACCCGTTGAATAGGGCAAGAGCGCGGCGCGGAGACGCACCAGGTTGGCAATATTTACCCCTGAAACGGCTGCTTTCGGTTAAGAACGGCGGCAAATCGGACCATTAAACGATGCCCTCCCACGATTTTCGCGCCCCCCGCCTGTTTGTCGACGCCCCCCCTTGTCCAGGACGCCAGGGTCGCGCTCGACCGCGACCAGAGCAATTATCTCGGCAATGTGCTGAGACTTGCCGCCGGCGCCCCGATTCTGGCCTTCAACGGCCGCGACGGCGAGTGGCAGGCCGCCATCGAAGGCCGCAAGCGGCCGGACGGGCTGGTGATCCTCCAGCAGACCCGGCCCCAGGACCGGTTGCCGGACCTCACTTACGCCTTCGCCCCGCTCAAGCATGCGCGGCTGGACTATGTGGTGCAGAAGGCCGTCGAGATGGGCGCCGCCACCCTGCAGCCGGTCCAGACCCGGTTCACCCAGGCCTCCCGGGTCAACACAGAGCGGATGCGCGCCAATGTCGTCGAGGCGGCCGAGCAATGCGGCATTCTGAGCCTTGCCGCAGTGGCCGAGCCGGTGTCGCTCGACCGCTTCCTCAGCCAGCGCGCCGCCGCCCGCCTGCTGGTGTTCTGCGACGAGGCGGCCGAGGTCGAAAACCCTATTCAGAGCCTGCAAAGCGCGCGCGAGGCCAGTCACGGGGTCGACGTGCTGATCGGCCCCGAGGGCGGCTTCGCCGAGGAAGAGCGGGCGCTGCTGCAGCGGCAGCCCAAAATCCTGCGGCTGGCGCTGGGCCCTCGGATCCTGCGCGCCGACACTGCCGCGGTGGCGGCGCTGGCGCTGGTGCAGGCGGTTCTCGGCGATTGGGGCGGCAAGAATCCCTAGCTTCAAGACTACCTGAAGACCACTTGGCTACGCCGCATTGGCCGGCCGTTAAGCGATTGATCCTTTGGAGGTCGAAACCGCTTTCGGGCCATGCTAAGGGCTGCGCCAATTCCTGGCCTCCCCTTGGCCTCCCCTTGCCCTGCCCGGTTCCACCGGGACGATGGACCCCGAGATGACCGCGACTGCTACCTCAAATGCTGCCGGCTCTGCCGCCTGGGCGGATACGCTGCTCTTGTCGTTCGCGCAGGCCGGCTATGTCAGGGCCGAGCCAGCCATCCTGCAGCCGGCCGAGCCATTTCTTGACCTCTCCGGCGAGGACATCCGCAAAAGCCTGTACCTGACCAGCGACCTCTCCGGCGAGGAGCTCTGCCTGCGCCCGGACCTGACCATTCCGGTGGCGCGCGATTACCTCGCGTCCAGCCGCGCTGGCCAGCCGGCCGGGTTCAGCTATCTCGGCCCGGTGTTCCGCTACCGTAGCGGACGGGCCAGCGAATTCCTGCAGGCCGGCATCGAATCGTTCGGCCGCCAGGACCGCGCCGCAGCCGACGCCGAGACGCTGGCGCTGGCACTGGAAGCGACCGCCGCCTTCGGCGTCCGCGATGTCGAAATCCGCACCGGCGACGTGGCGCTGTTCAACGCCCTGCTCGACGCGCTCAACCTCTATCCGGTCTGGCGCCGACGCCTGGTCAAGGATTTCAACCGCAAGATCAGCCTGGAGCAGGATCTGGAGCGGCTCGCACGCACGACCACCGCGACCCGCAGCGAGTATGAGGGCGTGCTGGCCGCGCTCGCCGGCTCCGACCGCAAGGCCGCGCTCGCCTTCGTCACCGATTTGATGTCGATCGCCGGCACCACCAATGTCGGCGGCCGCACCACGGCCGAGATCGCGGACCGCTTCCTCGAGCAATCGACGCTGAAAGGCGGCGCACTGCCACGCGAAGCAATCACCGTGCTCAAGCGCTTCCTGTCGATCACGGGCAATCCCGACGACGCGATCGCCGAGCTGCGCGCGCTCACGGCTGATGCGAAACTCGATCTCACCTCGGCCATCGACCAGTTCGAGAGCCGGGTGGGCTTCATGGCCGCGCGCGGCATCGACGTGAAGCAGTCGAGGTTCTCCACCGCGTTCGGACGCGGGCTCGACTACTACACCGGCTTCGAATTCGAACTGCATCACAGGGACAACGGCACCGAGCCGCTGGTCGCCGGCGGCCGCTATGACGGGCTGATGACCCAGCTTGGATCTGCCGAGCCGATCCCCGCGGTCGGCTTCTCGGTCTGGGTGGACGCGCTGACCCGGATCGGCTGCAAGGTGGGAGCTTAAGTCATGAGCGCGCCATTCGTTCTGGCCGTTCCCTCCAAGGGCCGCCTCCAGGAAAACACCGAGGCCTTCTTCGCTCGTGCGGGCCTCAAACTGTCGAAGGCCGGCGGCGCCCGCGACTATCGCGGCACGATCGCAGGCCTCGACAATGTCGAGGTCGCCTATCTCTCGGCGAGCGAGATCGCCTCGCAACTGTCCCGCGGTTTTGCGCATCTCGGCGTCACCGGCGAGGATCTGGTGCGCGAGAACATTGCGGACGCCGACAAGCGCGTATCGCTGATCGAAGGGCTCGGCTTCGGCTACGCCGACGTCGTGGTTGCGGTGCCGCAGGCCTGGATCGACGTCCGCACCATGGCCGACCTCGACGACGTCACCACCGGCTTCCGCGAGCAGCATCACATGCGGATGCGGGTCGCGACCAAGTTCATCAACCTCACCCGCGCGTTCTTCTCGAACCACGGCATCACGGATTACCGCATCGTCGAAAGCGCGGGCGCGACCGAAGGCGCGCCGGCGGCAGGCAGCGCCGAGCTGATCGTCGACATCACCACAACCGGTGCAACGCTCGCCGCCAACGGGCTGAGGGTGCTCGATGATGGCGTGATCCTGCGCAGCCAGGCCAATCTGGTCGCTTCGAAGGAGGCCGACTGGTCGCCGCAGGCGCGGGAGACGGCGCGCGTCATCCTCGATCACATCGCGGCACGGGCGCGGGCCAACAAGTATCGCGAAGTCCGGACCCGCTTCCGGCAATGCGACGAGGCCCTGCTCGGCGAAGCCCACAGCCGGTTCGGCGTCGAGGCCCCGTTCGGCGGACCGACCTCGTCAGGCATGCTCACGCTGCACTGCCCACCGGGGCAGCTCTATGCGCTCGCGAGCTTCCTGCGCGAGCATGGCGCCGAGACCGTCTCGGTGGTTTCGCTCGACTACGTGTTCGACCGGGAGAATCCGCTGTTCGCCAAGCTCGAGGCGTTCCTGCGGCGGTGAGCCTCAGGTCCGTTCAGCGTAGCGACAGCAAACGGCAGCTACCATATGCTGTTGAGATGACCTAAACGCCTCTGGAACCTTGATCGATGACGCTGGGCTCTGACGTTTCCGGCCTGACGACCACCGCGGCCGGCGCCGCCGCGAAGGGACTGTCGATTGTCGTCCCCGTCTATAACGAGGCGGCGGGCCTCGCTGCCCTGCACCAGCGCATCTGCGATCTCGCGAGGACCTTGCGGCAGCGCTATCGCCTCGCCTGCGAGGTCGTTTATGTCGACGACGGCAGCGCGGACGCGACGCTGTCGATCGCACGCGGACTGCCGGCCGACGCGATCGACGTGCAGGTGGTGTCGCTATCGCGCAATTTCGGCAAGGAGGCGGCGCTGATGGCCGGCCTCGACCATGCCCGGCTCGGCGCCGTGATGTTCATGGACGGCGACGGCCAGCATCCGCCGGCCCTGGTCGAGCAGCTCGTGGGGCACTGGATCGATGACGGCTACGACGTCGTCTATACCGCCAAGGCGCATCGCGACAACGAGACCTTCCTGCGGCGGCTCGCCGTGCACGGCTTCTACGCGCTGATCAATTGGGGCGCGCGCCAGAAGATCCCGGAGGATGCCGGCGACTTCCGCCTGCTCTCGCCGCGCGCGGTCGCAGCGCTGAGGCAGCTGCCGGAGCGCAACCGCTTCTTCAAGGGGCTGGCAAGCTGGATCGGCTTCCGCCAGATCCGCGTCGATTACGAGCCTGCGCCGCGCGCCCATGGCGTCACCACTTTCAACGCCGCACGCCTGCTCGGCCTGTCGATCGAAGGTCTGACCTCATTCTCGGTGGCGCCGTTGCGCTTTGCCAGCCTGCTCGGCGTGGTACTCGCGGGCGGCGCGTTCCTGTTCGGCCTCTCGATCCTCTGGGAGGTCTGGACCACCGGCAAGCAGGTGCCGGGCTATCCCTCGCTCGTGGTCGGCCTGATGACCATCGGCGGCGTGCAGCTCATCATGATCGGCATCGTCGGCGAATATATCGGCAAGATCCTCTCCGAGCTGAAGGCGCGCCCGATCTACTTCGTCGCCGAGCACAGCGAAAAGCACTTCGAGACCGACAAGGCCGACGAGGCCTCGAAGAGGACGGCGGCCGAATGAGCGCGGCCGCGACGCCGCGGCGGATCTGGCTCTGCGCTGACGATTACGGCATCAGCCCGGGCGTCAATCGCGCCATCCGCGACCTGATCGAGCGCGGCCGTCTCAACGCCACCTCCGTGATGATGGTGGGTCCCGCGATCGAGCGCAGCGAGATCGAGGCGCTTCAGGCTGCCGCGAAAGCGAGCCCGCGCTGCGCGATCGGATTGCACGTGACGCTGTCGGCGCCGTTCCGGCCGCTCACCATGCATTTCCGCCCGCTCGACGGTGACATGTTCATGCCGTTTCCAAAGCTGCTGCGTGCCGGCCTTGCGCGGCGGCTCGACCGCGAGTTCTTTCGCAATGAGGTGAAGGCGCAGCTGGCCGCCTTCGCGGAAGCGTTCGGCCGCGCGCCTGACTTCGTCGACGGCCATCAGCATGTACAGCTCTTTCCGCAGGTGCGCGACGGCTTCGTCGATGCGGTGAGCGAAGCCGCGCCGAACGCCTGGGTGCGCCAGGGCGGCCGCAACCTGCCGCTGGCGCAGCGGCTGGCCTCACCCAAAGCCATGGTGCTCGATATCCTCAGCGCGCAATTCCGGCGGCGTGCCGCCGGCGCCGGCCTCAGCTTCAATCCCGGCTTCGCCGGTGCCTATGACTTCACGCGGGAGGCCGATTTCGGCGAGCTGATGCGGCAATTCCTGGAAGGCCTGCCGGATGGCGGCCTCGTGATGTGCCACCCCGGCTTCGTCGACGACATCCTTGCCGGTCTCGATCCGATGACCGACGTCCGCGAGCGCGAGCATGCCTATCTCGCCGGCGATGCCTTCGCGCGCCTGCTGGTGGACCGCGGCGTGACGTTGACGTGAAACCGGCGAAAGCTGGCCCCTCCGTTCCGATGGAATCGGAACGGGGCTCTAGATTCTTGTTTTGACCCGTTTTCTTTACGCGAACCGGTATCCACTTCGCTCGAAAACGCTCTGCGAGGCAGCTTGTCGCATAACGAAATTTAATCTGCCCGCCACTGTTGGGGCCACAATGGAACCCTACATCCCGGTTGCGCTTGTTTCGCGCAAGGGAGACAGATCATGACGCCGCAGGAACGCCAGCTCGTTGACGAGCTTTTCGACCGGCTTTCGAAACTGGAAAATGCACCGCGCGATCCCGACGCGATCGCCGCGATTTCCGACGGCCTCCGCAAGGCGCCCGGTGCGATCTATGCGCTGGTGCAGACCGTGCTGCTGCAGGACGAAGCGCTGAAGCGCGCCCATGACCGCATCCAGGAGCTGGAGGCGGGGCACGCGCCCGAGCAGGCCCAGTCCGGCGGCTTCCTGGATTCCATGCGCGAGTCGCTGTTCGGATCGAGCCCGTCGCGCGGCTCGGTTCCGAACGTACCGCCGCGTGACTCGCGGCCGGTCTGGAACAGCGGCCAGGCCATGCAGCAGGCCCAGCCGGGCTATGGCCAGCCGCCGTACGGACAGGCTTACGGTCAGGGCCCGGGTCAGGGCTATGGCGCTCCGCCGGTCGGCGGTGGCGGCGGCTCGTTCCTCGGCACGGCGGCGGCGCCGCGGCGGGCGTCGTCGGCGGCTCGCTGCTGCTCTCCAGCATCCGCGGCATGATGGGCGGACCGCATCAGCAGGCCTTCGGCGACACCAACGCCTTGGGCGACCGCAGCCCGTGGGGCGGTAGCGACCAGTCCGGCGGCTCGCTCGCGCGCGATGCCGGCCTCAACGACATCGGCTCGAATCGGGATTCCCGCCAGAGCTTCTCCGACCAGGCGTCGAACGACGATCGCAACAACAACGATCAGAGCTATAGCGATCAGAACTACGACGATCAGGACGACGACAACATCGACATGGCCGACGACAGCGATTTCGGCGGCGGAGACGATGGCGGCAGCGATTACGCGTGACGCTCATCTTCTCCCTCTCCCCGTTCTTACGGGGAGAGGGTCGGGGTGAGGGGCTCTATCCGCAAAGCCGGTAAGAGTTGAGCTCGTGGAGACTCCCCTCACCCGGAATTCGCGCTTCGCCCGAATTCCGGCCTCTCCCCGCAAGCGGGGAGAGGCGCAGTATCGTCTCACATCACGACGACCTTGGTGCCGACATTGACGCGGCCGTAGAGGTCGATGACGTCCTCGTTGCGCATGCGGATGCAGCCGGAGGAGACGTTGGTGCCGATGGTCCAGGGCTCGTTGGAGCCGTGGATGCGGTAGAGCGTGGAGCCCAGATACATCGCGCGCGCGCCGAGCGGATTTTCAGGACCGCCCTCCATGTGTCTGGGAAGGTCGGGCCGGCGCGCGATCATTTCCGCCGGCGGAGTCCAGTCCGGCCATTCGCGCTTGGCCGTGATCGACTTCACGCCGGACCAGGTGAAGCCGGGACGACCGACGCCGATGCCGTAACGCGTCGCTCTGCCGTTACCCTCGACGAGATAGAGGAACTTGTTCGGCGTATCGACCACGATCGTGCCGGCACTTTCCTTGCCGCTATAGTCAACGAGTTGTTTCTCGAATTTCGGGTCGAACGAAAGCGACCGCGGGTCGACCAACTCCTGCTGAACCGTCCCCTGCATCTGCGGCTCGCCCATCGGCGGCAGGCGGCGCGGGTCGTAATAGCCCGGCTGCTGCTGATAGGTCGGCTGCTGCGGGGCGTAAGCCGGACCGCGGCCGGGCCCGTCGCCGAACAAGAACTCGATGAAGCCGCCGCCCATGTTCGAATTGGAGGCGACGCGCGCCGGCGCTTGCGGCACCTGCGGCCGGTAGAGCACCACGGGCGGATCGTTCGGCACCAAATTGTCGAAGGCGCTAGCGCTGTTCGCGCCGGCAATGAAGGTGCAAGCGCTGCCGAGCAGCGCGACAGACATTTTCTTGAACATCGACGTACTCTGTACTGTTTCGTCTAGATCACATGCGTCGTAGAGAGCTGATGGCTGATCCGCGCTCGCGACGTGGTCAATAAAAAGCAAAAGCCGTTTTGTTTGGTAAACGGAAGCCGCGTTTCGATTCACCACGACACGAGCGACGGCGCAATTTGGCGATCAGCGTTTATTTTCGATGAACGCCGCGCGCCCATGGTTAATCGCGCGTTTTCACGCCGTCGCGCGCGGCCGCACAGCGGTTCCCGCTGTGAACCTCGTGTTAAATCGCTTCTGCCTACAAAGACGCGTGAGTGAGGTGGGGGGAGTATCCTGATGGCTGTTCACCGCAAGCGTTTTCGTGCCGAGGACATCATCGGCGGCGAAATGCCAATTCTTGACGTAACCGACGAGACAATGCCGATGCATAGCGAGATCATGGCGGAGCTGCGCGCGATCCGCGCACAGATGGCGAAGGGCGCTGTCCCGCTGTCCGGCAGCGCGGCCATGGCAGCGATCGACGCCTCCTCGGCTCAGCAGCTCTCCGAAGCGCGCACCATGCTCGATACCTATCGGGCACAGATCGAGCAGTGCGAGAAGTTGAAGGTCGAGCTCGACCTCATCCATGACGCCATCGACCGCACCAAGCGCGAGATCGCGGTGCTGCATGGCAAGAGCTTCAACGGCGAAGAGATGGCCAAGGTCAATGGCGAACTCGGCGCCGTGGTCGGCGGCACCGAGCAGGCGACCCAGCAGATCCTCGAAGCCGCCGAGTCGATCGACCAGGCAGCCAGCGCCCTCGCCAAGGTCGACTCGGTCGACCAGCAGAAGCGCCTCGCCGACGACATCCAGGAACGCGTCATCTCGATCTTCGAAGCCTGCAACTTCCAGGACCTGACCGGCCAGCGCATCAGCAAGGTCATGACCACGATGAAGTTCATCGAGCAGCATATCAATGCGATGATGGACATCTGGGGCGGTGTCGACGCGATCAAGGCCCATGTGCCGCCGCCGGTTGACACCCGCGGCGAGGACGAAAAGCTGCTCAACGGCCCGAAGCTCGCCGGCGACGTCGGCCACGCCTCGCAGGACGACATCGACGCGCTGTTCGACTGATCGGACGCGGCAGAGAGAAAAACAAAACGCCGGCGAAAGCCGGCGTTTTTTTTCGTCATTGCGAGCGAAGCGAAGCAATCCAGACTGTCTCGGCTGAGGCGGCCTGGATTGCTTCGTCGCGGAGCCTGTCATCGGGCCGGCCGAAGGCCGGACCCGTTGGCTCCTCGCAATGACGAGTGGTTAGGTCAGCGCCCGTTCACGCCCGCGGCGCGCAGCGGACGTAGACCATGTTGCCGTAGCGGGTGGCGGCGTCCTTGTCGATGAAGCGGGTGATCAGGACGCGGCCGTCGAAGGAGACGATCTCCCGGTCCTGCTCGCCGGGGGTCGGACCGGCCGGCCCGATATAGTTCTTGCCGCTGGGCGAGCCCTTCAGGCGCAGTTCCTGCGGCGTCGCCTGGTCGGCAAGATGCATGATCACGCCGCCGGAGGAACCGGCGGTGATCACGTAGGGGTTCTTGCATTGAGACCGGGCGGCAGCCTCGGTGCGGGCGCGGTCGGCCGGGTTCTGGAACGAGGCGAGACCCCAACGGCCGACGATCTCGTCGGCGCGGATGCTCGCCGGCATTTCCGGTCCGGTGCCGGGCTCGGCCTCGGGCGGCGGCGAGGATGAAGAGAAGGACGGCAGGCTCATACCGCCGCCGCAGGCGCCGAGCAGCAACGCCAGGCAAGAGGCAGCCGCCAGGTTGGCGACCGTGCGCGCGTGAGCTGAACTGATCATGGCATTCCCCCGAACAAGACCATGGCCGCACCCCTCCCGCAGCCAAGCGCAAAACCGCCGCCGGAGCAATGACGTCCTTTGATCCGCCAGTACCCCGATCGAGTTTCCAATGCCACCATCCTATATCCGCCTCACCAATCGCTTAACCACCTTTGCTTGACAGGACCGCAGCCAAGCCATATTTCCGGGCGCACTATTAGCACTCGGAAAGGCCGATTGCTAAGCGTGCCGTTCGATCCTCGCGACGAGGGTGGACGGAAGCGCCGCCCCACCCACTTCCACTACTTCCGAAGCGAGCCTCCAAAGGGAAACGTCATGGCTAAATCCAAATTTCGTCCGCTGCATGACCGTGTCGTGGTCAAACGTATCGACGCCGAGGAAAAGACCAAGGGCGGCATCATCATTCCGGACACCGCCAAGGAAAAGCCCTCCCAGGGCGAGGTCGTCGCCGTCGGCTCCGGCGGCCGTGACGAGACCGGCAAGCTGATCCCGATCGACCTCAAGGTCGGCGACCGCGTGCTGTTCGGCAAGTGGTCGGGCACCGAGGTCAAGATCGACAACGAAGAGCTCCTGATCATGAAGGAGTCGGACATCATGGGCGTGATGGCCTAAGGCCGAACGCCTGAACAGCCGCTGAATACCCTTAGCTGTCATGCCCGGGCTCGACCCGGGCATCCATCATTTTCGAAAGTGGATGGATTGCCGGGTCAAGCCCGGCAATGACGAGGGAGAGTGCGGCACCCCAATCCATCCATGGTTTTTCAGGAGCATTAGAATGGCTGCCAAAGACGTCAAATTTTCCGGAGACGCGCGCGATCGCATGCTGCGTGGCGTCGACGTTCTCGCCAACGCCGTCAAGGTGACGCTCGGCCCGAAGGGCCGCAACGTCGTCATCGAGAAGTCGTTCGGCGCGCCCCGCATCACCAAGGACGGCGTCACCGTCGCCAAGGAGATCGAGCTCGAGGACAAGTTCGAGAACATGGGCGCCCAGATGGTGCGTGAGGTCGCCTCCAAGACCAACGACCTCGCCGGCGACGGCACCACCACCGCGACCGTGCTGGCCCAGGCCATCGTGCGCGAAGGCGCCAAGGCGGTTGCCGCCGGCATGAACCCGATGGACCTCAAGCGCGGCATCGACACCGCGGTTGCGGCCGTGGTCAAGGACATCGAGAAGCGCGCCAAGCCGGTTGCGGCCTCCTCCGAGGTCGCCCAGGTCGGCACCATCTCGGCAAACGGCGATAGCGCCATCGGCAAGATGATCGCCCAGGCGATGCAGAAGGTCGGCAACGAGGGCGTCATCACCGTCGAGGAGAACAAGTCGCTCGACACCGAGGTCGACATCGTCGAGGGCATGAAGTTCGACCGCGGCTATCTGTCGCCCTACTTCGTCACCAACGCCGAGAAGATGACCGCCGAGCTCGAGGACGCCTACATCCTCCTGCACGAGAAGAAGCTCTCGGGCCTGCAGGCCATGCTGCCGGTGCTGGAAGCCGTGGTGCAGTCCGGCAAGCCGCTCGTCATCATCGCCGAGGACGTCGAGGGCGAGGCGCTGGCCACCCTGGTCGTCAACCGCCTGCGTGGCGGCCTCAAGGTCGCCGCCGTCAAGGCGCCGGGCTTCGGTGACCGCCGCAAGGCCATGCTCGAGGACATCGCGATCCTCACCGGCGGCCAGCTCATCTCCGAAGACCTCGGCATGAAGCTCGAGAACGTCACGGTGAAGATGCTGGGACGCGCGGGCAAGGTGGTGATCGACAAGGAGAACACCACGATCGTCAAGGGCGCCGGCAAGAAGCCGGAGATCGAGGCCCGCGTCGGCCAGATCAAGGCCCAGATCGAGGAGACCACCTCGGACTACGACCGTGAGAAGCTCCAGGAGCGCCTCGCCAAGCTCGCCGGCGGCGTCGCGGTGATCCGCGTCGGCGGCGCGACCGAGATCGAGGTCAAGGAGAAGAAGGACCGCGTCGAGGACGCGCTCAACGCCACCCGCGCCGCGGTGCAGGAAGGCATCGTCCCCGGCGGCGGCGTCGCGCTGCTGCGCGCCAAGAAGGCGGTCGGCCGTCTCACCAACGCCAATGCCGACGTGCAGGCCGGCATCAACATCGTGCTGAAGGCGCTGGAAGCTCCGATCCGCCAGATCTCCGAGAACGCCGGCGTGGAAGGCTCGATCGTCGTCGGCAAGATCCTGGAGAACAAGTCCGAGACCTTCGGCTTCGACGCCCAGACCGAGGACTATGTCGACATGGTTGAGAAGGGCATCATCGATCCCGCCAAGGTGGTGCGCACCGCGCTGCAGGACGCCTCCTCCGTGGCCGGCCTGCTGGTGACCACCGAGGCCATGGTCGCCGAAATGCCGAAGAAGGAAGCTCCGCCCGCTATGCCGGCCGGCGGCGGCATGGGCGGCTTCTAAAGCCCATCCTCACCTTACAGCGTTGCGAAGGCCGCCTCCGGGCGGCCTTCTTTTTTGCAGACTCGGTTTTTGCAGACCTGGTTTTGACCTGGGCCCGTGCTTTCCAATTCAACCGACGGCCAAAACCCACTACGGTGGCGCGCAGATTCTAGGGCGCGATGGAACAGGAACCAATCATCGTCGCGTTTTAGGTTATTGTTCGGGCATGATCTTGTCGGAAAACCGCTGCACACTTTGCGCTAACGCGGCCCTCCGGGTCCGGATCATGCCCTATTGCTCGAGGATTTCGTCGATGCGCGCGCTTCTGGTTTGCCCGACAGCTCTTTTGGCGGCCCTGTTCGCCATGTCACCCGGGTTCGTATCCGCCCAGATGAAACTCTCGCCGAAGGCCACGGCGCCCGGCGGCATCGAGACGCGCTATTTCACCTCGATCGACGGGCTGATGGAAGGCAATGCCGACGTGATCCTGAAGGAGACGCGCCAGGGCAAGACGGTCACCGCAGCCGTGCTCGACGTTTGTTATCCCGTCGCAAAAAATTCGGACCGCAAGGATCGCTTCGTCGTCAACCTCCAGGTCGCGGGCCAGAACCTGACGGGCACGACGCAGAGCCTCGGCGAGAAGGCGCCGGTCAGCGTCAAGCTGCTGCGCAAGCCGACCGGAGACACGTTCGAATTCCGCGGCCAGATCGCGATCGGCCAGGCCGTGACCGAAGTCGCCTCGCCCGACAATTCCGATCTCAGCGAGAAGGAGTTTCAGGACAACCAGACCTCCGATGACGGCATCACGCCGCAGCCGAAGGATTTCACCGACGTCTCGCCGGAGGCGATCGCGGTCAAGGTCAAGCTCGATGCCGCAACCGACTTCCTGAAGAGCCTGAAGGGCCAGGAGGTCGAGGTGACGCTGGCGAGCCTTAACGTCGGCTGCGACGCGTTGCGCGCCGGCGAGCAGACCATCAACATGTCGGTCGATCCGGAGCGCGCCGGTGCGCTGCTCGCAAAATTCAAGGCGATGCCGGGCGTCACCGCGGCGGGCTGGACCGCGGGCATGACCGAGATGGACCGCACCATCCGCTTCCCCGCCGCGGACTGGCGCGAGGGCGACAAGATCAACCGCGACAAGCTCGCGGGCACAGTGGCGGGCGTGCTGAGCAGGACGCTGGGGGCAAAGCCGGTCTCGCAAAGCTTCAACCCGGCCACCGGCAGGCTCAAGCTGGTCTTCAAGCGGCCGAACCAGGATTTCCCGGCGCTCGAGCTCACCGACACCATCGAGGTCGCGGGCCTGGTCTCGCCCGACAAGCCCGGCGCGACCGACAGGTTGATGCTCTGGATCGGCAGCCCCTCGACCACGATCTCCGACGAGAGCAGCGGCGCCAAGCTCAATCTCTCGGATGAATCTGCGGTGGACGAGGAAGGTGACCAGCCGGATGACAACGGTTCGGTCGAGGCCCTCGCAAAGGAGCTGAAAGGCCAGCGCTGGGACGCCGACAAGTCGACGTGGAAGTAGGCAGGCGCTGCCGCAGTCGTTTGCTTGATCGTTAAGATTCGATTCAGTTTATTCGGCCATCATCGGGTAGCCGAACGTGGGTCGCATCATGCAAGACCACGAGCCGAGTACCCTTGGAAACATCTGGTTGGGGAATGTGGCTGGCGGCCAGTTGCCGAGGCAGCCGGTCAGGCTGCGGAATCTGTTAAGCCACGATCGCGACGAAGTGCTGGTGCTACGAGACCCGCATGGCGTTCGAGTGCGCAACTTTCTGCTGTCCACAATTGCCCTGACGGCAAGCTTTGGAATGGGATGGGCCGGGGGCCTGAATTGGCCTGAGCTCGCAAGCACGATCAGCCTCAGTCCAATAGCCCAGAAGCATACGGCTTCATCGCAAACTTCTGAAACGAGATCCGGGGGCAAGGCCGAAGGCGGTCGAAAAACCGCATCTCACCCGGATCTGCAAACAGCGGCACCCGCCTTTGTAGGGAGCATTCCCAAGCCGTCCACCACATCGCCCGCCCGCTTGCCTAATGGCTTGGCCTCTCAGGCGAATACGAGCCTCTCGGGGCCAGCAGCTGCCATGAGGCTGCCTCTGGCGCCGGCGCCGGAAACAAGACCGACAACCATTCCCGGGTGGACCGTTGTTGACGTTCGGGACGGAACTGCCGTTCTCGACGGACCTGACGGAATTCGGATGGCCGCACGCGGTGACACTGTTCCCGGACTCGGGCGCGTCGACTCCATCGTGCGCTGGGGCAGCCGCTGGATCGTTGCCACCGCCAACGGGTTGATCGCGACGCCGTAACCGCCGAAGAACGGCGCCGGCTGCCGCGAAGCTCAATTTCCGTTCATCCGGAAGCGCAGCGGTTTCGGGCCGATCAGCGCGAGAAAGTCGCCCTGGCGTTTCCAGGTCTCGACGCTGCCGAGCGCGGCGACGAGGTCGTCGTCGGCCTGCGCCTTGGCGGGCGGGCAGGAGCGGTCCTGGATCTGGCCGGGGACGAAGATCACGGTGTTGCCGGCGACCGAGAACTGGCCCTTGCCGCCCTTGCACCAGAGCTCCAGCACCACCTCGCCATGGTCGCCGATCTCGATGTTCGGAATCCGCTTCGAGCCCGGCTGCGGCAGCGCCTCCAGCGTCATCTCGGTGCCGAAGGGGAAACCGTCCTCCGCACGCGCGACAGTGGACACCGCGAGCATTGCAACCGTCGCACACACGATCTGCTTGAGCGAAACCATGAAACCTCTCGACCGACCTGATTTGCCGCACCTTCTATAAGACAGCAGCGCCATTGAG
>NZ_LGHM01000175.1 GCF_001908185.1 Bradyrhizobium sp. AS23.2
CGCTGCAATTCGGCGGCGCGGCCGGCACGCTCGCCGCCCTCGGCGACAACGGGCTCGCGATCGCCGAGCGGCTGGCGCAGGAGTTGAACCTGCAATTGCCGGAAGCGCCCTGGCACACCCATCGCGACCGCATCGCGGAGGCCGCATCGGCGTTTGCGATTCTCGCCGGGAGCTGCGGCAAGATCGCGCGCGACGTCTCGCTGATGATGCAGACCGATGTCGCCGAAGCATTCGAGCCCGCCGGCGAAGGCCGCGGCGGCTCCTCGACCATGCCGCACAAGCGCAATCCGGTCGCCGCCGCAAGCGCCCTGGGCGCAGCGACCATGGCCCCGCAGCTCGCTGCGACCATTCTGGCCGCGCAGGTGCAGGACCACGAGCGCAGCGCCGGGCCCTGGCACGCGGAATGGCCGACGCTGCCGCAATTGATGCTGGTCACCTCGGGCGCGCTTGCCGCCATCGTCGACATCGCGGAAGGGCTCGACGTCGACGCGGCGCGCATGCGCAGCAACCTCGATGCGACGCACGGCCTGATCATGGCGGAAGCGGTCACCTTCGCGCTGGCCGAGAAGATCGGCAAGAGCGATGCGCATCATCTCATCGAGGCCGCGAGCAAGCGCGCGGTGGCCGAGAAAAAACATCTGCGCGATGTGCTGTCGGCCGATTCGCAGGTTACCGCGCATCTGCCACCGGAAAAACTTGCGGCATTGTTCGAGCCGATGGCCTATCAAGGGGCGTCGCAGGCTCTGATCGACCGCCTGCTCGCTTCGTTGAATCTCTCCTGATGGATTGCCGGGCTTGACCCGGCAATCCATCATCCAGGAAAGATTCATTATTTGGATGGATGCGCGGGTCGAGCCCGCGCATGACGAGGAACATGCCATGCCGATGATCAATGCCGACGGCTGCCTGATCAACGTCTCCGTCGAGGGCCGCGACGGCGGGCCGACGCTGATGCTCTCCAATTCGCTCGGCTGCACGCTGCAGATGTGGGAGCCGCAAATGAAGGCGCTGACGCAGGTGTTCCGCGTCATCCGCTACGACCGCCGCGGCCATGGCAAATCCAACGTTCCGCCCGCGCCCTATACGATGGAGCGGTTCGGCCGCGACGTGCTCGCGATCCTCGACGACCTCAACATCGAGAAGGTGCATTGGTGCGGCCTGTCGATGGGCGGCATGGTCGGGCAATGGCTGGGCGCGAATGCGCCTGAAAGGTTCGACAAGCTCATCCTCGCCAACACCTCCTGCTACTATGCCGAGCCGACCAGATGGCTGGAACGCATCGACGCCGTGAGGAAGGGCGGCATCGCCGCGGTCGCGGATACCGTGATCGCCGGCTGGCTGACCCAGGATTTCCGCGAGCGTGAGCCTGAGATCACCGCGAAGATGAAGTCGATGCTGCTTGCAACCCCCGTCGAAGGCTATCTCGCCTGCTGCGAGGCGCTGTCGACGCTGGACCAGCGCGAGCTGTTGCCGAAGATCAAGAGCCCGACGCTGGTGATCGCCGGCCGCCACGACATGGCGACGCCGATCTCGGCGGGTGAACTGATCCGCTCGAAGATTCCCGGCGCCAGCATGACCATCATCGACGCCGCCCACATTTCCAACGTCGAGCAGCCGCACGCGTTCACCGACGCGGTGGTCGGCTTCCTGACGCAGCGCTGATCGAGCCGATCGTCATTCCGGGGCGATGCGAAGCATCGAACTATGGTGCGCAATTGCGCACCTGAGAATCTCGATCCGCATTTCACGGCCTCGAGATTCCGGGTTCGCCTCTTCGAGGCGCCCCGGAATGACTCACCGGAGGATAGAATGGACGACCAAAAGCGCCGCGATGCCGGCATGAACGTACGCCGAAAAGTGCTGGGCAATGCCTGGGTCGACAAGTCGATCGCGGGCCGCAATGCGTTCAACACCGATTTCCAGGACATGATCACGCGCTACGCCTGGGGCGAGATCTGGACGCGGCCGCATTTCGACGAGCGCACGCGGCGGGTGCTGGTGATCGGCACCATGGTCGCGCTCGGTCAATGGGACGAGTTCCGCCTGCATGTGCGCGCGGCGCTCGCCGAGGGCGGCTTCACCCCCGACGACATCAAGGAAATCCTGCTCCAGCAGGCGATCTATTGCGGCGTGCCGGCGGCAAACCACGCCGTGAAGGAAGCCTCAGCGATTGTGCAGGAGCTCGGCCTGCTCAAGGCCTAGCGGCACGGGGGCCTTGCCCTGAGCTTGGGCGGCCTGCGGCGCCGCCTCGGGCCGTTCGATCACCACCACGATGGCAGCACCGAGCAAGAGCAGCAGCTCGGTGGCGTGCAGCCGGAGCGCGGCCATCTCGCCGACCTTCGAGGCCATCACCATGCTCGCGAACGAGATCACGCTGCCGATCGCAAGCGCGATCCCGAGCGCCTCGTCGCTGCCGCCGCTCTTGCGGATGCGGGGAATGCACAGAAGCGCAAGGTAGATCGCAAAGAAGGCCACGACGGTCAGCCGTCCCAACGCCAGAAGCCAGGCGGCGCGCACCGTGCTCATCCCCGCCATCTGGAGATGGTCGCTGAGGAACAGCGCGACTGCGACGCTCGGCCGCTCATAGAGGCCGTGCACCGGCGCCACCATGATGTTGAAGGCGACGAGCGTCCAGGCCGGGATGAAATAGGCCGCCAGCAGCGCGCCGTTGACCGAGCCGATCCGCCAATTCCTGAACATGCCGCTTCCCGCTTCGCCTGCCACGCGCCTTCAACGGAAGGCTTTGCCGGGAGCTAACTCCCATCAGACTGAGGCGGCAATTTAAACCCTTTGTTTACCTTAACCGGCCCGTTGGGCCTCGCACCCACAGAAAAAGGCCCCGCCTTTCGGCGGGGCTCTGTTAGCTCCTCGGCTCCCTGGCTACTTATCCTGGCCATGCTGACCACCACCCTGCTGTCCGGGCTTGTCGCCCTGGCGCATCGGGTCATGTTGCTGCTGCTGTCCGGGTTTCTGGCCGCCGCCCTGCTGCTGTCCGGGGCGCTGCTGGCCGGGGTTCTGACCCTGCTGACCCGGATTCTGACTCTGCTGTTTCGTCATTCGGGGAAACTCCGTTGTTGGACGTCAGAGATGAAGCAACAAACGGCATCGAATTTGGTTGCTTTGCGGAACCCGGTTCCTCGCAGGTGCGGAACCGGAAGATGGCATCGATCACGAAATGACCTCTGTACAAGCCTTTATGCCAATGCTTGGCCAGTTGCAGCCGCCAGTTCCCTCCTGTTACAAAACGATGAGAATGCTCAAGGGCTGCCGGGGCCCAAGACTCTCTGACCAGGTTTGATACGGCAGCGCATGGATTATTTCGCCCAGCAGCTCATCAACGGCCTTGTCCTGGGCTCCATCTACGGCCTGATCGCCATCGGCTACACGATGGTCTACGGCATCGTCGGCATGATCAATTTCGCCCATGGCGACATCTTCATGATCGGCGGCTTCATCGCGCTGATCACCTTCCTGATCCTGATCTCGCTCGGCCTGACCGCGATCCCGGTGATCCTGCTCGTCGTGCTGCTGGTCTCGATGGCGATCACGGCGCTCTATGGCTGGACCATCGAGCGCATCGCCTACCGTCCGCTGCGCCACTCCTTCCGCCTCGCCCCGATGCTGTCGGCGATCGGCATGTCCTTCGTGCTGACCAACTACTCGCAGGTGGCGCAAGGCGCCCGCGTCAAGCCGATCCCGCCCTTTATCACCGGCGGCTACACGCTGCATGAGAGCGCGGACGGCTTCGTGATCCAGCTCTCCAACATCCAGATCATGGTGGTGCTCACGACCATCGTGCTGCTGGCGATCTTCACCTGGCTGGTCTCGCGCACCCGGCTCGGGCGCGACATGCGCGCCTGCGAGCAGGACCAGACCATGGCGGCGCTGCTCGGCGTCGATGTCGACCGCACCATCTCCATGACCTTCGTGATCGGCGCAGCGCTCGCCGCGGTCGCCGGCCTGATGTACCTGCTCTATTACGGCCTGGTCGACTTCTACATGGGCTTCGTCGCCGGCATCAAGGCGTTTACCGCGGCCGTGCTTGGCGGCATCGGCTCGCTGCCGGGCGCCATGCTCGGCGGTCTCGCGATCGGCCTGATCGAGACGTTCTGGTCGGCCTATTTCTCGGTCGAGTACAAGGACGTCGCGGCGTTCTCGATCCTGATCGTCGTGCTGATCTTCATGCCGACCGGCCTGCTCGGCCGTCCCGAAGTCGAAAAGGTTTGACGGTCGCGCGTGACAGTTCCCTCAACCATGACGGCCAAACCTGCAACGGGGATCCCCTCGCTCCTGAAGACGGCCTTCATCAACGCCCTGATCGCGCTGGTGCTGTTCTCGCTGATGGTCGGCATCCGGACCGAGGCGGGTTCCGACGGCCAGCTCACCTATTGGACGCGCTTCGGCGACCTGGCATCCCTCGTCGCCGCGGTGTTCGGCGGCTCAATCGTGATCGAGCTGTTGCGGCAGTGGATCGGCCCGACCGGCGCTGAGAAGCTGGTGCCGCCGGCGGTGAAGAGCGGCATGTCGTTCGTCGGCCGCTACCTCGCGCCCGCGCTCCTGATCTTCACGCTGCTGGTGCCGGTGATTTTCTATAACCAGCGCTACATCCTCGACCTCGCGATCCTCGTGCTCACCTATGTCATGCTGGGCTGGGGCCTGAACGTCGTGGTCGGCCTCGCGGGCCTGCTCGATCTCGGCTATGTCGCCTTCTACGCGGTGGGCGCCTATTCCTACGCCCTGCTCGCCACCAATTTCGGCTGGTCGTTCTGGGTCTGCCTGCCGCTCGCGGGCATTCTCGCCGCGTTCTGGGGCATGCTGCTCGGCTTCCCCGTGCTGCGCTTGCGCGGCGACTATCTCGCCATCGTGACGCTCGCCTTCGGCGAGATCATCCGCCTCGTCATCATCAACTGGCAAGATCTGACCGGCGGGCCGAACGGCGTCACGGGAATTCCGCGCCCCTCATTCTTCGGCATCCCGCTCGACAACAGCGATGACGGGCTCGCCGCCAAGCTCGGCATCGAATATTCGCCGACCCATCGCATCGTCTTCCTGTTCTACGTCATCCTGGCGCTCGCGCTCCTGACCAACTGGGTGACGATCCGCCTGCGCCGGCTGCCGATCGGGCGGGCCTGGGAAGCCCTGCGCGAGGACGAGGTCGCCTGTCGCGCGCTCGGCATCAACACCACGACCACCAAGCTCACGGCATTCGCGACGGGCGCAATGTTCGGCGGCTTTGCCGGCGCGTTCTTCGCGACACGCCAGGGCTTCATCAGCCCGGAATCCTTCACCTTCCAGGAATCGGCGCTGGTGCTCGCCATCGTCGTGCTCGGCGGCATGGGCTCGCAGCTCGGCGTGGCGCTTGCCGCGCTCGCCATGATCGGCGGCTTCGAGCTGTTCCGCGGTCTCGAGACCTACCGCATGCTGGTGTTCGGCATGGCCATGGTGCTGATCATGATCTGGCGGCCGCGCGGCCTGATCGGCCATCGCGCACCGACCGTGTATCTGACCAAGGCGCAGGCGATCTCTTCCGACCTTGTCAAGGAAGGGCACGGATGAGCGGCGACAAGATTCTCAGCGTCGACCGGCTGACCATGCGCTTCGGCGGCATTGTCGCCGTGCAGGACCTGTCGCTTGCGGCCGAGCGCAAGAAGATCACCGCGCTGATCGGACCGAACGGCGCCGGCAAGACCACCGTCTTCAACTGCATCACCGGCTTCTACAGGCCGAGCGGCGGCACCATTCGTCTCACCCATGACGACGGCAGGACAATCGCGCTGGAGCGGCTGAACGATTTCCGCATCGCCAAGCAGGCCAAGGTGGCGCGCACCTTCCAGAACATCCGCCTGTTTCCCGGCATGACCGCGCTGGAGAATCTGATGGTGGCGCAGCACAACACACTGATGCGCGCCTCCGGCTTCACCTTCCTCGGCCTCGTCGGTATGCCCGGCTATCGCGACGCCGAAAAGCAGGCGATCAATCTCGCCACCGACTGGCTCAGGCGCGTCAATCTGCTCGACCGCGCCGACGATGCCGCCGGCAATCTCGCTTATGGCGACCAGCGCCGGCTCGAAATCGCGCGCGCGATGTGTACCGAGCCCGCGCTTTTGTGCCTGGACGAACCTGCCGCCGGCCTCAATGCACGCGAGAGCGCCGCGTTGAGCGAGCTCCTGCTCTCGATCCGCAACGAGCTCGGCACCTCGATCCTCCTGATCGAGCACGACATGTCGGTGGTGATGGAAATCTCCGACCACATCGTGGTGATGGACCATGGCGTCAAGATCGCGGAAGGCTCCCCGCGCGAGGTCCGCGACGATCCCAAGGTGATCGCCGCCTATCTCGGCTCCGACGAAGACGAGGCGGTGGCCGTGATGGAGAGCGGGTCGTGATTGCCGGTCTCTCCAAGTCGTCATGCCCGGGCTCGACCCGGGCATCCACGCCTTTGCCAGGTGTCGAGCTTCAAGACGTGGATGGCCGGGACATAGGCGAGCGGAGCGACGCCGTCCTTCGGACGGCTATGCCCGGCCATGACGGCAGTGAGGTTGCGGCATGACCACTCCCCTGCTCGCGATCCGCGGCCTGCACGCCGCCTACGGCAAGATCGAGGCGCTGAAGGGCGTCGACGTCGAGATCAATGCCGGCGAGATCGTGGCGCTGATCGGCGCCAACGGCGCCGGCAAGTCGACGCTGATGATGACGATCTTCGGCAAACCGCGCGCCCGCGCCGGCCAGATCCTGTACGAAGGCCGCGACATCACCTACGTCCCCACCCACGCGATCGCGCATTTGCGCATCGCGCAATCGCCGGAAGGCCGCCGCATCTTCCCGCGCATGAGCGTCGCTGAAAACCTCCAGATGGGGGCGGACGCCACCGGATGCACCGACACCGAACGCGAGGCCACGCTGGCACGCGTGTTCACGCTGTTTCCGCGCCTGAAGGAACGCTATGCCCAGCGCGGCGGAACGCTGTCCGGCGGCGAGCAGCAGATGCTGGCGATCGGCCGCGCCCTGATGAGCCGCCCCCGCTTGCTCCTGCTCGACGAGCCCTCGCTCGGGCTGGCGCCGCTGATCGCGCGCCAGATCTTCGATGCAATCCGCACCCTGAACCGGCAGGACGGCCTGACCGTCCTGATCGTGGAGCAGAACGCCAACCATGCGCTCAAGCTCGCCCATCGCGGCTATGTCATGGTCAACGGCCTGATCACGCTGGCCGGGACCGGTGCCGAGTTGCTGCAGCGCCCCGAGATTCGCGCTGCCTACCTGGAAGGCGGCCGGCACGGCTGACCGGGCTGGAAGGCGGACCACGTGCGGGCCGAATGTGGCGAGATATCTCCGCAAATGCCCGTATTTTGCCGGTGACTTCTCGCCAATTTCATTCAAGAATGGCGCCGGTTTGGACCGGGCGTGCCCGGCAACTTCCACAGGCGACCACCCGCGAGGTATCTCATGAAATCACTGAAGCTCATCGGTCTGGCATTCGGCGCATCGATCGCTCTATCGAGCGCGGCATTTGCCCAGGATGTCACCGTCGCAGTCGCCGGTCCAATGACCGGCGGCGAGTCCGCCTTCGGCCGCCAGATGAAGAACGGCGCCGAGATGGCCGTGGCTGACATCAACGCCGCTGGCGGCGTCATTGGCAAGAAGCTCGCGCTCGACGTCGAGGATGATGCCTGCGATCCGAAGCAGGCGCGCTCGGTTGCCGAGAAGATCGCCAGCGCGAAAATGCCGTTCGTCGCCGGACACTATTGCTCGTCGTCGTCGATCCCCGCCTCCGAAGCCTATGCCGACGGCAACGTGCTCCAGATCACGCCGGCCTCGACCAACCCGACCTTCACAGAGCGCAAGCTGTGGAACGTGGCGCGCGTCTGCGGCCGCGACGATCAGCAGGGCCTGATCGCGGCGCAGTACATTGCCAAGAATTTCAAGGGCAAGAACATCGCGATCCTCAACGACAAGACCACTTACGGCAAGGGTCTTGCCGACGAGACCAAGAAGGCGCTCAACAAGGCCGGCATCACCGAGAAGATGTACGAGTCCTATAACAAGGGCGACAAGGACTTCAACGCGATCGTCTCGCGACTGAAGCGCGACAACATCGACCTCGTCTATGTCGGCGGCTACCATCAGGAGAGCGGCCTGATCCTGCGCCAGATGCGCGACCAGGGCCTCAAGACGATCCTGATGGCCGGCGACGCGCTTGCCGACAAGGAGTACGCCTCCATCACCGGCCCGGCCGGCGAAGGCACGCTGTTCACCTTCGGTCCCGATCCGCGCAACAAGCCGACCGCGAAGAAGATCGTCGAGGCCTTCAAGGCCAAGGGCATCGATCCCGAGGGCTACACGCTCTACACCTATGCGGCGCTGCAGGTGTGGTCGGAGGCGGCCAAGAAGGCCGGCACCACCGACGCCAAGAAGGTCATGCAAGCGATGAAGGCTGGCAAGTGGGACACCGTGATCGGCCCGATCGAGTATGACGCCAAGGGCGACATCAAGCAGATCGACTACGTCGTCTACAAATGGGACGCCAAGGGCGGCTACACCGAAGTCAGCGGCCAGGGCACCTGAGACAGGCGGGCTGACCCTTTAGAGCGTTTTCGAGCGAAGTGGATACCGGTTCGCGTCAAGAAAACGCGTCAAAACAAGAATCTAGAGCCCCCGTTCCGATTCCATCGGAACGGAAATGGCTCTAGCCAGATCAATTGCCAAAGCGCCCCGGTTCGCCGGGGCGTTTTCTTGTGTCAGACCGCTTGCGCAGGCTCGCAGGCTGCGGCCTGGCTCTGCGCAGTCTTGAGCGCGCTCAGGAGGTCGCTCGGCCGAAACGGCTTTTGCAGGCAGACGACATCGGCCAGACCGGGCGCCTCGCCCATGAAATCCAGCGCGGTCATACCGGAGACCGCCACGATCGGAAAAGCGGGGAACCGCTCGCGGATAGCGGCCATGACATCGACGCCGCTGGTACCGGCCAGAAAAATGTCGACAATCGCGGCATCGAAAGCGCCCTCGCCGAAGGCCTTCAGGCCGGCCGCGCCGCTCTCGGCCTCGACCACGTCATAATGGTTGACCCTGAGCACCATCGCGATCATGGCGCGGACGCCCTTCTGGTCGTCGATCACGAGGACACGGGGCATGGGAACAACTCTCGAATTGCTATCATTAATTGGTTCAATTCACCGCAAAAGGGCGGCAAGGCAGTATGAATCTGTCCAGTAAAGCACCCCTTACCAATTACCCGCTCCGGGCCTTCCTTTAAGTTAAGTAAGCTGTAACCTTCGGTTGAGCCGCAAGCGCTTTCTGTCACGATACGCGCCCGGAGCCGGCTACCATGGAGGAAGCGGCAGCCCGGCTGGAAGAGATTGACGTGCGAGACCACCATGCCGGCTTACGAGAGATCAACGTGCTAGCGCCCAACGACCGAAGCACATTCCTTTCGACCTCGCCGGCTACGCGGGGCGATCGCGCCGCAGCTTTGGCGATCGTCGGGATTTCCGCGGTTCTGTTTGCGCTGGCCGTGCCGTTCGCGGGCGTGCCGCTGTTGCAGGTCCCCGCCTTCGTGGCGAGCTATCAATCAGCGCTCGCAGTCATCGACATCATCACCGCCGTTCTTCTGTTGTCGCAATTCGCAGTGCTGCGCAGCCGCGCGCTGCTGGTGCTGTCGACCGGCTATCTGTTCACGGCGGCGGCCACGGTGACCCACGCCCTCACCTTCCCTGGCCTGCTCACCCCGACCGGACTGTTCGGGGCGGGCTCGCAAAGCACAGTCTGGCTCTACATGATCTGGCACGGCGGCTTCCCGCTGTTCGTGCTCACCTATGGCTGGCTGAAGGACGACAGCAATGGCGGCAACAGGATTACGGGCTCGGCAGCGCCGGCGATCGCGGTCTCCGTCCTCGGCGTGCTCGCCGCGACGACCGTCTTCGCCTGGCTGATAACTGCGCAGCACGGCCTGCTGCCGGTCCTGCTGAGCGAGGGCCACTACACCACCACCATGATCGGCGTGGCTTCTTTCGTATGGTCGTTGAGCTTCGCGGCGCTGATCACACTGTGGTTCCGCAAGCCGCACACGGTGATCGACGTCTGGCTCATGGTCACGATGTGCGCCTGGCTGTTCGATGTCGCGCTGTCGGCAATCGTCAACGTCGCGCGCTTCGATCTCGGCTTCTATGCCGGCCGGATCTACGGCCTCCTCGCCTCCAGCTTCGTGCTCGCCGTGCTGCTTGCCGAGAACGTCCGCCTCCAGGCGAACACGGCGAGCCTCGTTGGCCGGCTGCGCGAACAATCGGCGACTGATCGCGACTATTACGGCAGGCGCCTGGCGCTCTACGGCGCCGTGGTCGAGTCCTCCAACGATGCCATCATCACAAAATCCCTCGACGGCATCATCACGGGCTGGAACAGCGCCGCCGAGCGTCTGTTCGGCTACTCCGCCGCAGAGGCCATCGGCAAGCCGATCGACATCATCGTGCCGAAGGACCGCAAGCCCGAGATCTGGGGCATCCTCAACCGCATCAGCAGCAACGAGTCGATTGCCCGACACGAAACGGTCCGCGTGCGAAAGGACGGCCGTCAGCTCGACGTCGTGCTGAACGTCTCGCCGCTGAGGTGGGACGGCGGAGAAATCATCGGCGCCTCCGAGATTGCCCATGACATCACCGAAGAGAAGCAATCGCGAGAGAAGCTGCGCCGCGAGATCGAGGAGCGCCAGCGCATCTTCGAGACCTCGCAGGACCTGATTCTGGTGACCGACGGTTTCGGCAATTTCGTCCAGGTCAGCCCGAGCGTGAAGGACATCCTCGGCTATGGCCCGGAAGACCTGATCGGGCACAACGCGACCGAGTTCATTCACCCTGATGACCTCGAGAACACGCGGGGCGAGATGCGCGCGGCGCGGCGTGGCCAGGTCAAGCGCAGCTTCGAGGCGCGCTACTATCACTACGACGGCCACGAGGTCACGCTGAACTGGATGGGCACATGGTCCGAGCCGGCGAGGCGCCATTTCTTCATCGGCCGCGACCTCACCGAGAAGCAGGCCGCCGAGGCCCAGTTCAGGCAGGTCCAGAAGATGGACGCCATCGGCCAATTGACCGGCGGCGTCGCCCACGACTTCAACAACGTGCTGACCGTCATCACCGGCACGATCGGCTTCCTGT
Source organism: Bradyrhizobium sp. AS23.2 (assembly GCF_001908185.1). Classification (GTDB taxonomy): domain Bacteria; phylum Pseudomonadota; class Alphaproteobacteria; order Rhizobiales; family Xanthobacteraceae; genus Bradyrhizobium. Next base: position 11,145 of record NZ_LGHM01000175.1, read on the forward strand.
CCGATGCGGTGGCCGACCGTCCCGAGCTCGCCGCGATCACCAAGCTGATCGACGACGCCGCCGAGCGCGGGGCGCAACTGACCAAGCATCTGCTCGCCTTCGCCCGCAAGCAGCCGCTCCAGCCGCGCGAGATCGACGTCAATGCGCTCGCGCTCGAAGCGGCCAAGCTGCTGCATCCCACCCTTGGCGAGCAGATCACCATCGTGCCTCAGCTCACGGAGGACGCCTGGCCGGCGCTGGTCGACCCCGGTCAGCTTTCCACCGCGATCCTCAATCTCGCCCTGAACGCGCGCGACGCCATGCCCGGCGGCGGCACGCTGGTGCTGGAAACACGCAACATCTTCCTGGACGACGGCTATGCCAGCATGAATGCCGAGGTGGTTGCCGGCAATTACGTGATGATCGCGGTCAGCGACACTGGCAGCGGCATTCCACCGGACCTGCTCGATCGGGTTTTCGATCCCTTCTTCACCACCAAGGAGGTCGGCAAGGGCACGGGCCTCGGCCTCAGCATGGTGTTCGGCTTCGTCAAACAGTCCGGCGGCCACATCAAGATCTACAGCGAGGAAGGCCACGGCACGAGCGTGAAGATCTACCTGCCGCGCTCGAGCGGCGTGCAGGAAACCGAGTTCGAGTCGCTCCAGAACGTGCCCATCACCGGCGGCGACGAGAAGATTCTGATCGTCGAGGATGACGCGCTGGTGCGGCAATATGTCGTGACGCAGATCAAGAGCCTCGGCTATGTCGCGCTCGAAGCCGCCAACGCGGCCGAAGCCCTCACTATCATCGATGCCGACAAGAGCATCGACCTGCTCTTCACCGACGTCATCATGCCGGGCGCCATGAACGGCCGCCAGCTCGCTGATGAGGCGGCCCGCCGCCGCCCCGATCTGAAGACGCTGTTCACGTCGGGTTACACCGAGAACGCCATCGTCCATCACGGCCGGCTCGATTCCGGCGTGCTGCTGCTGGCCAAGCCCTATCGCAAGTCCGAGCTCGCCAAGATGCTGAGGATGGCGCTGGCCAGTTGAGCCCGCCGTATCCGTGCGCTATCGCTGATGCCTGCAGCGCATGGAGTGGCGGCCTTGAAAAATCTACTGACCGATATCGCCGGCGTCCGCGTCGGCCATGCCGACGATGCGAAGCTGGCCTCGGGCACGACCGCGATTATTTTCGATCAGCCGGCAGTCGCGGCAATTGACGTCCGCGGCGGCGGTCCCGGCACGCGCGAGGATGCCCTGCTCGATCTCGCCAACACGGTCGAGCGCGTCGATGCAATCGCACTCTCCGGCGGCTCGGCTTTCGGCCTCGATGCCGGCGGGGGCGTTCAGGCCTGGCTTGCCGAACAAGGCCGCGGCTTCAAGATCCGTGACGCGGTGATCCCGATCGTGCCGGGCGCAATCATGTTCGACCTGCTCAACGGCGGCGACAAGAAGTGGGGCCGCTTCTCGCCCTATCGCGATCTCGGCTACGCCGCAGCCGCTTCTGCCGGCACCGACTTTGCGCTCGGCAGCGTTGGCGCAGGCCTGGGCGCCACCACGGCCACCTTCCAGGGCGGGCTCGGCTCGGCGTCGGCCGTGACGGCGAACGGCGTCAAGGTCGCCGCGATCATGGTCGTCAATGCGGTCGGCAGCGTCACCGTCGGCGATGGGCCGTGGTTCTGGGCCGCGCCGTTCGAGCTGAACGGCGAGCTCGGCGGACGCGGGCTGCCGTCTCAATTCACGCCGGACATGCTGGCGATGCGCATCAAGGGCGGCCCTGCCGCGAGCGAACGTGAGAACACGACGATCGGCCTCGTCGTCACCGACGCGATCCTGAGCAAGGCCCAGGCCAAGCGCCTCGCGATGATCGCGCAGACCGGATTTGCCCGCGCGATCTATCCGGTGCACGCCCCGCTCGACGGCGACGTGCTGTTCGCGGCTGCCACCTGCGAGAAGCCGATCGAGCCGCTGGTCGAGCTCACCGAGCTCGGCATGGTCGCCGCCAACGTCGTCGCGCGCGCGATCGCACGCGGCGTCTACAGCGCGACCGCGCTGCCATTCCCCGGCGCGCTACCGGCGTGGAAGGACCGGTTTGGATCATAGAAGGTGCGCTCCCTCGCCCCGCTTGCGGAGAGAGGGTTGGGGTGAGGGGGAGTCTCCACGGGGGCGGTGAGAGTTGAATTCGCGGAGAGTCCCCCTCACCCTAATTCGAGCTGCGCTCGAATTCGACCTCTCTCCGCAAGCGGGGCGAGGTAAGACCAAGCTCACACGCTCATCGACATCGATGAAGCCGTGGACCCCGCCGAGGCCTGAGCCTGGCGCTGCATCATCTGTCCGAACCAGTCGTAGGGCGAGTTGCCGCCGCCGTTCGCACTTGAAGAGCTGGAGGCGCCGGGAACGGTCGTCGACATCTTGAACCCGTCGGCATAGGTGACGGTGGTGGTGGTCGAGCCGTCGGCGTTGGTCGTCGTGGTCGCGGTCGACCCGCCGCTCGACTGCGACGAGGAATCCGATCCATCGCCCGCGCCGCCGGCGCCTTGCACGTGATGGTGGCCGTGATGGCCGCTCTTCAGCGCCTTCGACATCTCATCCAGGCTGACGCTGCCGTCGGAATTCGAATCCAGCTTGGAGAACACGTCATCGGCCTGCGCCAGATTGGTGCCGCCGGCCCCCAGCGCCTTCTCGAATTCGGACTTGGTGATCTTGCCGTCGCCGTCCGCATCGATCTGCGAGAACAGGTCCTTGAGCGCAGCATCCCGGCTCGTCGACGTCGAACTCGATGAGGTCGAGCTCGCCGTGGTGCTCGTGCTGTCCGTCGACTGGCTCTGCGCGGCGAACAGCGCGTTCATCGTCTCCGGCGAGATCTGCGGATATTTGCCCGAATTGACCGACGAGGTCGCGCTGCTGGTCGTGCTGCTGCCGCTGTCGATCGCGAATGGATTGGTAGCGCCCTGCGAAGATCCCGTCTTCTGCGTCGACGACGACGACTTCGAGTTCGTCAGCGACTGGATCACGTCGAGCGCGCTCGATACTGCGCCAAGCGCAAACAACATTGCACAACTCCAACCGATGCGGCATGCCGCGGCCAATGTCCCGGGGAGGACGTCAGCAAGCCCCGTGCCAGTGCAAAAAGCTCAATGAAATCCGCCTCCACTGCACTTGGCTGTACTTGGCCCGGCCCGGGAACACCGGCAATTCGTGCCGGTCGCGGCAGAATTTTCCGCCCACAGGAAGCACGCCGCCCCCGCATTGCCCGCCGCAGGTGCCCATGTTAGGCGAGGCCCATTCTTGTTTCGGCCGCCACGGGAAACCGCGCCATGACCCAAGCCTTCGCCCCCCGCCCCCTGGCAATCGCGCCCTCGATCCTGGCCTCGGATTTCTCCAGGCTCGGCGAGGAGGTGCGCGCGGTGGACGCCGCGGGGGCCGACTGGATCCATCTCGACGTGATGGACGGGCACTTCGTTCCCAACATCTCCTACGGCCCCGACGTCATCAAGGCGATGCGCCCGCACACCAAGAAGATCTTCGACGCGCATCTGATGATCGCGCCCTGCGACCCCTATCTCGAGGCCTTTGCGAAAGCCGGCTGCGACCACATCACCGTGCATGCGGAGGCTGGTCCCCATCTGCATCGCTCGCTCCAGGCGATCCGCGCGCTCGGCAAGAAGGCCGGCGTCTCGCTCAATCCGGGCACGCCGATCAGCGCGCTCGAATACGTCATCGACCTGGTCGACCTCGTGCTGGTGATGTCGGTCAATCCCGGCTTCGGCGGCCAGGCCTTCATCCCTTCCGCGATCGGCAAGATCCGCGACATCCGCGCGATGACGGCGGGGCGACCGATCGACATAGAGGTCGATGGCGGCGTCGGCCCCGACGTCGCAGGTGCCTTGGCTGCGGCCGGCGCCAATGCCTTCGTCGCCGGCACGTCCGTGTTCAGGGGCGGCACCCAGGAAGCCTACAAGGCCAACATCGCGGCGATCCGCAACGCCGCCGCCGGCGCACGCGGTGAAGCGATCTGAACCACACGATCGCTCGACACAACGGCAAGAGCTGCGGCTCTAGCCGCGACGCAGCGCGCAATCCCCAAAATTGCAACCTTAATCCGTACTCCAACGGACTTCCCTGAGTCGCGCAAATCACTGCAAGTGATTCCTGCCTGTTTTCGCGGGAGCACATCATGACGACGACCCTGGTTTGGACTGGCGTGGCGTTGTGGCTTGGTTTCAGCGCGTTTGTTGTGTTCGGCCCGACGGCCGGACCGGTGCAGGTCCCGGCACGTTCCGCACGCACCGCCCGCCGCGATCGCATCTGACGCGGCATTAAAATTTGTTATCTGGACTTGAGACTGATGAAACCGCACTGCCCGAACTGCCTGAACGAAATGACCAAGGCATCCGCGTCGCGTAACCTCTTCAACTGCGAGCCCTGCCGCGAGATCATTCAGTACTTCGGCGGCAGCGCAGATCACGGCGAAGCCGGCCCGCACTTCTCCTGGCCGATCCGCCGCAAGCAAGCCGGCCACATCGCTCACGCGGCCTGATCCTTTCTCCGAAACGCTGGGGGGGCTATCCGGCCGCCTCACCGGCGTCAGCCGCATCCGCGGCGAGCCGCGGCGGCCGCACAACGGTGACGGTGCAGACGGCTTCGGACGCCACCTTGGCCGAGACGCTGCCGAGCAGCGAGCGCCTGAACGAGCTCTGCCGTGCGCCGATGATGACATGGTCGACCTGGTTGACCTCGGCGAATTCCAGCAGCGCAGCGGCGGGATCGACCGCCTCCAGCACGTGAACCGACAGCCGGCTCTCGTCGAGCTTGAGCGGCGTCGCCCAATGCCTGAGCGCCACCAGGCGGTCGACATGCTTGTTGGAGCCCTGCTCGTCCAGCGTCTTGTCGATGGCGATGCGATTGAGCTTCAGCACGTTGACGCAGGCGAGCCGCGCTGACGGCAGCGTTGCGAGAATGCGCTCGGTCGTGACGCGCAGCGCCTCGTTCAGCTCCGGCGCGCCTTCCACCGTGTCGAGTGCGACCGCGAGGATCGGGCTCGATGCGATCTGCTCCGCGACGTCCGATTTGGCGCGCGGTGCCATGACGCCCTGGTTGAAGCGGCGCCGCCACGCGACGCTCCACGGATCGCGCTTCAGCCGCTCCGAGCGCGCGGTGAGTTTGACCTGGCTCGGATGGGCGAGATCGAAAGCGAGCTGCGATGCAGTCGGATAGCGCCACACCGGCTCGATCTCGAGGCAGCGCAGCACCACCTCCTGGAGCCAGGGCGGATAGTCGCTGCGCAGCTTGCGCGGCGGATGCGGATCGCGCCAGAGCCGCCGCCGCATCGCGCGCAGCGTCTCGCCCTCCCCGAACGGGCGCTCGCCCGTGGTGAAGAAATAGAGCAGCACGCCGAGCGAAAACAGATCGCTGCGCGGATCGTCGCGCACGCCAAGCAATCGCTCCGGCGCCATGTAGGGCGCGGTGCCGTAAGGCAGGCGGAACTCCTCCTGCAAAAGATCCGGCAGGTGGTTGTTATGCGACAGGCCGTAGTCGATCAGCACCGCCTCGCCGCTGTCGCGGAACATGATGCTGCTGGGCTTGATGTCGTGATGGATCACGTTCTGCCGGTGCAGATCGGCGAGCGCGGTCGCGATCCTGGCGACGAGCTGCCGCGCCTCCTCGTAGGGCAGCGGCAGGTCCGGCAGCCGCTTGTAGAGCGTCGTGCCGACGATGCGCTCGATCACGACATAGGCCTGGTGCGCGAAATCCCCGGTGCCGAAACACGACGGCACGTGGGGTCCGGCGAGCCGTGGCAGGATCATCATCTCCATCTCGAAGGAGACGATTGCGGCGGGGTCCTCGCCCTCCGACACCCGCGGGATCTTCATCAGCAGCGGCACGTCAATGCTGGGATGGGTGACGGTCCACAGCGTCGCCATGCCGCCGGTATGGACGCACTCGCCGATGGTGTAGCCGTCGATCTCCGCGCCGGGCTTGACCAGGGGTTTCGGCATTGTCGTCAGCGCCCCTGCGAGAGCCGGTCGGCGAGCCAGGGCGGCAGGCCATTTTCGCGGATGCGGCCCGCGGCCGTCTCGATGTCATAGGGCGCGCGGCAATAGGTGATCTCGCACGAGACCGTATCGAACAGCACGAAGGCCGCGGACGGATCGCCATCGCGGGGCTGGCCGACCGAGCCCAGCACGGCCAGCCATTGCCGCCCGCGCAGCAGCTGCACGGAGACACCCGACTTGGGCACGAAGCTCGTCATCTTCGCCGTCACCGACATCGAATAGAGCGCAGGGCGATGGATGTGGCCGCAGAAGGTGACATGGGAGGGCGTCGAGATCAGGCTGCGCGCGGCATCCGTCGTCGAGCGGACATAGTTCCAGTGCGACGGACTTGAAGCTTCTGAGTGGACGTAAAGACGTTCCTTCTCCTGCACCACCATCGGCAGCTCGGCCAGGAAGCGCCGCTGCGCCACATCGAGACGCCCGCGCGTCCATTCGATCGCGATCTGCGCCTCGACATTCATGGTCTCGGTCGTCGTGTTGACGGCCTCGTCATGGTTGCCGCGGACGGCGATGGCGCCCTCCCTGACCAGACCCATCACGGTATCCACGACCCATTCCGGGTCGGCGCCATAGCCGACGAAGTCACCGAGCAGGACGAACCGCTCCGCGCCACGCGCGCGCGCCACCTTCAGGCATGCCTCGAACGCCTGCCGGTTACCATGGATATCCGAGAAGACAGCTAGGAGCACGCATCCTCCACCCCAAAGGCTTATCAGAAGCCGATAAGGCCAAATTGAGGGACGTCAAGAAGATGCGCCAGCACGGCCCCGTTTTCCAGCGTGCACCTGCCGCGATGGTGAAGGGCCTATTGCTCGTCCTTCGGCGGCATTCGGGGCGGCGGCAGCGGCGTGAACGCGACGCCTTGCGCGCCGGCCGGCGGGGCGATGAATTCGCCAGTCGAGGAATCGCCGCCACTGGTCTCGAGGACGGTTTTGGGCGTCACATACTCCCGGACCATGTCGATGAGCGAGCCCTCGCCGCCGCCGAAATCCGCGGCGCGCCCGCCCTGCGGATGCCCGGCCGCGATCTCGTTCTGCGCGGCATGGGCCTTGTCGGCCAGCCTGTCATCGTAGGGCACGCGGAAGGCCCGCGGGATGCCGCTTGGACGATTGTCCTCGTCGAGCTGCTCGACCCAGAGATAGATCGAGCCGGGATCGCCCTCGAGCGAATGCGGCTCGACGATGCGCGCCTGGAGCAGCTTGAAGGAGACCGGCAGCCGGTCGACGCTCGCCCAGCCGAGCAGCCCGCGCATTTCAGTGAAGCTGACGACATAAAAGGCGCTCGTCACGACCACCGCGACCGCCTTCAGCGACCAGTGCAGGCGCGCATAGACCAGCACGACCAGCAGCAGCGCGCCGATGACGGCGTAGGCGACCGACAGCGTGAGGACAACTATCTGCAGATTACTCACGGCGTATCCTCACCCCGGTCTTCGCATCGAGATCGGCGCCGTTGCGCCAACCGCTGCGGAACGTTTCCAGCAGGGATTTCGGACGCTGGTCCACATTGACGACCTTGCCTTCGGCATCGAGCCGGAACCGCACCGCTGTCTTCTCGTCACCGGTGTGATCGAGCGTGAACTTGTTGTCGAAGATCACCTGCGCGGTCGGATTGAGTTTCTGCACCTTCACATTGGCCGAGACCGGCTCGCCGGTCGTCGCCGCGAAATGCGAGACGTTGACGGTGTATTCCCCGGCGACGATGCCGCGCACCGTGACGATCTCCTCGCGGATGGGCGAGGCGATCTTCTTGCCGTTGACCATGATGAAGTCGTTGGCGCCGCCGCGGTCGTCGCGGTCGAGGGTGAGGAAGCCGGCCTCGCGGTGGCGATACCAGGCGATGTTGCCCGCGGGATCCTGCACGAACAGGTCGAGATCATCAGGGTGATTGTCCGGCCAGTCCAGCGTGATCATGAACTCCGCCTTGGAGTCGATCTTGCCCTCCTTGGCGTCCGGAGAGACCGCGAGCAGCGCGAGAAAGAACAGGAAGGCGATCACCTGGAGCGCCTTGAACAGCATCACGCCGAGCGGATCGAATGGCTCCTCGCGCGGGTACAGACCGAAATCATCCATCATGACGCCGTTCCAGCGCCCTTGCGCTCCAAGACCGGCGTCACATAGGTCTCGGTCAGCACCACCGCATCCGAGAACACCCGCTGGGTTGCGGCATCCAGCATGTAGTACTGGATACGGACCAGGATCGAGCCGACGAGGCCCGCGAGCGTCGTATACATCGCGACCGCCATGCCGTCGCTCATCAGCCCCATCGAGGAGCGCATCGCGACCTTGTCGGCGGCATCCAGCCCGGCGATCGGCGCCAGCATGATGATGAAGCCAATGATTGTGCCGAGCAGGCCGAGCTTCATCAGCGTGTCCGAGACGAAGGCGCCGAAGCCGTTGGAGCCGCGCAGGCGATCGGCCAGCGTCCGCAGTAGCAGCGTCTGGTCGACCGGGCGGTAATCCTGCGCGGCGGCCTTGGTGACGAGGCTCTCGATGTGATCGCGCACCAGCCCGCGCGGCAGCGATGCCGTGCTGGCATCGAGCACCTTGCGGCCGTCGGGCGCCGCGAGCACC
>NZ_LGHM01000176.1 GCF_001908185.1 Bradyrhizobium sp. AS23.2
TTGGGCATAGCTTCATCCTCACCCCACCGCACGGGACCCGAGGCTAGATCATGCTTGTCGTTGTACCGCGGCGGCAGCACTCAAAAAATACCTTGCAATTTTGCGGTTTATAGCATATTCTATATCTCTCTCAATTGGCTCTAAACGCAAAATGCACGCTGCGATGACCCGCGAACAGCGGCGTCTCGTGGAGGCGACGCGCGCCACCACGACCGACTTTGCCGCGCTTGCCCGCACCCGCGACGAGTTCGTCGGCGGCATGCAGTGGATCACTGTGAAGGGGAACGAGTACCTGACGCGCTATCGGCGCGACGCGCTGTCGGGCGATCAAAAGTCCACTTCCCTCGGACGGCGGTCCAAGGAGACTGAGGCGATCTACAAGCGCTTCATCGACGGGCGCGCCGAGTTCGAACGGCGAACCGCCGAATTACGGCCAACCATGGCCGAGCAGGCAAGGATGGCCAAGGCGCTGCGGCTGTCGCGCACTCCCTCGGAGATCGCTGACGTGGCGCGCGCGATCGGGTTTTCCGATCTCGCCGACCAGGTCAGCATCATCGGTGAGGCTGCCGTATATGGCTACGAATGCGAGCTCGCGGCCCTCCTCCCACGGGAGATGTTGCCCGACGAGAGCATGGATCTGCTGGTCGTCGGCGTCGAGGCGGACGATGTGGCCGAAGGGATCACCGCGGTCCTGCGCCGAGGGAAGGTTAGCGTGCGCCGGCGCGATGCCGCCGAATTGCGGACCGAGGAAGGCCTGCGGATCAGGCTGTTCACGCCGGCGATGCTGGACCGCGCGGCAGACTCATATTCGGATCAAAGCGCTGGCGGCGCGGAAGCGGCACGCTGGGCGCTGGACCAGCCCGCGATCCGCTCAATCTGCATCGACCGCCAGGGACGCGCCGCGCCGGTCTCGCTCCTCGAGCCGCGGGCCTACTGCATGCTGCGCTTCATGGCCCTCGACGTCGAGGAAATGTCACTGATCCGCCGCGAGGCTTCGACCGAGCTCAACACCGCCGTGGTGAAGCTCGTCCACGAGCGGTGGACTGAGCCATTCGCCGAGGATCACATCCAAACTATCGGCCCACTCCAGGGTGCGTTGGGTGAGGACGGTTTTCCTTCGGCGCCAAGGATGTAGGCGCGAAGGTCTTCAAGGATTCGATTACCACGTCGCCATCATGGCGGCGCCGCTAGTTGAGGCAACGAGGGTCCGTGTGGCGTCGCCGGCCTCAACCGGCGTCTTCACGAAGACTATCTGCGAAAGAAAGACCTGCAGGAGCTGCGCGGGCCACTCGGCGACCTCTTCTCGGCCGGCGAACCGGTAGTGCACCGGCGCAATTGCTACAAGCGCGGCCTCTTCAATGGCTCGATGGGCATAGTGCGCCGGATCGACCGGACCGAACGTCAGCTCGTGGCCGTTTTTGATGACGAGGAGCACGTGTTCGCCGCGGAGGACCTGGTCGAGATCGTCCGACGTCAGACCGAGGCGCAGATCGAGGCGACGCGCACGACGGCGCGCAATGCGAACTACATGCTGGCATCCGTGATTGTCGCAGCGCTGATGCACGCCGTCTCCACACGTCAGTCGCAACACGTCCCCTGCAAACCTCGCCCCAGCATCGACGAGCACCTGATTGGGGTGCGGTAGCACTCGGCTATCGCTGCCCTCCTTGGGCGCTTCCTCCCCAGACTCAGGCCGCTTGAGGCAACACACATGACCTTTCTAGCCAAGTGACTCGGCACCGGACCTTGGCCCCGGCTGGCGAGGGACCGCAGGTGCTCGCTCCTAAACCTAAGGATCCTCATCTTAAACGAACGTACGGCACTGACGAACCTCTGTGCAATAGTCCGCGGCTGCCATCTGTGATTGGCTGGGTTCGACAGCGTTATGCGGCTCGAGGTGAGACAGTGGAGGCCAAATGCGAGCCCAAGACAATTTTGGTACGGCGCCGGTTGTACTCCGGGCCACTCAATCAATGATCGACCGACACGATGCGTGTCGGCGCAACGCGCTTGCTGAGAACTATGAACGATGCGCCGAGAAAGCCGCGCTTGCTGATGCGGCTGAGGCATTGGCTTCCTTGCTGAGGCGACCGGCCGTTCCTGAAAACGAAGTTTCGTCGAACAAGGGCGAGTGAAGCCGCAGCGGCACGAGCAGCTACAGCACTACCACAGCGGAGAGCTCGTCCTCTGCTCCGGCCAGGGACGGAACTCGAGCTTAGGCAGTTGCATCGTACGGACAGCAGCACTTTCGATCCGTTGGTCGAGGCCTACCAGGACTACGCGTACGCGATCCAAACACCATCCTTTGGAAAGGGTTGACCTATCATGCCACGCGACTCTCGCGGTAATCGCCTTCGCATCAACAAGCAGCAGCGCGAGGAAATCTTGCGCCTCTACACCGGCGGCGAGCCTCACAGGGCACGGCAGTATGCCATGACCCTCGGGCTTCGCGAGGAATACGCTTACCGGCTTGCGAGAGACCGCGGCGCAATCCCATTCGTGAGTTTGGGGCACGCGCACCGAGAGCGAGAACGCACATCTTGATGCCGCCAGAGCACTGCCAAATACTTAAACGAGTGGGATCTCGCAATTTATAAATCAGGGGCGATCTCGGTGCGGATTGTGATGTCCGGACGCAACGCGCGGTCAAGCGGGCCGTTATCACTGCGAGGCGATAGCCTGCGACAAACCCGTCGATCGACGTGGGGCGCGGTCGAGTGGCGTCGAGGAGCTGCCGGCTAAGCAACGCACTTCGCGTGATTGCCTCCTGCATTTTGTCGACGATGGCCTTTCGGCACGCAGCATCGCTCTGGCACTCGAGCAGCCGCAGGCCGCTGCCGATCACGGAGCTCACCCTTCCCCCGCCCGCGGCGACTGCGCCTCGCGTGTCGGACCGCGGGCTGGCGCGGCACACAATCCCCGAGACTCAGTCGCTTCAGGAAGTGCTGGTGCATTCTCTCGGCGCGCGCTACCGTTCCAATCGCAGCGGAGGGAATCCAGTTGGTGGAGCCCGTGCCCTGCATCGAACCTCTCTCGACTAGTCGTTTTGCGGCTACCCGGCGAGGTGACATGTCAGCGCGGACTCCACGTGGCCCGAGGCGAGAGCGCGAACACACAGAACAGCCGCTTGTCGTCCTCCCAGGACTGCGACACGCGCCAGCCCGCTCGCTCCGCGAGCGCGCCCAATCCTTCGTGATTTCCTCGAGCTCTCTGTGTGGATGGTTTCGCCCTCTCGGAAGTGGAATTGTCAATCGGCGTTGGAGGACCCCCGATCGGCGTCCAGGGGACCCCTTTGATCGGCGAGTCTTGATGGTAGCGCTCGCGGCGTCGGAGCTGGCCGGGGTTGCGGAGACGGCGCGAGCGCGGGTTGTTTGATCGTCGTCACGGCTTTTAAAACGCCAGCTATCGTTACCGGTCTCGACGATGTCGCAGTGGTGAGTCAGACGGTTGAGCAGCGCGGCGGTCGAATCCCGCCGAGGGAAATCACCACTCGCCATAGAATCGATAGACGATCGTGATTGCCGCTTACCGCGCGGCGTGACGACGTCGCTGCCTGCGCAACCTGCCTTGTTTTATGAATGGCGGTGAGGACTGCCGCGGCACAATTCCCCCCCGCTATGGAAACTATACGTACCTGTTATTGGAAACTTTCGTCCTGTGCTGCGACCAATGACAACCGCTGCCGCAGATTTCATCGAATAACGCTTAGGGCAACCGTTTCAACCAACACGAACAGGAGACCCCTGATGTCCGACTCCTATCCGCTCCCTACTGAACCCGAGGGCATTGTCGCATCGCTGCTTGAGCGATTTCACTCCGGCGAGGGTCAGCACGATGTTGGCGTTGTACGACCCAGAGGCCGCGTTCATCGCGAATGACGGGCGAACCATCACTGATCACACCGAGATCGCCGCCCGACTCGAGCGCGATCAGACTCGGTCTGCCGCTGAAGGCCAAGGCGCGCCATGTGTTCGTTGCCGGCGATATCGCCCAGATCGTGCTGGACTGGTCAATTGATGGCAGAGGTCCCGACGGCAAGCACGTGCATCTTGGAGGCTCGGCGAGCGATATCGTGCGCCGCGGCGCAGATGGACGATGGCGCTACCTGATCGACAATAATCAAGGGACGGCAGTGCGATAGCCCGCCTGACATATGTGCGCCACGGCAGCTCTCAGCGATGGAGCCACTCTTCAGCCTGGCGTCGGCGAACACCGCCACTTGGTGAAACTACCTAGTCGGAGATTTTGGACCTGTGCGCCCGAACTCTCCGGGAGACGAGGGATGCAGGCTCGATGCAAAACGTGGCACCAGTGATCAACCAGGCTCACCGGGACGGAACGCTCCGGCTGGCATTCTTATCTGCGGTAGTCTCCTTGGTGGTCTCGTTTGCCACGGCGGCAGCTCCGATCCCCCTTTACAACATCTACCGGGCGGAGGACGGGTTCACTAACGCCGGCATCTCGATGGCCATTGTCGCCTACGCCGTCGGCACCATCTTCGCACTGTTGGTGCTGGGACGACTGTCCAATCATCTGGGCCGGCGGCTCACTGCGAGCACTAGCCTCAGCCTGCTCCTGCTGGGCTGTCTGCTGTTGCTGAATGTGCACGACATCGTCATCCTGCTGGCCGGTCGGCTCCTCGTGGGCGTCGGTACCGGGTTGGCCAGCAGCAGCCTGACCTCCTACATCGCCGATGCCGCGCCCAGCAGACCAGAATGGTTGGCGGCCGTCGCCTCCAGCCAAGGACCGATGCTCGGCCTCACTGTCGGCGCCATCACCTCCGGCGCCTTGGTCCAATTCGGCCCCTGGCCACGCGACCTGATCTACCTGGTTTGCGTCGGCATCCTATTACTGTCTGCTGCACTCATCGCCATCAGCCCGGAAACAGCAACCCCGACGCCGGGCGCTTCGCGATCGCTGTTACCCAGGGTCAGCGTACCGGCCCGGGTCAGGCATTTGCTCCCTGTCGCGGCGGCGGTGTTCTTGGCAACCTGGGCGAGCGGGAGCTTCTACCAAGCGTTCGTGCCTGCGCTTGTCGAAGATCAACTCCACACCCGCAGCCCGCTGATCCTCGGCCTGGTGCTCGCCGCCTATATGGCCCCCAGCGTTCTCGGCGCTCCCATCGGCGGCCGGTTCACATCCGCGCGCCGGTAGCGCTGCCTCGTAGAAGCGCAGGTTGTTGCCGGGAACATGTCCAGCAAAGAGACAAATGACCGAGGAGAAAATTATCATGAAGGCGATCGTTGTGACGGACCAGACTGCAGGAACGGCCGGGATGAAGCTGGTGGAGCGACCCGAGCCGCAGGCGGCGATAAACGACGTCGTCGTTCAGGTTCATGCGTCGGGATTCACCTCGGGTGAGCTGACGTGGCCCTCGACCTGGACCGATCGCCTCGACCGTGACCGGACGCCGACGATTCCCGGCCAGGAGCTGGCGGGTGTGGTCACCGCTCTCGGCTATGGCACGACCGGGCTTTTGGTGGGACAGCGGGTATTCGGTCTCTCGGACTCGTATCGCGGCGGCACCTTGGCGGAGTATGTGGCCGTGGAGGCACGCAACCTCGCCCCGCTTCCGGGCGACGTCGACTTCACGGTGGGTGCGGCCGTGGCGATGCCGGGCCTGACCGCGTGGCAGGGACTGTTCGAGCACGGCCGCCTTCAGGCGGGGCGGAGCGTCCTCGTGCACGGCGCGGCCGGCGCAGTCGGTTCGATGGTGACGCAGCTCGCACGAGAGGCCGGCGCCTACGTCATCGGCACCGGACGCGCTGCCGACCGTCAGAAGGCGCTCGACTTCGGCGCGCAAGAGTTCGTCGACCTCGAGAACGACGTTCTCGAAGACGTCGGCGGAGTCCATCTGGTTTTCGATGTCATCGGCGGCGACATCGGGAAGCGGTCCGCAGGCTTGGTTCAAGCCGGAGGAACGCTGGTAACCATCGCCGGGCCGACCGAGGCTCGGCCCGCCGACGGCATGGCGATCGACTTTGTTCTCGTGTCCGATCGCGCCCAACTGAGTGAGATCGTCCAGCGGGTGCGGGACGGACGACTGCGTACCAACATCGGCAACATCGCGACTCTCGACGATGCCGTCGCCGCTTTCAATCCGACCAAGCGGATCAGCGGGAAGACGATCATCCGAGTTCGTCCGTGAGGCAACAGCGATGGCGAGCGGTTCTCCTCTCCCACATGGATTGTCGGCGCCTTCGTCCCGGGCCCGACTGCACGCCGCGCCGGGCCCCTCGCATCCATTCCACCGTCTCCGAGCTGATCCCCACGGTCGCGCTCGGCGTCAAGGAAGCCACTCGATGAGCACGCAAGAGAAACGCAGTTATCAAATGTTTCCGGTGCTCGATGCGGCACGGGTCAAGACGGCGCTGCGCTTTGCCAGCGGGCCGGAGCGGCTGTTCGCGCCTGGCGAGATCGTCTATGACCACGGCCAGCGGGACGCCCCTTCCTGGCTCGTGTTGTCGGGCTCGGTCGACATAATCATCGGCGCTGATCCCAACGCCAGGTGGCTTGTCGGCTGCGTCGAGACCGACGACAAGGGCTTCGTCCTGACCGGCAAAGGCCCCCTAGCGCTCGAGACCACCCGGCCGGGCGTCTTCACCATCGGTGACGTGCGCTCGGGCTCGGTCAAGCGCGTCGCCGCCGGCGTCGGCGAAGGCGCGGCGGTAGTCGCACAGATCCACCAGGCGCCAGCGGCCCAGTTTCGTGAGGCCGCATGAGGAGACGGTTCGATAAGCGACAGATGCAGCCACGCCGAGGCGATCCTTACGGTGACCCCGAGTGCAAATCGCGAACAAGCGTGTGCCGCGGCCGTATCGTGTCCTACTTTTTGGCCCCACTTACGGGCCAGCTCGGCACGCATCCAGGTGGAATATTCGGCCATGTCCCGGCCCAAGCTCGGCACGCTCATCTAGGAGGAAGAAAGTGACGCTCGATCATCCAATTTTTACGCGCTGGCCGGCGCAGTACCCCGATCGGCTGCAACTCTTTTCTACCCCCACGCCCAATGGGGTGAAGGTCGGCATTATGCTTGAGGAAGCGAGCCTCGCCTACGAGCCGCACCGGATCGACATCATGGCGGACGAAAGCCACGACCCGGCCTTTCTCGCGCTCAACCCCAACGGAAAGATTCCCGCAATCTACGACCCCGATGGGCCGAGCGGCTCGCCGCTCGCGTTGTTCGAATCGGGCGCGATCCTCCTCTACCTTGCCGACAAGACTGGACAATTTATCTCGGCCGATCCGAACACCCGCTACGAAACGATCCAGTGGGTGATGTGGCAGATGGGCGGAGTCGGGCCGATGTTCGGCCAGGTCGGCTTCTTCAACAAATTCGCCGGCAAGGCCTATGAGGACAAGCGCCCGCGCGACCGCTACGCAACCGAATCAGCGCGGCTGCTCGGTGTCCTGGACGAACGGCTCGCGGGCCGCGACTGGGTGATGGGTGCTAACTACAGCATCGCCGATATTTCTCTGCTCGGCTGGGTGCGCAACCTGATTGGCTTTTACGAAGCACGCGATCTCGTCGGCTTCGACCGCTTTCTTCATGTGAAGGCGTGGCTCGCCCGCGGCCTCGCTCGGCCGGCGGTGCAGCGCGGGCTGAAAGTGACAGCGGGCTAGAAAGGGTTCGAACAATGAAGCGAGGATATCTATGATTGAAATCACTGCCGACATGGAGGCGATCATTAAGCAGGCGATACTGTCATTCGTCGCTACAGTCAACGAGGACGGAACGCCCAATCTTTCGCCGAAGGCGTCTTTGACGGTTGCGGACGGCGTGCTCTACTTCGCCGATATCGCATCGCCCCGGACGATATTGAACTTGAAACGCAATCCCGCCGTCGAAATTAACGTAGTCGACATCTTCCAGAGGCGCGGTTATCGATTCAAGGGCCGTGCGTTGATACTGCCGCCAGACGATGACGAGTCTTTGATGATCGCCGACTGGGTTCGGGCGACGAATGGCCTAGAGTATCCTGTTGATCACGTTGTCAAAATCGCAACCACTTTGATCACCCCATTGCTGTCTCCAGCCCATGTCTTTGCCGACCCTCCTCGAAGCCAGGACCAAATCAGGAGCACCTACTATCAAAAGTACGGTGTGAAACCCATCGGGGCGTAGGTGCAGGGTCCGCGAAGAACGAAGACCGACCGATACTCAGAGAAAGAAGGCTCGTGAATATCCGAACCATCATCGCCGCCACCAGCGCCGCTCTCGCCTTAAGGTGAAATCCTTCGGATCCTTCAATCTGACGTTTGCTGCAGGCGGCACAGGCAATTTCGCCGCAGCCTCCGCAAGTTCGCCGTAGCTCAGATGCTTCGAGCCTGACGCATCGAACACCGCGCCGTCCTTGGCGCGGCAAGTCGCTGGATCGACATTCCAGCGCTTTGCGGCCAATCAGCAGGTTACGACCTACTGCCCCTGCCTGACGCAGCGGTATCCAGAAGGCGCGGACAGAGGCGGAACCACCTGTATTTTGAATACCTATGATCGAGTTGACGTAAAGCGCATGATTTGGCGGCGCATGCCGACCTGAATCTGGTCAAGCTTCACTTCCAGTTCTTCAGCGAGAAGCATCAGAGCGACGTGTAACCCCCCCTGTCCCATCTCGACCATCGGCATGACCAGGGTCACGGCGCCGGTTGGATTGATCCATGGATTCTACGGACGAACGTGGATGATGCTCTTCCCCTTGCGTCGCTCGGTCCGGTTGAATGCGGCGACGGCATCGTCGAGGGTCGCGACGGTGCTGATGTTCGTTCGCAGTCGTCCGTCTCGCACCCTCTGGACGATCTCACCCAGTTGGGCACGATCGGACTCGACAACGAAGTCGATCGCCAAGCCATCGGCAGGCCGGGCCTCGGTCGGGCCGGCAATGGTCACCAACGTTCCTCCGGCTCGAACCAGGGCTGCGGATCGCTTCCCGATGTAGCCGCCGAAGACATCGAAAACCAGATCGACTGGGCCGACGTCGTCCAGGGCGTCGTTCTCGAGGTCGACGAACTCTTGCGCGCCGAAGTCGAGCACCGCCTGATGGTCGACGGCGCGTCCGGTGCCGATGACGTAGGCGCCGGCCTCGCGTGCGAGCTGGGTTACCATCGAACCGACCACGCCGGCCGCGCCGTGCGCGAGGACGCTCTGCCCTGCCTGAACGCGGCCGTGCTCGAACAGTCCCTGCCATGCGGTCAGGCCCGGCATCGGCAGGCTCGCGCCCACCGTGAAGTCGACGTCGCCCGGCAGCGGCGCCAGATTGCGCGCCTCGACTGCCACGTACTCCGCCAGAGTGCCGTCGCGAGTCCAGTCCGTGAGGCCGAACACTCGCTGCCCGACCGACAGCCCTGTCGTGCCATAGCCAACGGCGGTGACCACTCCGGCCAGCTCGTGCCCAGGGATCGACGGTGTTCGGTCACGATCGAGGCGATCGACCCAGGTCGGGGGCCACGTCAGCTCATCCCAGGTGAATCCCGCCGCATGAACCTGAACGACCACGTCGTTTATCGCTGCCTGCGGCTTGGGCCGCTCGACCAGCTCCATCCCGGCCGTTCCCGCAGCCTGGTCCGTCACAATGATCGCCTTCATGAGAATTTTCTCCTTTGGTGGAAATGTTGCAGCGCTGGAAAGCTCGTTCGACATCTAATGTCGGGGGCCATGGGTTCTTTCCGAAAGCGAAGGTAGAACAGCGCCGCGCTAGTGGTCGACGTGACCTCGCTTCCTGAACCGTTCGGTGCAGGGCAACGGCTCGACTAGCGACATATCATCGACGTCACGCCCCGCTTATCCGATCAGGAGCGGATAGCCGCCAGTGCAGATCCAGTCTGACTGTCGCGCCGGCACGCGGCAGGACTGACAGTCCGTCGTGTAGCCGGTCGAGGCGGTCTTTTGGGGATTAGCTCCGTCGAACCAGGACCAACCCCAGCCTTCGCCCCAAAGCTTGTTTCCCGAAAATCGGCCGACGTTGTCTTTAACTATGACGCACCAGCGGCGAGAGCGCCGGCACTGCTTACGTTTCCACCAGTTGTCGTTCTGAACACTTCCTTCACGAGAACGGCGCCGTCGGGAAAGTGACCGTGCTTGCGGTATGCGGCGATGGTTCCGGGCGATGCATAGACCACGTGCAGCTCCTTCGAGCCCGGACCGCCATCTTTAGCCACTGCCCAGAAGCCCAGCATCTGATAAGCGGTCTGATAGTCGGAGGGCACGCGCAGATTTCCCTTGTCGTCGACGACGGCCGCAGTCGCCGCCGTGCTGAGCGCGCATCGATTTGCCCGTAGGCCGCGACGGCGCCGATCACGGGCAATCCCGCCAGGACGACGCCCAGGGCACTGACGCTTCTCATGGCGTTGCTCCTTGTGTTGCGAACCGATGACGTTCGCTGACGATTTCAGTTGTCGCAGCGCGGGACGCAGTTTTCCAATAGCTCGCATGTATAATTTCCATAGTGGTGGGGAATACGACTGCGCCGGTCCTCACGCATCCTCGTCGATCGAGCCGTCGTCGAGATTGGGGATACCCATGTTGGACCAATAGATGTGACCTTCCTCCGCATCCACGACCATGCCGTCGGGGAGGTGGCAATCAGTGACGATGGTCTTGCGGTCTGATCCGTCTGGATTCATCGAGCGAATGCGGTCCTCGCTCAGTTCGAGAACAAACAGTCGGTTGGAGCGGCTGAGGCCAGATGCTTCTTTCGATTCGGCTGCTTCGAGCGTCGATATCTGTGTGTGAGACTGCATCAGAATGCTTTGCTCTACTTGTCGGCCTTAGCGGCCGGCTGCGCCGCTTGCGATGGGCGCGCGATTGGACGGCCGAGCAAATAGGTGTCCGAATTGTGGTTGATCCTCTCGATGCTGTCGTCCTTGAGGAACGGATCGCGGAGGCACGCGGCGTACGTGCCGGATATCGCTGCCTCGCATCGCTCCATCGAGTTGAAGCTACAGTTCCGCGCGAAACTATAACCGTCTTCACTGCAATATTCAGCGGCGCGCACTGCAGCCGATGCAAACAGTCCACCCAGTGCAATCACCGCGACCAATGTCGCAGCGGGGATGGTCATTGCTTTCAACACGGTGGTGGTCATCCGATCCTCCTTTCACCTTGGCTGCGTTGCGTACTATTTGATCCACGTGCGCAGCGAGCGCGAGTTGTTCCGACTTCATCGCAGATCGGCGTCACCGCAACTCACTCCGCCGCGGCCTCCGTCGCCTGGGTCGGCTTGCCCTCGTTCTTGCCTTCCGCGAGGTTGCGCACCACCATGTAGAAAATCGGCGTGAAGATCAGGCCGAACAGCGTCACGCCGAGCATGCCGAAGAACACGGCGACGCCGACCGCCTGGCGCATCTCGGAGCCGGAACCGGTCGACAGCACTAGCGGCAGTACACCAAGGATGAATGCGAACGACGTCATCAGGATCGGCCGCAGGCGGAGCCGGCAGGCCTCGACGACAGCCTCCAGCCGCGGCCTGCCCTCTCGTTCGATATCGCGCGCGAACTCGACGATCAGGATCGCGTTCTTGGCGGCAAGTCCCACCAGCACGACGAAACCGATCTGGGTCAGGATGTTGACGTCCTGGCCCATGATGCGCACGCCGATGGTGGCCGCGAACAGGCACATCGGCACGATCAGGATCACCGCGAACGGCAGCGTCCAGCTGCCATATTGCGCCGCCAGCACGAGATAGACGAACAGCACACAGATCGGGAACACATAAAGGCCGGCATTGCCACCCGTCACCTGTTGATAGGACAGATCGGTCCATTCGAGGGAAAAGCCGCTCGGCAATGTGTCGTTGGAGAGCTTCTTGATGGTGTTGAGCGCCGTCGTCGAGCTTACGCCCGGCGCCGGCTCACCCTGCAGTTCGGACGCCGAGTAGAGATTGTAGCGCGCGACACGATCGGGGCCCGAGATGTTCTTGAAGTCCACGACGCTACCGAGCATCACCATATTGCCGGCGGCGTTACGGGTCCGCAGTCGCGCAAGATCGGTGGTCTCCTTGCGGAATGGCAGGTCGGCCTGCGCGGTCACGTGATAGGTGCGGCCGAACAAATTGAAGTCGTTGACGTACGTCGAGCCGAAATAGGTCTGGATCGTGTCATTGATGTTGGCGATCGGCACCCCGAGCTTCTGCGCCCTGACGCGATCGATGTCGACGAACAGCTGCGGCGTGTTCGCGGAGTACGGCGAGAACACCGAGGTCAGGTTTGGCGACTTCCGCGCGGCGCCGACAAGTTCGTCGGTCGCGGCCGCCAGCAGCTCAGGGCCGCGCCCTTGCCGATCCTGGATACGGATGGTGAAGCCGCCGCCGGTGCCGATGCCTGGCACCGCAGGCGGCGGAATGACGATGATGAAGGCGCCCTGGATCACCGACAACCGCTTGCGCAGTTCGGCGGTGATCGCGGTTGCCGTCAGCCCCTTCTTCAGCCGCGCCTCCGGCTCGTCGAACACCGGGAACAATGCCGCGGCGTTGCCGGCCTGCGTGCGCGTCGCGCCGGAAAACCCTGCAAATGCCGCGACGCGAACGATGCCGGGCGTGTCCAGTGCAATCCGCTCGATTTCGCGGACCACCGCGGTGGTCCGCGCCAACGACGCGGCGCCTGGCAATTGCGCCGAGATGATGAGGTAACCGCGATCCTGCGCGGGAATGAAGCCCTGCGAGGTGGTGGCCAGCAGCCAGCCGGCGCTGCCGATCAGCGCGAGGTAGATCAAAAGCATCACCCGCGTATGCCGGATCACGAAGTCGGCGGACGCCGCATAACCGTGCGCGAGGGCGTCGAAGATGCGGTTGAACAGCACGGTGAAGCTCTCCCAGCCGCGCGCGATGATGTTCCAGCGCGCCAGCGGACCTTTCTCGTCATGCGGCACCAGGATCTGCGAGGCCAGCGCCGGCGACAGCGTCAGCGAGCAGAAGCAGGAGATCGCGGTTGCGACCGCAATGGTGACCGCGAATTGCTGGAAGAATCGTCCGGAGATGCCGCCGAGGAAGGCGGTCGGCACGAACACCGCGCACAGCACCAGCGCGATCGACACCAGTGCCCCACCGACCTCCTCCATCGTCTTGAGCGCCGCCTCGCGCCGGCTCATACCTTGATCGAGATGCCGCTCGACATTCTCGACCACCACGATGGCGTCGTCGACAACGATGCCGACGGCGAGAACCAGACCGAACAGCGTCAAATTGTTGATCGAGAATCCGAGAGCGGCCATCACCGCGAAGGTGCCGACCAGCGACACCGGAATCGCAATGATCGGGATGATCGCGGGCCGCCAGCCCTGCAGAAACACAAGCACCACAATGACGACGAGCGCCATCGCCTCATAAATCGTCTTGATCAGCTCATGGATAGACTGAGCGATAAATTCGGTGGGGTTGTAGCCGATGTTGTAGTCGAGCCCCTTCGGGAAGCTCGTCTTGAGCTGCGCCATAGTGTCGGAGATATGCTTGGCGGTCGCGATCGCGTTGGATCCGGGCCGTTGCGTCACGACCATTGCGACGGCCGTCTTACGCAAGATTAAGCTGTTGGTGGCGTAGGACAGCGCACCGAGTTCGACGCGGGCAACGTCGCGCAGCCGCACGGTACGGCCGTCGGAGCCGGCCTTCACCACAATGTCCTCAAACTGCCTGATATCCTTCAGGCGTCCGGTGAAGACGAGGTTCGGCTGGAATGCGCGATCGGCAACCGGCGGTTCCGCAATCTGTCCGCCCGCGATCTGCAAGTTCTGCGCGCGGATCGCTGCCAGCACCTCGTCCGAAGTCAGGCCGAGATTGGCGATTCGGTCGGGATCGAACCACAGCCGCATCGAGTAATCGCGCGCGCCGAACATCTGGATGTCGCCAACGCCGTCGATCCGTAGCAACTGGTCGCGAACCTGAAGCAGCGCGTAGTTGGAGATGTAGAGCTGGTCGAAAGTGTCGTCAGGCGACAACATGAACACGACCATCAGGATGTCGGGCGAGTTCTTGCGCGTGGTGACGCCGTTGCGCTGCACCTCCGCGGGCAGCCGCGGCTGCGCGATCGCGACGCGGTTCTGCACCAGCACCTGGGCCTTGTCGAGGTCGGTACCGATCTTGAAGGTGGCGGTAATGGTGAGCTGGCCGTTCGAGGTCGCTTGGCTGTAGAGATACAGCATGTCCTCAACGCCATTGATCTCCTGCTCGATCGGCGCGGCAACGGTGTCGGACACAGTCTGCGCCGAGGCGCCCGGATATTGCGTGGTGACCGTGACGGTCGGTGGCACCACTTGCGGATATTCTGAGACTGGCAGCGTCGGGTAGGCGATCGCGCCAACAATCAAGAGCACGATCGACAGCACCATCGCCAAGATGGGCTGGTCGATGGACAGCCTTCCGAGATTCATGGCGTGGCACCTGCCGGAGCCTTGTCGCCCGCCGGCGACTGCGCCACTTTTGGCGTCACCTTGGCGCCGATGCGGGCACGCTGCAGCCCGTTGACGATGACGTGATCCTCCGCCTTGAGGCCCTCGCGAATCACGCGCAGCCCTTCATCGAGTGGCCCGAGCACCACCGGCCTTGCCTCCACCGTGCTGTCGTCCTTGACCACGAACACGATCTTGCGCGACTGGTCGGCGGCAATAGCTGCGTCAGGGATCAGCAGCGCCTCGTAGGGCGCGGAGCCGATGATTCGGACGCGGCCGAACTGCCCGGGCAGGATCGAAAGATCCTTGTTCGGGATCACGGCGCGGCTGCGCAGCGTCGCCGTGGAGACGTCCAGTCGATTGTCGAGGAAGTCCATCTTCCCCTCATGCGAGGGCTTTGTCTCGCCTGTCAGCGTCACCTGTACCGGGTTCGGGGTGTCGCGCGAGCTCGGGCGCCTGCCTTCGAACCAGAGCTTGCTGTTGCGCTGATAGGTCGCCTCGTCGACGTCGAAGTAGATGTAGATCGGATCGAGCGACACGATCGAGGTGAGCCGCGTTGCACCGCCCTCGCTGCCCTGCACGAGGTTACCGGGGGTCACCAGATGCCGGCTGACGCGGCCGGTGATCGGCGCCAGCACGTGGGTGAATTCAACATTGAGCTGCGCGGCCTTCAGCGCACCGTCGGCCTGCGTCTCGGCCGCATGAGCCGCCTGCAAGGCCTGACGACGCTGATCGACGACCTGTTCGGAAACTGCGCTGGTCTGGACCAGGTTCAGCCCACGGTCAAGGTCACGCTTGGCAAGCTCTGCCTTGGCCCGCGCGTCGTCGAGTAGGCCCTGGGCCTGCAACGCGACCGCCTCGAACGGGCGCGGATCGATGACGTAGAGCAGATCGCCGGCATGGACGATCGCACCGTCCTTGAACTCGACGCTGTTGACGAAGCCGCCGACGCGGGCACGGACCTGGACCTCCTCGATCGCCTCGAAGCGGCCGGTGAACTCGTCCCAGTCGGTGACCGTACGCTTGACTGGTTGCGCGACTGTCACCGGCGGCGGAGGAGGCGCGGCCACCCGCGATTGCGCCTTCTCGTCGCAGCCACCGAGCAGCAGCGCCAACAGCATACC
The DNA here is from genome assembly GCF_001908185.1 of Bradyrhizobium sp. AS23.2. Taxonomy (GTDB): domain Bacteria; phylum Pseudomonadota; class Alphaproteobacteria; order Rhizobiales; family Xanthobacteraceae; genus Bradyrhizobium. The sequence goes on from NZ_LGHM01000176.1 coordinate 15,499, forward strand.
GATCGGTACGCCGCCGCATCGTGCAAGGCGACGAAACGAACCGCGATCGAGCCGCGTCGCCAGAGCCGAATGCTCCGTTCTGTCAGTCGTACTCACTTCCATCTCTCCAGGGACCTAGACGATCGATTCCATGAAACCTGCGTTCGTGGAGCAGGCAGAATTGGTGGAACGGACGGGTTGTTGGCGGATTCCTCATTTGCGGTTGACGAAACGAGGAGCTGTATCGTGGCAGGATGGCGGCGCGCGGTCGAATTGGCCCCGAGTGATGAAGAAATTGCGACCTTGACGACGCTTTCGCGGTCGAGACTCGGGTTGGCGAGCCGGGTGTCGCGGGCGCAGATGCTGCTGGCGTATCGGGAAAACCCTTCGTTCTGCGCGGTGGGCCGAATGCGGCGTCGCGTGTCGGTCGCGGCACCGAATGTCTACGACGATGACTTGGAGAATGACCTTGGAACGCCGGCGAGAGAAATCACCTTTCGCCATAGAGTCGATAAACGATCGTTATTGCCGCTAGCCGCGCCACGTGATGCCGTAGCGAGAAATGCCACTAGCCGCATCTGCAGAGACTTCCAAACCCGTTCAGTCGCCGTATCGGCAATTAATCTCGTCGCGGCCTGCGCGTAACGCGGGCTATCCGCTCCTACACTGATAAGCGGGCATGACGTCGATGGTGTGTCACTGGTGTCGCTCGACGGTGGTACGGTTGACCTGTGGCCTGCCTGATTTTCCAGGTGCGTTGCGGAGAGGCGAACCGCTCTTCGCCGGCTGGAGACCAGAGCAGCGGCCGTCTCTAGGTACGCCGTCGACACCTCATCGCGGCTGTGAACGCGTCGGAATGAAAACCATAACAGTCAGATATTTCCCCAGTGAAAGCCGCCGGCGTAGCATCGTTCAAGAAGCGCCGGGAGTTTCAGATGAGATTGGAAGTAGCTGGTGTCGTGTGGGCGGTTTCGCGACTCGTTAACAAGGGATACGACCGTAAGTATCGTATCAAGGATGATTATCATTTCGACCTGGCGCTCAATACCCGCTTGACCCGAGGCACGTCCACGTCGACACCGCCCTCCGTTTGGAGAGCGGACCTGGTTATCCCATTTCGGATAAGAACACACACAACAAGGGATTGCTGATCGACGCATTCGACATTTTCGTTGAGATCTGCGTCCGCGAGTTAGCCGAGCGGCTGGTGGAGACGCGTTGCGCGGCTTCAAGCTGCCTACCAATGAGCTCGCCCGCCGCCAATCGCGCGACCTAAACTGAGGGACTACGTCGTGAGCAGCGCTTCCCTGATCTTGACCGACTGGTATCGCGCCAAGTTTCGCGTCGCCCATCGTCGGCCGGTTCCTGCAAGGCTTGGGCGAAGCCGTGATCCTGCCCAACGGCCTTTCGGTGCTCGGGCGGGCCTTTCCCGCCGACAAGAAAGCACGTGCGGTTGAACCTATGTGGGGTGCCCGGGAATGAAGCGGATGACGTATGGTACGATCCGGGCGATCTTCCCAAGCCTTTCCTGACCTCGCCAGCCAGACACCGAAGCATCGCCGCCTCGCACGCCTGAATTTCACTCCGCTCTCGGACTGGCAGACGCTCAACGCCACACTAACCCGCTGCTATGGCACCGCGAGTGGAATGGAAACAATAACGACTGGGCATTTCTAATGGTTGGCGTATAGGCATAGCCTTTCCCTGCCTCTAACCGGGCTAACCCGTCGCGGTTGTACGGACTGCTTGCCAGCATTGGGCGGCATGATCGCCGTCTTTGGTGGCTGCAGTCTCCGCGTCGCAAGGACCCGCTCGAGCAACCAAGCACGTGGGAGTCACCGATGTCGTTCCGCTTCATCAGTAAGTCTATCCACGCCTACCTAATCGATTATCCCGTCGCGATCGTCTTGATCGCAGCGCCATTCGGGCTGAAGCTCGGCCAGAGCGGACCGGTCGCAATATGGCTTTCGGTTGTTGTCGGCGTCGCGGCGCTACTCTTGGCCGCCCTGACCGACCATCCCACCGGGCTCGTCCGCATCATTCCCTACTGGCTGCACCTTTGGGTCGACCGCGCCGTCGGCGTGGTGTTTGTCATCGCCCCATTTACCTTCAAATTCGTCGGGCTCGACGCCCAGTACTACTGGGTCCTCGCTGCCGCTGTCCTGCTCACGACGTCGGTCTTTAACGCAACTGAGGAGCCAATCGCGGGTTCGATGTTGAACAAGCGCGCGACGAATTGAAGGCAGCGAGGGCGTCGAGAGGGCTGCTTGAGGTTGAATTGATGTGGCGAGGAGTGAGCCGCGAACGGAGTTCTCGATCCCGGCGATGAACTGAACCACTTTGAGCTCCCGCTTGGTGCCGGCGGACTGGCTGATGGCCGGTGAATGGCACCAACGCCACGGGCGTTTCCTCCCTTGACTACCCGGGGCTCAAAGCGAGCTCCGGGCTTTTTCGCGCGAACGGTCCGATCGGAAGGTGGAAAGCGAACCCTCGCAGAGAAGCTTGGTCATTTCAGTCACCTCGGCGATTTCCTGAAAGCAGTCGATCCGCTGAGCGGCGGCCTCCCATACGTGACGGCACGCCAATGGAGTCGATAGCCGGACGTTATGGCGGCGTCTGATACAGGCCCCCCTGTTCCGATCGTGGGGCGCTCGGTGGCTCTTTCACGATCTAGGCCCGGTACGGAGCCAAGTTTGGAAACGTGGGCGACAAGTAGAACCAATGCACAATTACGATAAGATGTTTCACCATTTCCGGTTTTCGAGGCCCAATGCCTGAAGTCGACTGGCTAAGCCATCTCCTACAAATCGTCACCGTAACCGGTCAGCTCGAGGTCCGCTGCGCCTATGGTGCGCCGTGGCGCCTTACCTGGAGCCAGGCTGCGGCGAACGAAATTCCTTACCACGTCATAGTCAAAGGCCGCGCCATTATCGAGGATCCGGAGACGCGAGCAGCACGAGAGCTGGTGAGCGGAGATATTGTGCTGCTGCCTCACGGTGCGGCGCATGTGCTGCATGACGGTAGTGGGCAAACACCTATCCGTACCCGGCAACACCGGGGGGCGGCCGGATGGATGCTGAGCGAGAACGATGGCGAGGGCGAAAAACTAGACCTGATGTGTGGGCGATTTTTCATCGCGCCACCCCATGACCGGCTGATCCGCAACTACATGCCCGCGGATCTGGTGGCGCGGGCCATGAACGGCCATGGAGAAGACGGAATCGGCTCCGCCTCCAGCCAACTGGCCAGCCTGGTGAGGCTGATGCGAATGGAGTCCGATGGTGACAGAGCGGGAGGACGTGCCATTCTCAACGCGCTTTCTTCGGCCCTGTTCACGCTGGTATTGCGCGCGGCAAGCGAAGCGGAGAGAGCACCTGAAGGCTTGTTGGCCCTGGCCGGCCATCCGCGGCTGGCTCCGGCAATTGCGGCACTGTTCGCCGATCCAACACGGTCTTGGAAACTGCCTGATTTGGCGGACTTGTGCGGCATGTCGCGCGCTACGTTCATGAGGCACTTTCAAGACAGGCTAGGTTGCTCCGCCCTCGATCTGTTGACCGATCTGCGCATGAGTCTGGCAGCCAACGAGTTGAAAAAGCCAGCGATCAGCACTGAGGCCGTGGCTGAGACGGTCGGGTATCAATCCGTTTCGGCATTTCGACGTGTGTTTGCGGAGAGGATGGGGATGACACCGGGGGAATGGCGCCGACTGGCGCACAAGGGCGAATAGACGCGCGGCCTGGGCCTCATGTGCTTCAGCTTGATCCTTTCGAGCATCATATTGAGCTAATCTAGTCTCGAATATTGCACTGCTAGCCGTAACTTGGGCTCCGTAACCACTTGATGAGGGAGCCACCCGATGAACTGCATCAGTATCGCCGCCGACAAACTGGCAACCGGCGCAATAGCCGATACCCACGCGCAGACCGAGACGAGCGGAATCGCTCTCGCGCCCCAGCCTTCCCATTTGCCCACGATGACGGCGCTCACGAACGCCGTCATCGAAACCATTCTGAGCCGCAGTGCTGCCAAGTATTACGACCCTGCCGCCACCCTGAGCGACGATCAGATCCGCGACCTGGTGCGGATCGGTACTTCCGCGCCGACATCCTTCCACCTGCAGAACTGGCGGTTCATCGCCGTCCGTACGCCTGAGGCCAAGGCTCGGTTGCGTCCGATCGCCTGGAATCAGCCCGCAATCACCGACGCCGCCGTTACCTTCATCATCATCGGCCGGTTAGCGGATGCCAGCACCGTCCCTGAGCGTCTGGCGCCGGTGGTGGAAGCCGGCATCATGCCGGCGCACCTGGTGCCGGAATGGGAAGTGCCCGCTCGCGGCCTGTATGACGATCAACCCCAGCGGCAGCGCGACGAGGCGGTACGCTCCGCCACCTTTGGCACCGCGGCGATTATCTATACGGCTCGCTCACTCGGCTTGGGTTCAACGCCGATGATCGGTTTCGACGCCGAAGCCGTGCACCGCGAGTTCGGCCTGGCCGACGATGAAATCCCGGTGATGCTGCTGACCGTAGGGCCGGAGCGAGCTGGCAACTGGCCGCAGAAGCCGCGCATGCCGGTGGCCGACGTGCTGGATTTTGCATAATTCCAAATCAAATCACAAACTTATGGAGTGTAAGATGCCAAGAATTGCCGCTCTGAAGCCGGAACAGGTGCCGGCTGCTTCGCAACCGACCCTCGATACGTTCACCAAGAACATCGGGTTTGCCCCAAATATGATGGCGACCTTCGCGGCGAGCCCGATCGCGTTCAACGCATGGGCCACCCTGCTCGGCTCCTTGAGCAAGGCGCTCGACGTGAAAACGCGTGACAGCATCGGCCTCGCTGTTTCCGAAGTGAACGGCTGCGACTACTGCCTGACCGTTCACAGCTTTACGGCTGAGCATATGGCCAAGTTGCCGGCGGACGACATCATTCTCGCTCGCAAGGGCCATGCCAGCGATCCGAAACGCGACGCGGCCGTCCAGTTTGCACGCAAAGTCATCGAGACTCGCGGCAAGGTCGGCGACGCCGATGTGAAAGCCGTCCGCGATGTCGGCTACACGGATGCAAACGTCATCGAGATCGTAGCGCTGGTCGCCATGTACTCCCTGACGAACTTCTTCAACAACGTGTTCGATCCCGAGAAGGACTTTCCCGCCGTAACGCCGGCCGGCTCGATCTGAGCTTGTCCCGTCGCAACCTCTCGAAGTCATTGGGATCGATCACATGCACATTCTCCATATTGATGGCAGTCCGCGTCGAGAATCGCATAGCCGTGAGCTTTCGGCCGCGATCGTCGAAAAGCTTCTCGAGGTTGCGCCCGGGGCGAGCATCAGCCGGCGTGATTTAGGGACTGAACCCTTGCCCCACACCGTGGCTGACTATGCCACCGCGTTGACGTCGCTCGCCACGTTAGCCGCCCCTCCGAAGGGTTCTCTGGATGTTTCCGAAGCGCTTATCCAGGAGGTCGAAGCGGCCGATGTGATTGTCATCGGAACGCCCATGCACAACTACACTATTCCCTCGGTCCTCAAAGCGTGGATCGACCAAATCTTGCGCGTTGGGCGCACGATGAAGTCGACGCCGACAGGGAAGGTGCGAATGCTGCGGGACCGTCCGGTATTCATCGGTGTCGCCTCCGGCGGCATCTTTACTGGCGACCGAGCCCACCAACCGGACTTTCTCACTCCCTACCTGACGTTGGCGTTGAACTCCATTGGACTAAAAACCCTGCAATTCCTTCCCATTCAAGCCATTGCCTTCCTCGATTATGACCAGGCTGCATTAGCGAGGGAGAAGGCTTTGGTGGCGATCGATCTGATGGGGAAGCTTCGCGGCATCGATGGTCGCCCTGCAGTGCTCTCAGGCACCGGCAAACTGTATCGCGAGGCGCACCGCCTGCTTCGGGGAGCGTCGCACCGGGAGCTCCTTAAGGGCGCGCCGCGAGCTCTTGGCGCGCCCTCACTATGATCCTCCGGCCTCCGCCGGACTATGACCATGAGGTCTTCTGATGATTTCACCTTCAGGTACGAGAGTAACAGCCGCTGATGGCGAGACGCTGCCCCAAATCGGCGACAGGATGGCCGACAAATCGGCACCACCCGACGACGGCGCCGTCCGCGAATGGATCGGGCCAGAGGCGTTCGGGCGTTGGGCCAAGCTGCGGAACTGGATCGACGAATACTACCTAGAGCGTGCTGTGTTTATACGGAAACATAGCCTGAGTTTTTGAGATAGTTGGCGCACTCTTCCTTGGAGAAGACGTCGAGGAGTTCACCGACCTTGCGCCAAGTTG
>NZ_LGHM01000177.1 GCF_001908185.1 Bradyrhizobium sp. AS23.2
ATTTCCGTTCCGATGGAATCGGAACGGGGCTCTAGATTCTTGTTTTGACGCGTTTTCTTTACGCGAACCGGCCTCCACTTCGCTCGAAAACGCTCTAAGCGCCCGAACCACGATCACCACGCGTAGCGCAGCCGCGCGGTGCCGGCATAAGTCAGCGACTGCTCGGTAAATTCGCCATCGAACTTCGCCGTCATGGAGATGCCGTTGCCGAACCGCCATTCCACGCCCGCAGTGAGCAGCGCGAGATCGCGGGCCGGCGTCGCGCCGTTGACCGCGAAGTTCGCCACCGGAAGGATGATGAAGCTGACGTTCATCCTGGGATCGCTGACCACATCATGGGCCCACGCCGCCTTGCCGAACCAATTCAGCACGCTGCCGTCAGGCACGCGCCACGACTTGTCGATTCGACTGCCAAGTTCGGTGCGCACGGCAGTCGCGGTCCGGGCGTCATGGTTGAGTGCAAACTGCGCCGAGCCGGAGGTCGGGCGCTTCGCCGTATGACGGCGTGCGGAAACCCTGCACCTGAACCGCCGCGTAAGGCGTCATGTCGAGTGACGCCCACAGCGGAATCCGGTAGCCGCCTTCGATGCGCCCACCGAAGTTCTGGGCGTTGAAGTCCGCGCTCGCGCCATACTCAATGAGATATTCGCACCTGAACGGCTTCTGCGCGGTAACTGACGCACATCAGACAGGCGTCACCTGATCCGTGCAAAAGCGAAATCAACGGCCTCTGTTCAGCGACAATCTTCAAAGGCGGAGCTTTGACAGGTCAAAGCCGGAGCTCGCAGCTCATTCCAAATGGTAGCAAAATGGCGCGCCACGGCCGATGAAGATGAGCACTATTGCTTCGCCGTGGCGCTATGACGCCAAAGTCTGTTTCTCGCGTCAACCGTTAAGGCTACGACGACCTGCGATGTTTCCGTGTTACAACACTTGCCCCCAAAAACGACATCCACTTACTTGCCGCGGAACAAAAGTTCCGCCCGGTCCTAGCTCCAGCAGAGGCGAGCCGATATCCATTAGCGGTAGGTAGACGGTTTTGGGGGAATGGACTCGATATGAGGCAAGGATGGTTTGGCGCCGCAGCCGCGGTCGTACTCGTCAGCGTCCCAGCGGCGGCTGCCGATCTCGCGGTCAAGGCTCCGATCGCAGTCTCCGTTTACGACTGGACCGGTTTCTATGTCGGCGCCAACGTCGGGCATGGTGTCGGCCGAGATCCGAGCACGGTGGGCTTCCCCGGCTTCTTTGGAGCGCCGGTTCCGCCGCCTGAATCTGTGACCCAGGGCCCAGTCGGTTGGCTGGGCGGCCTCCAGGCCGGCTACAACAAGCAGTTTGGCAATCTCGTGCTCGGTATCGAAGGCGACTGGCAGTGGAGCGGGCAACGGGATTCAGCCTGCGTGTTTGTGTGCGACACCGAAACCACCGTCAACATCGAGCAGAAGCTGCGGGACTTCGGCACGGTGCGTGGCCGCGTTGGCTATGCGGCCGGCAGCACGCTGTTCTATCTGACAGGCGGCTTCGCCTTCGGCCGGCTCGATACCAACATTGGGCTGGTGCGCTCGCTAGAGGGCACGGCGAATGCGGCGAGCTTCAGGCACTCGTTGACCGGCGGCGCGGTCGGCGGCGGAATTGAGACGGCGCTGTTCGGGAATTGGACGGCTAAAGTCGAGTATCTATACATGGACCTCGGCAGCATCTCGGATTCGTTCACCACGGCCCTTCCGGGTGGTGGTACGATCACCACACGGGTGACCAGTGACATCCGCGACCACATGGTACGAGCCGGCCTGAACTATCGCTTTGGCGGCGCCGGCCTCGGTACGGTTGATACGATTCCACGCGCAATGGCGGCGCCCCTCTACAACTGGGCGGGCTTCTATGTCGGCGCAAATGTGGGCTATGGCGTCGGCCACGACCCGGCGAGCTTCAGCCGTGCTGCTCCCGTTTTCGGGGCCGGATTTCCGGAGACGTTCACCTTTGCGCCTGGTGGATGGCTCGGCGGCGGCCAGATTGGTTACAATTGGCAATTGACCCACTGGGTGCTTGGCCTTGAGACCGATATCCAGGGCGCCAACCAGGTCGACACCGCGTGCGTTGGGGCCTGCGAACTAACGTACGACACCGGCACGATGCTCGAACGGAAGCTCCGCTGGTTCGGAACGACGCGCGGGCGACTTGGCTACGTAGTTGGTCCCGCCTTAATGTATGTGACCGGCGGTGCAGCGTATGGACAGGTGCGCACCAACATCACCGATCTCGGTGGTCCCGGCATCGTTTCAACGGCGAGCGCAACTCATACCAAAGGCGGCTGGACGCTTGGTGGCGGCATCGAAGGCGCTATTTCGGGACCATGGAGCGCCAAGCTGGAATACCTGTACGTGGACCTCGGGAACGTTTCCGATACCTTTGCGACACCGAACGGCTTTAGTCCGCTTCTGACTACGACTGTCTCCAGCAGCGTGCATGATCACGTGTTCCGCGCCGGCCTGAACTACCGGTTCGGTGCGGAAGCTGTCGTGGCGAAATATTGAAGCGGGCCCTCGTCATTCTCCCCGCTTTTTTCTTCGCGTGTTCGCGTCCCTCTGCTGTCGAAGGCGCATGCGGACCGAATCGGGCGGCTACCGGCGCGATCACCTCCGCGCGCTGGCCCAGCGCATCGAAGTGGACACCAAAGAAGTTCGCATCGTGGGGGCGAAAAGCATGCTCCTGCACACGCTTGTCGCGGCTCGCGGCGCAAAATCGGCAGGTTTTGGCGTGCCCAGTTTTGTATCGAAGTGGCGCGCCGATCAGAACAAAAAGCAAACTCTTATACCATTGAAATTGCTTGTTATTTTTTCTGCGTCAATGGTTCGACGGCCGTCGGCGCCGACTTCGGCTGTCGTAGGGTATTTCAGCACGCCTCTCACGACAGCGTGCGCCTTTCGCTCCGGGATCGTAGTATGATCCTCGGAAGCCGTCGAAGCTTCGAGACCGAGGATTTCGCGTAACAGTCGATCGCGGCGCTCGAAGAGATGAACTCCAGAATCAGGCTGATGATCGCGGCTGCGGTCGGACGGCGCGGCAAATGGAGGACATTATGGCGTGGCGCGACGACAAGGCCCGGGCGACCCTGATCCGCGATGCAGCGGGCAGCGTGCCGGCGGGCAAGAGCCCCCGGGCCTTTGCCGAGCCGTTGTTCGGCTACACAAATATCGAGGATCTCGCCAATTACGACGCCGCCTCGCTTGCCCTTCTGGCGGAGCAAGCCTGGGAGCACGTGCAGCGGCGCACGGCCGGCAGTGCCGATATCCGCGTCCTCAACCCGACGTTGCCGAACGGGCGCGAGATTTCCGTGCTCGAGATTCTGAACGACAACATGCCCTTCCTGTTCGATTCCACCATGGCGGAGCTCGCCGAGCAGGGCATCGAAGTCACCCTTGTCGCTCACCCGATCATCGCCGTGGAGCGCGATAATGAGGGCAAGCTGCTGCGGTTCTACGGCGAAGCGCTGCCGGAGGGAGCAAAGGGCGCGCGCGAAAGCCTGATTCATTTCCACATCACTCGCCTGGACGCCGATGCCGATCGTCAGAAGCTGATCGACGGCCTCACCGGGACGTTGAACGATGTCCGCGCCTGCGTCGCCGACTGGCGCGCCATGCGTGACCGCGTCGAGGAAGCGATCAAGACGTTCTCCTCCAATCCGCCGCCGCTGCCGATCGACGAGGTTGCCGAAGCCAATCAGTTCCTGCAATGGCTCTGCGCGGACAATTTCACCTTCCTCGGAGTGCGCGAATATCGCTTCTCGCCCGACAGCGAGGCGTCGGACGACATTACAACCGGCGAAGGCCTCGGCATCTTGCGCGATCCGAACGTGAAGGTCCTGCGCCGCGGCACCGAAATGGTGGTGATGACGTCGGAAATCCGCGAGTTCATGCACGAGCCGACCCTGCTGATCGTGGTCAAGGCCAATGTCTCCAGCCGCGTCCATCGCCGCATCCGGATGGATTATGTGGGCATCAAGCTGTATTCGCCCGACGGCCGGCTCGAAGGCGAGCTGCGCGTCGTCGGCCTTTTTACCTCGGGCGCCTATACCCGCTCGGTACGGCAGATCCCTTATGTGCGCCACAAGGTTTCGCGGGTGCTGCAGCGCGCAGGCTTCGACCCGAACGGCCATTCCGGCAAGGCGCTGATGCATATTCTCGAAGATTATCCGCGTGACGACCTGTTCCAGATCGACGTCGACACGCTCTACAACTTCGTCATTGAGATCCTGATCCTCTACGAGCGCCCCCGCGTCCGGGCGCTGACGCGGGTCGACAAGTTCGATCGCTTCGTCTCCATCCTTACCTTCATTCCGCGCGACAAATACGACACCAACGTCCGCACGCGCGTCGGAGCCTTCCTAGAGCAGGCCTACAAGGGGACCCTGTCCGCCTCCTATGTAGCATTCCCCGAAGGCGCGCTTGCGCGCGTCCATTTCATCATCGGGCGCTATGAAGGCAAAACTCCTGTCGTCGAGCGCGCCACGCTCGAAGCCGGGATCAGCGCCATTGCCGCGACCTGGGTCGACAAGATGAAGGCCGCGCTCACTGCGTCGACCGATGGCATGCGGGCGCGCATGCTCACCAACCGTTATGCCCGGGCATTTACCGGTGGCTACACCGAAATTTTCAGCGCGGAGCAGGCAATCGCCGATATCGCCACGATCGAAAAGCTGACGCCAGCCCGCCCGATAACGATTTCGGTTCGCCGCTTCGAGGAGGACGACCCCAAGCGCCTCGGCTTGAAGGTCTTTTCCGACGCCGCACCGCTGTCGTTGTCCTACCGAGTGCCGGTGATCGAGAATCACGGCCTGCGCGTGGTCAACGAACGCACCTATCAGATCGTGCCCGGTAACCGGCCGGAGCCAGTCTGGCTGCACGACATGACGATCGAGACCAGTGACGGACAGCCCATCGAGATCAACCCGGAATTCAGCCATCGCCTGGAAGCCTCGATCATGGCGGTGGTCACCGATCGTGCCGAATCCGATGGATATAACGGGCTGATCCTGCGTACCACTCTGAGCTGGCGGGAAGTCTCGACCATCCGGGCGCTGTCGCGCTACCTGCACCAGATCCGCGCTCCGTTCACCCAGGATTACATGTGGGAGACGTTGCGCAAGAACGCCGCGATCACGGCCAACCTGGTCGCGCTGTTCCAGACCCGCCTCGATCCGCGCCTCGCGCTGACGGATCGCGAGCGTTCGGCACGCGAAACGGCCCTCCTTGCCGAAATCGAGGAGCAGCTCAAATCCGTCGCCGCGCTCGATGAAGACCGCATCCTGCGCCGTTTCACCAATCTGGTGCAGGCGGCCATCCGCACCAATTTGTGGCAGGTCGGCCGGGACGGACATCCGCGTCCGGTGATCTCATTCAAGTTCGACGCACGCCGGATCGAGGACCTGCCCCCTCCCCGACCGCTCTACGAGATCTTCGTTTATTCGCCCCGTGTCGAAGGCATTCACCTGCGCTTCGGCAAGGTGGCGCGCGGCGGACTGCGCTGGTCCGACCGGCCGCAGGATTTCCGCACCGAGATCCTCGGCCTGGTCAAAGCCCAGCAGGTCAAGAACGCCGTGATCGTGCCGGTCGGCGCCAAGGGCGGCTTCGTACCGAAGCGCCTGCCGTCGCCTTCCAATCGCGACGCCTGGTTCGCGGAAGGCACCGAAGCCTACCGCATCTTCGTTCGCTCGCTGCTCGAGCTCACCGACAATCTCGATGGCGACGTCGTCGTGCCGCCCGACTCGACCATGCGCCACGACGGCGACGACCCCTACCTCGTCGTCGCCGCCGACAAGGGCACCGCCACCTTCTCCGACATCGCCAACGCGATCTCGGCCGAGAAGAACCATTGGCTCGGCGATGCCTTCGCATCCGGCGGCAGCCAGGGCTACGACCACAAGAAGATGGGGATCACGGCGCGCGGCGCCTGGGAGGCGGTCAAGCGCCACTTCCGCGAGCTCGGCACCGACATTCAGACCATGCCGTTCACTGCGGTCGGCGTGGGCGACATGTCCGGCGACGTTTTCGGCAACGGCATGCTGCTCTCGCCGGCGACAAGGCTTGTGGCGGCTTTTGATCATCGCGACATCTTCATCGATCCCTCGCCCGATCCGGCCATCAGCTTCGCCGAGCGCAAGCGCCTGTTCGACCTGCCGCGATCGAGCTGGGAGGACTACAACAAATCGCTGATCTCGCAGGGGGGGCGGCGTGTTCTCACGCCAGCTCAAGGCGATCCCGCTCGGTCCGGAAGTGCGCACCCTGCTCGATCTCGACAAGCCGCAAGCCACGCCTTTCGAGGTGATGACGGCGATCCTGAAGGCGCGCGCGGACCTCTTGTGGTTTGGCGGCATCGGCACCTATCTCCGCTCCTCCGGGGAAAGCGACGATCAGGTCGGGGACCGCGCCAACGATCCGATCCGGATCACGGGTGGCGACGTGCGCGCCCGGGTGATCGGCGAAGGGGCCAACCTCGGCGTCACCCAGCGCGGCCGCATCGAGGCGGCGCAGAAGGGCGTCAAGCTCAACACCGACGCCATCGACAATTCGGCCGGCGTGAATACGTCGGACGTCGAGGTCAATATCAAGATCGCGCTGGCGCGCCCCGAGCGCGAGGGACGCCTCAGTCCCGCCGACCGCAACAGCCTGCTGGCCGCGATGACCGACGAGGTCGGCGCGCTGGTGCTGCGTAACAACTATCTGCAGACGCTGGCGCTCTCGCTCGCCGAGCGTAAAGGCGTGGCCGAGACCGGCTTCCTCGCCCGCCTGATGCAGTCGCTCGAACATCGCGGCTTGCTCAGCCGCGCGGTGGAGTTCTTGCCCGACGACGCAGCGCTCACCGAGCGCACACGACGCGGCCAGTTCCTGACGCGGCCTGAGCTTGCCGTGCTGCTCGCCTACGCCAAGCTGACACTCTACGATGACCTGCTCGTCACCAGGGTGCCCGATGATCCCTATCTTGCCCGCGAACTATCTCAGTATTTTCCGCGCGAGGTTCAAGACAAGTTCCCGACAGCGGCCGAATTGCATCGCCTGCGGCGGGAGATCATCGCGACCAGTCTTGCCAATGCGGTGATCAACCGCGGCGGTCCGGCCTGTGTCGTGCGCCTGATCGACGAGACCGACGCCGATATCCCGACCATCGTCATGGCCTATGTGGCGGTCGATGAATGCTATGGACTGAAGTTCCTCAATGACGCGATCGATGCACTCGACGCCTGCATCGACGGGCAGGTGCAGCTGTCCCTCTACGCTTCTGTGCAGGACCTCCTGCTCTCCCGCATGGTCTGGTACGTGCGCCATGTCGATTTCAAGGACGGACTGGAGGCCGTCGTCACGCGCTTCGGCCCGGCTATTCGCCAGATCGCCGCCGGGCTCGACACCACCCTGCCGCCGGACCTGCAGACCGCGCGCGGCAAGCGGCGGCAGGAACTCACCGACGCCGGTGTCCCGGCCGGCCTCGCCGGCGAACTCGCTGATCTCGACGCTCTGGTCTCCGCACCCGACATCGTGACGGTTGCCGAGCGCACCACGCGCCCGATCGGCGACGCCGCCGCGACCTTCTTCGACGCCGAGGCAAATTTCCGTCTCGACCGCATCATCGCCGCCGCGCGCAGCGTGCCGGCAAACGATTATTTCGAACGTATGGCCATCGATCGCGCCGTTGAGCAGATCGCTGGCGCCGAAAGAAGGCTGGCCGCGGATATGCTGGCAACCGGCCAGTCCGGCCATCCGGCCGTCGAGACATGGCTCGCGGCGCATCCCGAAGCGACGCGTATCCGACGCTCGGTCGAGGAAATTGCTGCCAGCGGCCTGACCATCGCCAAGCTGACGGTGGCGGCGAACTTGCTGGGGGATCTGGTCAAGGGCTGATTAGGCGTCCGCGCCCGCAAACGGAGGGTCCAATGATCCACGCGACTTGCCACACCGCCGACAACGTCATCTGTCTCGAGTTCGATGCCACACCCTGGTTCAGCGAGGCCGACGCTCCGAGCATCATCGATCTGGCCCGGCGGGAATGGACGAGCGCAGCGATTGCAGAGTCGCTCGAGCGCCGGCGAGGATATGAACGCTTGCATAACCTCATGGAATATGCGGCGAAGCGACTTCAAGAGGAGTCCCTGGAGGACCCGACCTGGGAGACCTACGAGTGTGTCGTCGACGGGCCGGAAGCTCTGGCCTGGCTCGAGAAGAACCGGCCTGAAGTCGTGGCAAGGATGAAGCCTTGATCCGCGTCCTGCAACGCCGTCACGGCAAGATTCCTGAGCCAGAGCCGGCATCAGCGCCAGTACTTATCGGTTCTGATTGAAGCGGAACCGGATCGCCCTTTTCTCGCCGCCATCATCATTCACGCAGCGACCAGGGCAAACGGTGGGCAGTGTTCCCGAAGGTTCCGTGTGATCGTCCGACATCTTCTTCTGCAACATGAGACTCTCGTGTCGCGCCGCGCGCTCCTGGGCGGGCTTGTGTCGGCAGGCAGCGCCCTCGCGCTTGGCGGATGCGCAGGCTTGGGCGCGGCCGGCGCGCGCTTCGACGCGTCGTCCCTCTCGGTTGACCCCACATTGCTCGTCGCCACCACGCGCAAGCCCGTGAACGGCGGTCGCACGAAACCCTGGTTCGGGCCGGAACGTGCGACCACAATGACGGTCGCGCGGGCGAAGCTGGTGGCGCCGGACGAGAGCCGTCTTTCTCTCGCCTCGGTCGGACTTGGCGATTGGCGTCTTGATCGGGTCGAACCGGTGCCGACCGACGTTGGCGATCTCCTTGCGCAGGCCGGCGGGGGAGGAGACGTGTTGATCTATGTGCACGGCTTCAAGCAGACATTCGAGACGGCGGCGCTCGATGCCGCCCATCTCTCCGATGGGATCAAGTTCCACGGCCGGACCATGGTGTTCTCCTGGCCCTCCAGGGCAGGACTGTTCGACTATGCCTATGACCGCGACAGCGCAATGTGGTCCCGCGACGATTTCGAACGCGTGCTCTCTTCCATCGTGTCGGCTTCAGGCGGCGGCCGCGTGCACATCGTTGCGCACAGCATGGGAACCATGCTGACGCTCGAAAGCCTGCGTCAGCTCTATGCGCGATACGGCGACACTGTTGCGAGCAAGATCGGTGCGGTCGTGTTTGCCGCGCCTGATATCGACATGGACGTATTCTCGTCGGCGATCCACCGCATCGGTCCGCTCGCCGGCAAGATCACCGTGATCGCCGCGACGAACGATCGCGCGCTGGCGCTGTCGGGGCAAATCGCAGGTGGAATGACCAGGGTCGGCGCCGCCGAGAAGACCGCCATCCAGCAGCTCGGCGTGCGCGTGGTCGATGCTTCCCAGGAAGGCTGGGGCATCATCAACCACGATCTGTTTCTGTCGAATGCGGAAGTGCAGCGGGTGATCCGCCGCTCGATTGACGGTACGGCCGCGTAAGAGGGCACCTGATCCTCCGCGGGTCCTCGGAGCTATCAGGCCTCCAGCGCGCGGCGGCCCGAGCGAGAACGGAAATGTTCGCGGTTTTGTAAGCAAATGGCGCGCCACGGCCGATGAAGATGGGCACTATTGCTTCGCCGTGGCGCTATGATGTCTTGCGCTGGACTGCGCCGGTACACGCTGCGCCACACCGTTCAAGCCAGAGCCGCTACGCCATCTGACCCATCGTTCAGCTTCTGGCGCAAAGCGCGCACAAAATTGATGGTCAACCGACCTTTGGCCGTTGCAGGAAATCGACGAAGGCTCGCACGGTCGGCGGTACGTGGCGCTGCTTTGGATAATAGACATACCAGCCGGGAAATGATCCGCACCATTCTTCGAGCAACGGCACGAGTCTGCCCGCTTTGATCAACGGACGCAGAAGCTCCTCCGCCCAGAACGCGATTCCAACGCCCTGCACGGCGGCGGCGATCGCCATGTTGCGGTCCGAGACGACAAGCGGGCCGTTGACCGCCACCGCGAACCAGCGGCCATCCTTCACGAATTCCCACCTGTAGACGCCGGTGCTGCCTGGCTGGCGCCAATTGATGCAGCGGTGCGTGAGCAGATCGGCCGGCGTGTTGGGACGCCCGTGACGCTTGATGTAGGCCGGTGAAGCCACAGCGAGCTGGCGCTGCTCGCCACCGAGCTTCACGGCAACCATGTCGGCTTCGAGAAACTCGCCGAGCCGTGCTCCGACGTCATAGCCAGCCTCCACGATGTCAGTAACGGAGCCGCTGATCGTCACGTCGAGGACGATGTCGGGATATGCCGCGTGAAACCGGCCGAGCACCGGCTCGAGATAAGCAGCAGCAGCAACGCTCGGCAGATGCACACGCAGCGTCCCCGCTGGCGTGTCGCGCAACGTGGCGACATCCTGAACCGCCGCTTCCATCTCAAGCATCGCCGGCTTGAAGCGCGCATGAAGGCGCTCACCCGCGTCGGTCAGCGAGAGGCTGCGCGTCGTGCGATTGAGCAAGCGCACGCCGAGCCGCGTTTCCAGTTCGCGAATGGTCTGGCTAAGCGTGGACGCGGAGATTCGCAGTTCCGCGGCGGCCCGCGCGAAATTGCCGCGCGCGACAACCGTCACGAAGGCTCGAAGTTGCGCAAAGTCGCTGCCGCGCATTATGCCTCGGAATCCAAATATTGTCTGCACTTTATATGCCATTTTCCAATGGACGTCTTTGCCCCATTCTGTGTTCGATCGAACGAACACACTGGAGACGAGACATGGCAGACAAGCTGGCCGGAAAAGTCGCCTTGGTGACGGGGGGCCTCGTCAGGCATCGGCGAGGCGACAGCGCTGGCACTCGCGGCGGAAAGCGCGACCGTGGCGCTCGCTGCGCGCCGCGTGGAGCGCCTGACGCACCTCGCGGCGCGCATCGGTCAGGCCGGCGGCGAAGCGCTGCCGATCGAAGCGGACGTGACGGAGGAGGCGCAGGCCGCCGGAATGGTGCAGCGCGTCGTGCGGGAGTCCGGCCGGCTCGACATGCTGCTCTGTGTCGCCGGCGTCGGCGTCGCCGCACCATTCCAGAACACGACCACAGCAGAGTACCGCCAGATGGTCGATGTCAACATTCTCGGCCTGCTCTATCCGATTCATGCCGCGCTGCCGGTCATGAAGCAGCAGGGCGATGGCCACATCGTCATCGTCTCATCCGGCACTGGCCGCTACATCCACCCCTCGACCGTCTACTCCGGCACCAAGCATGCCGCGAGCGCGATCGCAGAGTCGCTGCGGCGCGAGATCGGCAAGGATTTCATCCGCGTGACCAGCATAGAGCCGGGCGCGGTCAAGACCGAATTCACCGCGCACATGCGCGCCGATGTCCGCACAGCGGTCGAACAAAGGCTCGGAGACATGGAGCAATTGACCAGCGGGGACGTCGCCGGCGCGATCCTCTACGCGGTGACGCAGCCGCGTCACGTCAACGTGAACATTCTAACCCTCTATCCAACGCAACAGGCTTGAGAGCTGTCGCTCCGCGACGAGCGCTGCGTGAGGACGTGCGGGGGCAGGCAGGCCGGTCTCGGCGATCCAGGGCTTCATCTCGCGAGACGCGCCCTGTTCCGCACGTTCGCAATGCCGGGGTGATCCGGCGTCGTTCGTGCGGTCGACGGCCAAATCGCACTGCGTCGTGGAAAATCGTTTAGTGGCGCGCCCGGAACGATTCGAACGCCCGAACCAATTGCGGCATTCGAGGGCAAGGCCTATGCTGAAGTCCGGCAATCACGCGGCCGCCCATCGTGCGGCGGGGGCAGCCTCACGGTGGATGGCTCGCATACCCATCCGGAGGACGCCATGTCCATTGCTCCCACGCTGCACCGATATCTGGCTGCAGAGAACATCCAGTATGCCGAGATCCCGCACGATCTCACCATGTCATCCACGCGTACGGCGCAGGCCTGCCACGTCTCGGGCGATCGTCTCGCCAAGGCCGTCGTACTGCGGCATGACGGCGGCTATATGCTCGCGGTCGTACCCGCATCGCACCATCTCAACCTGCCCGACTTGAAAGAAAGGCTTGGCGAGGATCTCGTGATGGCCAACGAAACCGAGATCAACCGGCTGTTCGCGGATTGCGCGCACGGCGCCGTGCCGGCCGTCGGCCGGTGCTACGGGCTCGATCTCATCGTCGATGACAGCATCCGGGCCCAGCCCGAGGTCTATATCGAAGCCGGCGATCACGAGACACTGCTCCAGCTCACGCATGCGCAGTTCGAGCGACTGACGGCCAATGCACCGCATGGACGCTTCAGCATGCACGACGGACGCGGCATGTAGGCGAGATGAACCCAGCTACGCCTTCGTCGCGGCGCGCGTGCGGTCGCGCCCGGTTCGTTGTATCGTCACATCGCGGGGGGCTGCGTTCACAACGGAGGTCCTCCATGAAGGTCAAAGAAGTAATGCACAAGGGCGTCGATTGGGTCAGCCCCGACACCCCGATCACCGAGATTGCGAAGTTGATGAATGGGCACGACGTCGGCTGCATTCCGATCGGCGAAAACGACCATCTGATCGGGATGGTGACCGATCGCGACATCGTCTGCAAAGGCCTTGCGAGCAAGGACTTCAACGCCGCGCGCATGACGGCGCGGGACGTGATGACCGAAGGCATCCATTGCTGCCGGGAAGACGACGATCTGGCGAAAGCCGTGCATCACATGGAGACGCTGAAAGTCCGCAGGCTGCCCGTGATCAACAAGAGCAAGCGGATGGTCGGCATGATCAGCCTGGGTGATGTCGGCCAATCCGCCGCCGCGGATCTGTTGACCCAATGGGTCAAGAGCGTGTCGGCCCATCATCATTGATGGCAACGCCGCCTCATGCGGAACTTCGTCGGATCGCTCACCGAACCCGCCGCCGGCGAACGGGCGGCGGGTAATCCGCCGCTCGATTGATGAATGTCAGAAGCCGATTGGCGTCCAGCCATTGTGGCGGGTCAACGCGCATGCCGTTGTGCTGCAATGCGGCTGAAGGCTCGTCATAACCGAAAGGGGGATGGAACTCGGGAACAGGTGATGCGTTACGACGACGGCGCGGATGAGAAGGCTGCGTGGGAAGGTGACGAGCCCCAGCTTTCGCTGCCGGGATCATCAAGATAGCTCCGCTACCGTCCGCTTCATTGACCGGCATCGGCGCACCTCGGTGAAGGAGGTCTGCATGTCAAATGGCGTCGGTTCAAAATACAGCATCCAGGAAGCAGCCACCGGCCGCACCGCATGGAGTTGGTGGTATCTGCTCTTCCTCATTCAATTCGTCGCCGTTCTCTGGCCACCGTTCTACAACGTGGACGAACCTGACTTCATCGGCATTCCATTCTTCTACTGGTACCAGCTTCTCTGGATCATCCTTGGAGCAATCCTGACCGCAATCGTCTATTTCGCAACTGAGGACTAGCCCGCCCGCGGGCGCCATCACACAAGAGGGGACACGACAACGAAGGAGCGCCAATCGGGAGGAATGCCGTGCAGGACGTAAACTGGACTGCCTTGATCATCTTCCTGGTGCTATTTGCCCTGATCACGTGGCTCGGCTTCGCTGCGGCGCGGTGGCGCAAGGGCGACCTCGACCAGTTGCACGAATGGGGACTTGGCGGACGTCGCTTCGGCACAATCGTCACCTGGTTCTTGATCGGCGGCGACCTCTACACGGCCTACACCTTCATTGCCGTTCCGGCGCTGGCTTTCGGGGCCGGCGCGGTCGCCTTCTTCGCTGTCCCGTATACGATCGTCGCTTATCCCATTCTCTTCCTGTTTTTTCCGCGGCTTTGGTATGTCTGCCACCGGCACAACTACATCACGGCCGCCGACTTCGTCCGCGGGCGCTTCGGCAATCGCTGGCTCGCGCTGGCGATCGCGGTCACCGGCATCGTCGCGACGTTGCCCTATATTGCGCTCCAGCTTGTCGGGCTTCAGGTCGTGATCGGAGGGATGGGCGTTTCCGGCGAGGGTTACTCTGGCGACCTGCCGTTGCTGTTCGCTTTCATCATCCTCGCCGCCTTCACCTATTCGAGCGGACTGCGGGCCCCCGCGTCAATTGCCATCGTCAAGGACATCCTGATTTACGTCACGGCGTTCGCCGCTATCGTTGCCGTTCCCATACAGCTTGGCGGCTTTGAAAAGATCTTCGCAGCCGTACCGGCCTCGAAACTCCTGCTGGCTACGCCCGGCGCCAATACGACCGGCGCGTACGGCGCCTACGCGACGCTGGCGCTCGGATCGGCATTTGCGCTCTTCCTTTACCCCCATTCGATCACGGGTATCCTGAGTGCCAGCAGCGGACGCGCCGTTCGACGCAACGCGGCACTTCTGCCGGCCTATTCATTCATGCTTGGCCTGCTTGCACTCGTCGGCTTCTTCGCGATTGCCGCAGGCGTCGGCAATCTTCCCGAATACGCAACCGGCTTCAAACAGTTCGGCAACAACTTTGCGGTGCCGGCCCTGTTCCTCCATACCTTTCCGTCATGGTTTGTCGGCATCGCCTTTGCCGCCATCGGCATCGGAGCGCTCGTGCCCGCTGCGATCATGTCGATCGCCGCCGCCAGTCTCTACACGCGCAACATTCACCGCGAATTCATCAACGGCGCGCCCACCGACAAGCAGGAAGCGCAGATGGCAAAGTGGGTGTCGCTCATCGTCAAGTTCGGCGCGCTGGCCTTCATCGTGTTCGTGCCATCGAAATTTGCGATCTACCTGCAGCTGCTCGGCGGAATCTGGATCATCCAGACGCTGCCTGCCGTGATGCTCGGCGTCTACACGCGTTGGTTCAACGATTGGGCGCTGGTCATCGGATGGGCCGCGGGAATTGTCGCAGGCAGCGCAATGTTCGTCGCCGCGAACCTCACTCCGACCTATGCTCTTGCGGTAGGCGACTTCACATTTCCCGGCTATTCGGCGCTGTATGCCGTGATCCTCAACCTCATTCTGACAGTCGTCCTCACGCCGCTGTTCAATCTCGTCCGCCACACGTCGGCCGACGAGACTCTCGCGGCCGAATATCGGGCGCCATTGCGAACCTGAGGAAGCATCGCCCGGCTCGACGAGCCGCGACGGTGGCCATGGCGGTGCCTTGCAGTCTCAATCCCGATCGTCTCGGCGAGCACTCACGGGAAAGTTTGGATTTCGCTATCGCAAACCACCAGACGCTCGATGAAACCTGCCATATAGGCCTTCATTTCCTGGTGAGCGGAGCTGACCTGATAGCGATCGTGAGTGGCTGAATCGGCAAATGCGCCTATGACAGCATACTCCAGCCCGTCGGAGCGGCTTGCCAGGTTACGCTGAAAATCATAGTCGGCGACGCCGTCGCATTCCGCCCTGATGCGCGCGCAATAGTGCCGGACGCGATCATGGAATTGCGCATCGGCATCACGACCGAGCTGCATCATCACCACGTGCAGGAACATCAATTTGCAGGCGCGCTGGGCGCCCCCCTTACATGCGCGCCAGGAGACCGCCGTCGATCGCGAGCACATGCCCATTGACGAACGAGGCGGCCGCCGAAGCCAGGAACACCACGGCCGGAGCGACATCCTGCGGGGTCGCCCAGCGTCCCGCCGGCACAGCCGAGGACAGGAAAGCCTGGAACTGCGGATTGTCCTGCAAGCCTTGCGTGAAGTCGGTGCGCACAAAGCCCGGTGCCAACGCATTGCACGTGACTCCGCGTGCGCCATATTCAACCGCCAGCGCCCGCGTGAAAGCGGCGATAGCTCCTTTGACGGTGGCGTAGGCGGCGATGTTGGGCATGGCGGCCTGTCCTGCCACCGAAGACATCAGCACGATGCGCCCGAAGCCGCGTTGCGTCATGCCGGGCAGCACGGCGCGAGCGCAATTGAACGCGCCATTGACATGGACATTGTGTAGGGCCTGCCACTCGTCCAACGACATCTCCACCACGGGCTTGCGGTTCTGGTTGCCGGCATTGCTGACCAGCACATCGATGGGCAGGCCCTCGGCCTCAAGTTGCGCCAGCGCCTCGGCGGCGCCTGAACCGTCGGCTACGTCGAAGGCCAAGCCGCGGGCCGCGATGCCCTCTTGAGCCAACTGCGCCGCCGCCTCCTCGCAGGCCTGCGCGCTCAGGTCGTTGATGACGACGCGCGCACCAGCCAGGCCCAGACCGCGCGCAATGGCGAACCCCAACCCGCGTGCTGCGCCCGTCACGAGCGCTGCTCTCCCCCCCGAGACCAAAGGTCTCGCTCAGGTAGTCATGCTTCAAATTTTGTCCCCTCGGTCATCGATGCCGACCTCTTGCCGCCTGACTCCCCCTTCGGAGCGAGCCTGCGTTGCAGCGATCCGCTTTAAAGAAAGTCGCAAGATATAAGACTATTTACAAATACTCAATGGAGAGAATATCATTAAATCTCCAGTAGGAATTTGGAGGAGACACCATGGCTTTGGAAACACCCGGCTGCCCCGCCCTCGACGCGCTGCCTCCGCTGGCGTCGCGCTTTCTGAAAGTGGGCGAATTACCCTGGAAACCCACGCAAGTGCCCGGCATCGACATGAAGGTGCTGATGCAGGACAAGGAGACCGGCCTGCTGACCGCATTGTTCCGCTGGCAGCCGGGCACCGAATTGCCGCTGCACGAACACGTGGAAGTGGAGCAAACCTTCGTACTTGAAGGCTCGATCGTTGATGAAGAGGGCGAGGTTTGTGCCGGCGACTATGTCTGGCGCCCCCGCGGCAACCGCCACATCGCGCGTTCGCCGAATGGCGCCCTGGTGCTGAGCTTCTTCCTGAAGCCAAACCTGTTCATCGACGCATTCGCCGGCCAGACGCTGGAATAAGCGCACCCACGCGCCCGGTCAGCATAGGCCGGCGCTCAAGCCAATCCCCGAGGAAACATGCCCATGCAATTCAAATACAAGAACGTCGTTGCCGCCTGCCTGCTCAGCACCCTGCCAATGGCGGCACACGCGCAAGTGTCCGACAATGTCGTCAAGATCGGCGTGCTGGGCGACCAGTCCGGCATGATGGCCGATCTATCCGGTCAGTTTGGCGTCGAGGCGGTCAAGATGGCGGTGGAAGACTTCGGCGGCACCGTGCTCGGCAAGCCGATCGAAGTCGTCTCGGCCGATCACCAGAACAAGGTGGACACCGGCTTGTCCATCGCGCGTCGCTGGTACGAGAACGAAAACGTCGACATGATCCTGGACGTGCCGAACTCGGCCATCGCACTGGCTGTGCAGGATCTGACCCGGCAGAAGAAGCGCGTGGTGATATACACCAGCGCCGGCTCGGGTGAGTTGACGGGAAAAGCCTGTTCGCCAAACGGCATCCACTGGACCTACGACACCTATGCCTATGCGACCGGTGTGGCCAGCGGCGTCACGGAGGACGGCGGCAAGAGCTGGTTCTTCGTCACCTCGGACTACGCATTCGGCCATTCGCTCGAACGCGACGCCTCAGCGGTGGTGAAGGCCAGGGGCGGCGAAGTGCTGGGCAGCGTCCGGCACCCGATCTCGACCTCCGACTTTTCGTCCTTCCTGCTTCAGGCTCAAGCCTCGAAAGCGCAGGTCATTGGTCTCGCCAATGGCAGCGGCGACACCATCAACAGCATCAAGCAAGCGTTTGAGTTCGGTATTATGGGCAGCAAGCAGCGGGTGGCCGCGCTCTACATGAGCATCGTCGACGTGCGCAGCCTGGGCCTGGAGCATGCACAGGGGCTGAACCTGGTGGAGCCGTTCTACTGGGACCAGGACGACAAGGCGCGCCAATGGTCCGAACGTTTCTTCAAGCGCACCGGCCGCATGCCCTCGATGGTACAGGCAAGCAATTACGGCGCGACCATGCACTACCTGAACGCCATCAAAGCGGCCGGCACCGATGCATCCGAACCCGTATTGAAGAGAATGCATGAAACTCCTATCAATGATTTCATGACTGACAACGGCAGCATCCGCGCAGACGGCCGCGTCGTGCGCGATCTTTATCTGTTCCAGGTCAAAAAGCCGGCCGAATCGAAACGCGACTGGGACTACTACAAGCTGGTGCGCAAGATCCCTGCTGATCAGGCATTTCGACCGCTCAACCAGGGCGGATGCCCATTGGTGCAGCAATGAGCGCGGGTGCTACCGGCTTGCTCGCCGGGAAGCGCGCGGTGGTGACGGGCGGGGCCAACCCGCGCGGCATCGGCGCGGCGATCGTGGAGTTGTTCCTGGCGCAGGGCGCCAGCGTCGCCGTGTTGGACAGCGCCTACCCGGCCGCCACGCAACCGGTTCTCCTGGATGGACGCGTCAAGCTGCATTGCGATGTCGCTGATATCGCGTCCTGCGATCAAGCCATAGAGGCGGCCGTCTCCGCGCTTGGCGGCATCGACGTACTCGTGAACAATGCCGGCATCGTGGCCGCCACGCGCATCTGGGACATGCGCGACGATGAGTTCCGCCGCATGATCGAGGTCAACCTCACCGGGACCTACAACATCACGCAGGCGGCGTTGCCGGCATTGATGCAAAGCGAGCGCAGGCCCGCTATCGTCAACTTGGGATCGACTGCAGCTCTGCGGGGCGGCGGCCTGCTGGGCGGCTCGCACTACGCGGCTTCCAAGGGGGGGCGTCATCAGCTTCACCAAAGCCCTGGCGCGCGAATTGGGACCACGCGGCATTCGTGCAAATTGTGTGGCGCCCGGCATCATCGAAACTGACATGACCCTCGGAAAATTCGGCGATGATTGGGAGCGGGATCTGAAACAAGGCATTCCGCTGCAACGCTTCGGCTCGCCAACCGAAGTGGCGCAGGCCATCCTGTTCCTCGCATCCGATCTCTCTTCCTATTCAACCGGCATTGTGGTCGACGTCAACGGCGGCTTCCACATTCACTAGGTACGCCAACACGCAATGAGCTCTCCAGATCGCATGCTGTCCATTCTGGACCTCTTCCGCGACGACACGACCGCCGTGTTCCAGGAAGATGTCATGGCGCATCTGGAGTGCTCCCGCGCTACCGCATATCGTTACCTGAAATCGCTGACCGAAAGCGGGCTGCTGACCCCGACTGCGGGCGGCGCCTACGTGCTGGGCTCCCGCATCATCGAACTTGACCGCCATCTTCGTCAGCACGATCCCTTGATGCGCGCGGCGCGCGATGTCATGCGCGCCGTCGGCGACGAGCTGCATGCCAACCTGATGCTTTGCAGTTACTACGGCGACAAGGTCATGTGCGTGGACCGCTACTGGCCCGACACGTCCATCGAGTCGAGTTACGCGCGCGGACGGCCTTTTCCGATGTTTCGCGGAGCAACGGCCAAGCCCATCCTGGCAAATCTACCGCCCTATCAGTTGCGCAACCTGATGCTGTGGCATGCGGATGAAATCCGCAGCGCGGGGCTGGGCGAAAACTGGGATCAGTTCCGCTCCAACCTCAAGCGCCTGCGTACCGCCGGCGCGTACGTCTCGCACGGCGAGGTTGATCGTGGGCTTCTGGGAATCGGAACGGCTATCTTTAGCCCCGAGCAGAAGGTTGTCGGCAGCCTGGTCTTCATCACGTCGGAGGCGCGTACGCCGCCCGAGCGTCTGGCACTGCTGCAGGCGCGCATCCAGAGCGCCGCCAAGCAAGTCTCTCAGAACCTGCATGCCCCACGCGCGAATACGTCTGCAATCGGCATTTTGCCGTCGCGACCGCGCCGCCTGAAATCACCCGCCGGCACAGATGCTGCCAACGCAGCAATTGCAAGGCTCTCGAAACGGCCATGAAGTCGGCGACGTTAAAGCACTCCGCAAGCCCGGCCCCGGTCCCGCCCCCGAAACACTGATGCAGGTCCCCGATAAAACGGGGAGTGCAATCAACCTCAGCGCGTCCATCAATTGCGGCGGCGCAATCGCGATCAGCGGCGCCGCAGCGTTAACATTGATGAACCGACGATTCGGGTTGCGATCGCCCCACGGAAGGCATCGCGCCCATCGCTCTGGCGGATCAGCCGCCTGGGCGCTTATAGATCGTCTCGGGCTTGCCGAGCACGTCGGGCTTGTGCACGCGCTCCGACCATTCCGTTGGCTCGACATCCTCTATTCCGACGGAGATCGCGTCTTCCTTGGATCCCAGGGTCGCCATGATCGTCTTGGTGATCTCATTGGCGAGTAATTTCTTCTGTTCATCAGATCTCCCCGAATAGAGCTTCACGATCACGTGGGGCATTCGTCTCTTCCTCTGCTTCACATGGATTGGCTGGTCGCGTTCCGACGTATGGAGCAACTTCACCCTTGTATCATCTCATAGTCCGACAGATCGGCGCGCTCAGTGAGCCGCCAATACTCCAGCAGCGAGAAAGGCCAGGTTTGGGATGCTCTTCCGTAGCGGTTCTTGTACCAATTCGTTGTCTTCGCGGTCCCCCATGCTTTCGTCAGGTTCCCTGCATCGACCCGTGTGTTGTACGCATCAAATGGCCCCTGCCGAATATCCATTGCAGCGTAGCCGCCGGACAGCAGGCCGTGGATTGC
>NZ_LGHM01000178.1 GCF_001908185.1 Bradyrhizobium sp. AS23.2
GCCTGCCGCGCCGGTGCCTGGCCCTGGCCGGCCGGCAGCACGCAGCCCATGAAGACCTCGTCGACCTTCTCAGGCGCGAGCTTGGCGCGTTCCAGCGCTGCGCCGATCACGTGGGATCCGAGCTTGTGCGCGGAGAGCGGCGACAATTCGCCCATGAAGCGGCCGAGCGGGGTGCGGGCGGCGGAGACGATGACGACGGGATCGGTGGCGGCGGCCATGGCGGGGCTCCTGGCGAGGACGATCATTTTGGATGATGATCATCATATGATGCGCTGCAGGAAAAGCAATAAGGCCTGTCATGACAAATTATCGTGTGTCGGATGAGGTTTCTGGAGGCTAATCGGGCGGTTGGGTGCACAGAAAGCCGTCCTCGGCCGCCAGCAGGTCGACCGAACGGCCCACCCGAATGACAGGCTCCGGCAGATGATCCAATGTTCCAGAGGAACTTCGCTCGCAATCCAATTTCCTTCGCATTCTCGCGACACCATCTGTCCGAGAACACGAATTCTATCCGGTATCAGCGAGATGCTTCTCGGCGACACTCCGTTGGAGTCATTTCGAACCGCTTGCGGAATCGCTGGTTGAAGTACGAAATTTCATTGAACCCGCAAGCCAGAGCGATCTCGCTGATCTTGAGGCGATCTCCTGACGGGCTGGTGAGCAAAAATCGAGCATGTTGAAGTCGTCGCTCCAGCAATCGTTCAGTGAAACTCTGTCCGGTTTGGTGAAGAAGGTCTTGAACGTATCGGGGTGAGAGCTGCAAGCGACGCGCGACTTGCTCGGCTGAGAAGGTTGCACTCGTGAAGCTCTTGTCAATTTCGGCAAGGATGTCCTGCGTTCGCGATGCGCGCAGACCGCGGGTCGCCGCAAGCTTCGCCACATCCCCGCGCGCTCCGAGGGCCAACGCGACAAGATCAAAAAGAGTCCTGTTGATATGCGCGTCGAGCTGCGGGTCATGTGGCAGACGCGATAGCGCCACCGCACTTTCGATGGAGCGCCTGAGATGAATGACCGCCGGACGGCTTGGATCCAAAGGTTTTGCCAGCAAATTGTCGGCTCCTCCAACAAGCGCAGCAAGGCGGTCCCTGCTGATAGTCAAGGTCGTGAAGACGAACGGCGATGCCGATTTCATGTCTGCTGGCATACCGTTAGCCCCGAGAAATACACCTCCGGGATGTAGATTGATCTCGCTGGCCGCTTGTTCCACCTGCAGCACGCCATCTCCGCGATGAAAAACGAGGCAAAAGTCATCGTCCAGGTCGCGGGCGATAGCGCTTCGTGAGCGCCTTATGCGACTGAAGCTGCCTCCAAACCGTGTGACATGAAGATCTTGAAAGCCAGCCCACTGAAGGGACGCCGAGAATGGCCGATCATCGAATCTCGAGATGTCAACGCAACATGTGAGCGCCTCGAAATTCTCGTACCAAGCGGCGAATCTTTGTTCGTCATTCAATTGGGGCTCGGAACTGATCTGCTTTTGATACATCGGTCCTCAATCAGCGTTGCCGGAAGCCAACCATAGACGTGCAGGTCTGGACCAGGAGAGGTCACTTCGTCGCATCGCCCAGCGTTTGTCGCGTTGCGCGATAGCAACACGACGCAACAGCTTGGCCGGTATGCGTCTGGACTCAAGTCCGGTGCGCTCAAGAACAAGACCCTCGCAAAGCCTGCTGCCATGTTGAAGTGCACGGCAGCAAACGACTGTGTCGAACTTGGAGAGTGTCGGCGTGGTCGCGCGGCCTTCGTGCGGCGCAACACAATGGCGATGCATCAGATAAATTTCTGATGCGAACGATGAGCAGGGCAATGAAGAAAATCCTATTCGGTACACTTTGCGGTCTGTTGGCGGCCTCTCCGGCGCTGGGCGCGGACATGCCCCTTCCGGTCAAAGCACCGCTCGTAGCGAGCGTTCCGGCTTTCAGTTGGACCGGCTTCTATGTTGGAGCCAACGTAGGATTCGGCGGCGACAGGTTTGAATATCCCTACTACGCGTTTCAAAGACAGCTTCAGGCCGAAGCTCCCGCGCTTGAGACGAGAACCGACGGTAGCCTTCGCCTGAACTCGAGCGGATTCTTCGGTGGTGGCCAGATCGGCTATAATTATCAGTTCAACAACGGCATCGTGACCGGACTGGAAGCTGATTTCCAGGGGGCCGGCATTGAGGGGAAGCTCGCTGGCACCGGGGCTCTGACCGGCAACGGCAATCCGCCGATCAATGCGAGCTTCAGCGTGGGATCCGAGATCGAATGGTTCGGCACCGTTCGCGGTCGCGTTGGTTATGCGTGGGACAGGATCCTTCTCTATGCCACCGGCGGTTTAGCTTACGGCAAAGTCACATCGCACGCGAACATCAATCTAGCTAACGGCAATGGGCTTGTCGGTCCGTTGACGGGAGCGTTCTCGGCGAGCAACACGCATTTGGGATGGACCGCAGGAGCCGGTCTTGAATATGCCCTGACGCAAGCATGGTCATTCAAGACCGAGTACCTTTACCTCGACCTCGGCAGCAAAACCGTTGTGTCCAGTGCAATCTCCGACGTCGCGAACGGCTTCTCGGCGGGAGCTGGCATCGACGTCAATGCTACGCTTCACACGGTCAAGGCTGGCATCAATTATAGGTTCTGACCGCATCGACATTCTGCCCACGGAAAAGGTCGCGTACCGTCGCGGCCTTTTTTTTTGGTGCCTCGATCTGCATGTTCACAAGCCGAGACATGATCGCGGGGCGCCAGTGGCGGGGCATGACACCGTTAGTGTGGCGACTAGCCACTATCGCGGCAACGCCTACCGCTTCCTGTTCACGAACGCCTGCATCAGCCGCGTCGGTTCGTCCGTCAGGAACGACTCGCCGAACACCTTGACGCTGAGGTTGACCGACTCCGTCAACGGCAGTTCCTCCCATTGCCGCAGCAGGGCCTTCTGCGACCGGAGTGCTTCGGGTCCGCATTCGAGCAGCGCCTTCACGGTATGCTCGACAGCCGCGTCCAATCCGCCTGCCGGCGCGACCTTGTCGACCAATCCCCAGGCCAGCGCCGTCGGCGCGTCGATGTTCTCCGCGGTCATCACCAGCCAGCGCGCGCGGGCCCAGCCGATCAGGCGCGGCAGCAGGGCGGCGTGGATCACCGAGGGGATGCCGACGCGAACCTCCGGCATGCCGAAATGCGCATCATGCGCGGCGATCCGGAAGTCGCAGGCCGCCGCCAGCTCAAGCCCGCCGCCGAGGCACCAGCCGGGCATGCGCGCGATCACGGGAGCCGGGAAGGCGCGCACCGCCTCGCAGAGATCGCGCAGACGGCTGATGAAGGCTTCGGCCGACTTCTGGTCGAGCTTCACCATCTCCTTGATGTCGGCGCCGCCGATCATGCTCTTCTCGCTCTGGCCGCGCAGCACCGCGACGCGGATGCTGCGGTCGGTGGCAAGCTGTTGCAGGCCTTCGCGGACCGCGTCGATCACGGGCGAGCCGAGGATGTTGAGCGAGCCGGCGTTGCAGATCGCGACATGAACGACGCCGCGCGCATCGCGCGTCACGCCGCAGTGGTTGTTGAGCATTTCCATCGTGGCATCCCGAAGGTTTCGTGGACATGCGCGGAGGCGCGCCGGTCGGGACCACTTCCGGGCCGAAAGGCCGGACTTGTCAAGCAGGCGGGAGACGGAGTTGCCAGTGCGAAGTCCGTGGCATAGTATTACATGTATCATACCAAGAGGCCGTCATGACCCAACTCGATCAACTCGACCTGTTTTCACCTGCGCGCCGGCGCGAGCGCGTGGTGGACTGGCAGGTGCCTGCGCCGGTTGCGAAAGTGGCCATGGGCTTGTCCGGCATGGACGCCATGCTCGGCATTCGCGACGGCCGGCTGCCGCCGCCACCCTTCGCAAAACTGATCGGCTTCGTCGTGGCCGTGGTCGAGCCGGGCCGGATCGTGATGGAGCTGGAGCCGCGCGAGGATCTCGAAAATACCATCGGCCTGCTGCATGGAGCGACGGCGGCGGCGCTGATCGACACCGCCATGGGCTGCGCGATCTCGACCCGGTTGGAGGCGGGGCAATCGTCCGTGACCCTCGACCTGAAAATGACCTTCCTGCGGCCGCTGTCGGTCCGTTCCGGGCTGATCGCGGCCGAAGGTAAGATCATCAAGCTGGGGCGCCAGACCAGCTACACCGAGGGTTTCGTGCGCGACGGCAGCGGCGCGCTGGCGGTCCATGCAACTGCAACCTTCTCCATGATCGGCAGTGTCTTAACATGAATTAATACTCCGTCCGGGCCGTTTCTGTGGTATGAGATGATCTCTGACATTCAATGAGACGCGCATGCGCTATTCCCGGGAACACAAGCAGGAAACCCACGACCGCATCGTGAAGAAGGCCTCCGTGCGGCTGCGTGAAAAGGGCGCCCATGGCATCGGCGTCGCCGACCTCATGAAGGAAGCGGGCCTGACCCATGGCGGCTTCTACGCGCATTTCGACTCCCGCGAGGCGCTGGTGATCGAGGCCTTTGCCTACGCGATGGACCGCTCGATGGAGCACTGGCGCAAGCAGTCGGATCAGGTCGCGCCCGAGAAGCAACTCACCCAGATCGTCGAGACCTATCTCTCGGCGTTGCATCGCGACAATCCCGGCCATGGCTGCTCGATCCCGGCGCTCGGCGCCGAAATCGCCCGCGAGAGCCCGAAGACGCGAAAGGCCTTTGCCGGCAAGCTCGACGAGATGGTCGAGATGATGACCGATTTCATCCCGAACATGCCGCGCAAGGCCGCGCGCAAGCAGGCGATCGCGACGCTGGCAACGATGGCCGGCACCATGCTGCTGGCGCGCATCGCCGGCTCCAGCGAGCTGTCGGACGAGGTGCTCAAGGCGGGCAGGGACAGCGCGCTCGACGGCGCACGGCGCGAGCCGGCCAAGCCTGCGCCAGCGAAGAAGCCGAAGCAGAGCTAGGGCCAGATGCTGTAGGGTGGGCAAAGGCGCGTCAGCGCCGTGCCCACCATCTGTCCACGACTGCGATCGATGTGGTGGGCACGCTTCGCTTTGCCCACCCTACGAGAACTGCGAATTCATCTTCCCGCAAACAGCGCCCGCTCGCGTTCCACGATCTCGCCGATATAATCCGCCACGGCCCTGATCCGCGCGAGATCCTTGCTGTCGGCGTGCATCAGCATCCAGAACGTCCGCGTGATCGAGACCTCCTCCGGCAGTACCGGGACGAGCTGCGGATAATCGCTCGCCATGAAGTGCGGCAGCACCGCGATGCCGAAACCCGCGAGCGTGGCGTTGAGCTGCGCGATCAGATTGGCGCTGCGCAAGCGCGCGGAAATCCGCGGCGACACCTGCGGCAGATAGTCAAGCTCCGGCGTGAACAGCAGCTCCTCGATGTAACCGACGAAGCGATGCTGCGGCAGGTCCTGCCGCGAGGCGATCGTCGGAAAGCGATCGAGATAGGCTGGTGCGGCATAAAGCCCGAGGCGGTAGTCGAGCAGCTTGCGGCCGACGATGCGGCCTTCCTTTGGCATGGTCAGGCTGATCGCGATATCCGCCTCGCGCTTGGAGAGGCTGAACAGCCGCGCGGTAGCCACAAGTTGCAGATCGAGATCGGGGTAGCGGTCGGCGAAGGGGGCCAGCCGCGGCGCCAGGAAGGCGGTGCCAAAACCGTCGGGCGCGCCGATCCGCACCGTGCCGGTGAGCCGCGCCACCGAGCCGCCGACCTGCTCCTGGTTGGCGACGATGGTCGATTCCATCGCCTCCGCGCTGTCGGCGACGCGCTGGCCGGCCTCGGTGAGGAGGTAGCCGGTCTTGCGCCGGTCAAACAGCTTTGCCGAGAGATGCCTCTCCAGCCGGTCGACGCGGCGGATCACGGTCGCATGGTCGACACCGAGCTGTTTTGCCGCAGCCGACACCGAGCCGCCCCGCACGATGGCCAGCACGAAGCGAAAGTCGTCCCAGTCGATGCTACCTTGATCCAGCATTTTCGCACATCTATGGTGCAATATCTCAGACTTGAATCCTATAAAATGCAGGTCAATAGGATTTGTCAAAGCGATCTAACCTGTTTCGTGGGAGGAATTCATGCGCGCAGTCGGACATTTCATCGGTGGCAAGGAAGTAAAGGGCACGTCGGGCCGTACCGCCGACGTCTTCGAGCCGATGACTGGTGACGTCCAGGCCAAGGTGGCGCTGGCCTCCAAGGCCGAGGTCCGTGCGGCTGTCGAGAACGCTCGTGCCGCGCAGCCCGCATGGGCCGCGACCAACCCGCAGCGCCGCGCCCGCGTCATGACGAAATTCGTCGAGTTGGTTCAGCGCGACTATGACAAGCTCGCCGAGTTGCTTGCGCGAGAGCACGGCAAGACCGTTCCCGACGCCAAGGGCGATATCCAGCGCGGCCTCGAGGTCGCGGAATTTGCCTGCGGCATCCCGCATTTGATGAAGGGCGAGTACACCGAGGGGGCCGGCCCCGGCATCGACATTTACTCCATGCGCCAGCCGCTCGGCGTCGTCGCCGGCATCACGCCGTTCAACTTCCCGGCCATGATCCCGATGTGGAAGTTCGCCCCCGCAATCGCCTGCGGCAACGCCTTCATCCTCAAGCCGTCCGAGCGCGATCCCGGCGTGCCGATGAAGCTTGCCGAATTGATGATGGAAGCAGGCCTCCCGGCCGGCATTCTCAACGTCGTCAACGGCGACAAGGAAGCGGTCGACGCCATCCTCGACGATCCCGACATCAAGGCCGTCGGCTTTGTCGGCTCCACGCCGATCGCGCAATATATCTACGAGCGCGCAGCCCAGACCGGCAAGCGCTGCCAGTGCTTCGGTGGCGCCAAGAACCACGCCATCATCATGCCCGACGCCGACATGGATCAGGCGGTCGATGCTCTGATCGGCGCGGGCTACGGCTCGGCCGGCGAGCGCTGCATGGCCGTCTCGGTCGCCGTTCCCGTCGGCAAGACCACCGCGGATCGTCTGATGGACAAGCTGATCCCGCGCGTCGAATCCCTGAAGATCGGCACCTCGATCGATCCGTCGGCCGACTATGGTCCGCTGGTCACGCGCGAGGCGGTCGAGAAGGTCAAGAACTACATCGACATCGGCATCAAGGAAGGCGCAACCCTCGCCGTCGACGGCCGCGGCTTCAAGATGCAGGGCTACGAGAAGGGCTTCTATCTCGGCGGTTCGCTGTTCGACAACGTCACCAAGGATATGCGGATCTACAAGGAAGAGATCTTCGGTCCGGTGCTCTCGGTCGTGCGCGCGCACGACTACAAGGAAGCGCTGGCGCTGCCGTCGGATCACGACTACGGCAATGGCGTTGCCATCTTCACCCGCGACGGCGACGCCGCGCGCGACTTCGCGGCCAAGGTCAATGTCGGCATGGTCGGCATCAACGTGCCGATCCCGGTGCCGATCGCCTATTACACCTTCGGCGGCTGGAAGAAGTCGGGCTTCGGCGATCTCAACCAGCACGGCCCGGACTCGATCCGCTTCTACACCAAGACCAAGACGGTGACCTCGCGCTGGCCGTCCGGAGTCAAGGAAGGTGCGGAGTTCTCGATCCCGACGATGAAGTAGGGCTGTCGCCCAACCCGTCATTGCGAGGAGCTCGTGACAAAATTGCGCAGCAATTTTGCACTGAAGCGACGAAGCAATCCAGTCTTTCGCTGTGCGAAGATATGGATTGCTTCGCGGAGCCCGTCATCGGGCCGCGCTTCGCGCGGACCCGGTGGCTCGCAATGACGGTGGGGCAAGAAGGGTAAGCGGCAACGATGCAGTTCGCTCTGAACGAGGATCAGATCGCGGTTCGCGACATGGCGTTGGCGTTTGCGGCGGAGAAGATCGCGCCGTACGCGCTGCGCTGGGACGAGGAGAAGCATTTCCCCGTCGACGTCATGCGCGAGGCCGCCACGCTCGGCATGGGCGGCATCTACATCCGCGAGGATGTCGGCGGCTCCGCGATGACGCGGTTCGACGCGGCGCTGATCTTCGAGGCGCTGGCGACGGGGTGCCCGACCACCTCGGCCTTCATCTCCATCCACAACATGGCGTCCTGGATGATCGATGCTTTCGGCAGCGACACCCAGCGCCACAAATGGCTGCCAAAACTCTGCAGCATGGAGCTGATCGCGAGCTATTGCCTGACCGAGCCTGGTGCAGGCTCGGACGCAGCCGCGCTGCGCACCCGCGCGGTGCGTGACGGCGATCATTACGTCCTGAATGGCCAGAAGCAGTTCATCTCGGGCGCCGGCGGCACTGATCTCCTGGTCGCAATGGTGCGGACCGGCGGCGACGGCCCCGGTGGCATTTCGACGCTCGTGATCGACGGCAAGACGCCAGGCGTGTCCTTCGGCGCCAATGAGCGCAAGATGGGCTGGAATGCGCAGCCGACCCGCGCCGTGATCTTCGAGAACGCCCGCGTGCCGGTGGCCAACCGGCTGAGCGAGGAGGGCGTCGGCTTCAAGATCGCGATGGCGGGCCTCGACGGCGGCCGCCTCAACATCACGGCTTGCTCGCTTGGCGGCGCACAAACCGCGCTCGACAAGGCGCGCGCCTACATGAAGGAGCGCAAGGCCTTCGGCAAACGCCTCGACGAATTCCAGGCGCTGCAGTTCCGCCTTGCCGACATGGCGATCGAGCTCGAGGCCGCGCGCACCTTCTTGTGGCGCGCCGCCGCCGCGCTCGACCGAAAGGACCCGGACGCCACCATGCTGTGCGCGATGGCAAAACGCTTCGGTACCGATGTCGGCTTCGAGGTCGCCAACCATGCGCTGCAGCTTCACGGCGGCTACGGCTACCTCAGCGAATACGGCATCGAGAAGATCGTGCGCGATTTGCGCGTGCACCAGATCCTCGAAGGCACCAATGAAATCATGAGGCTCATCGTGGCGCGCAAACTGATCGAGGGCGCGCGATGAATGCAGTGGAAGAGGGCGATCTCATCGTTCGCCGCGAGGGTGCGGCGGGCGTGATCCGCCTCAACCGTCCCAAGGCGATCAACGCCATGACGCTGGAGATGTCCATCGGCATTGATGCGGCGCTGGACCGGTTCGAAACCGATCCGGAAGTCGCGGTGATCGTGCTGGAAGGCGCCGGCGAACGGGGCCTCTGTGCCGGCGGCGACATCCGCGGCCTCTGGGAGAGCTCGCGCGACGGCGGCGATCTCGGCGCGCGGTTCTGGCGCCAGGAATACATCATGAATGCGCGGATCGCGAAGTATCCGAAGCCTTACGTCGCATTCATGGACGGCCTCGTGATGGGCGGCGGCGTCGGCTTGTCCGGCCATGCCAGCCATCGCGTCGTCACCGATCGCACCAAGCTCGCGATGCCCGAGGTCGGGCTCGGCTTCTTCCCCGATGTCGGCGGCACCTGGCTGTTGGCGCGCTCGCCCGGCGAGATCGGCACCTATTTTGGCCTGACCGGCCAGACCATGAACGGCCCCGATGCGATCCACGCGAAATTCGCTGACGCTGTGGTGCCGGCGGCCAAATGGCCGGAGCTGCGCACGGCGTTGACCAGGGTTCGCCCGGGCGCGACCGCGGCCGACGTCAGCAGGCTCATCAGCGGCTTTGCGACCGGCGATGCCGCCGGGCCAGTGGCGGCGAAGCAGGCGATGATCGATGCGCTGTTCGGCTTCGACCGCATGGAAGACATCTTCGCCGCGCTCAAGCGCGACGGCTCCGAGTTCGCGCTAGGCACGCTGAAAACCCTCAATGAGAAGTCGCCGCGCGGCATGGTGGTGACACTGAAGCTTTTGCGGCTCGCGCGCACCGCGTCGAGACTGGAGGAGTGTCTGGTGCGCGAGTATCGTGCCGCGCTGGAAGTCTTCCGCAGCGACGATTTCCGCGAGGGCGTGCGCGCCGCCGTGATCGACAAGGACCGCAATCCGACCTGGTCGCCGCCGCGCATCGAGGATGTCACGCCGCAGATGCTGGCTCCGTATCTCGCCGAGATCGGCGCCGACGAGCTGAAGTTCAACTAACAACGCTACAGCGGAGGAAATGAAGATGGCCACGATCGCATTCATCGGTCTCGGCAACATGGGCGGCCCGATGGCCGCCAACCTGGTCAAGGCCGGCCATAAGGTGGTGGCGTTCGATCTTGTCGAGGCCTCCCGCAATCAGGCCAAGGCCGATGGCGCCAGCATTGCCGACAGCGCATCGGGCTCAGTGAAGGGTGCCGATGTCGTCGTTACCATGCTGCCGGCCGGCAAGCACGTGCTCGGCGTCTGGAACGAGATCGTTCCCGCCATGGCCAAGGGCGCGCTGATCATCGATAGCTCCACCATCGACGTTGAGAGCGCGCGGCAGGCGCATGCGCTGGCAGCCAAGCACGGCGTGCTCTCGGTCGACGCGCCGGTCTCTGGCGGTACGGGTGGTGCGAAGGGCGGTACGCTCACCTTCATGTGCGGCGGCGAGGAGAACGCCTTTGCGGCGGCCAAGCCCGTGCTGGAGAAGATGGGCAAGAAGATCGTGCATTGCGGCGGCGCCGGCGCAGGCCAGGCGGCCAAGATCTGCAACAACATGATCCTCGGCATTTCCATGATCGCGGTCAGCGAAGCGTTTGCGCTCGGCGAGAAGCTCGGGCTCTCGCACCAGGCGCTGTTCGACGTCGCCTCGACCTCGTCGGGCCAGTGCTGGTCGCTGACGACCTATTGCCCGGTTCCGGGCCCGGTGCCGACCTCGCCGGCCAACAACGACTACAAGCCGGGCTTCGCCTCGGCGCTGATGGTGAAGGATCTGACGCTGGCGCAGGACGCCGCCAAGGCCGCGGGCGCGGCAACGCCGCTCGGCAAGCATGCGCAGGAGATCTATCAGTCTTTCGACGCAGCCGGCCAGGGCGAGGTGGATTTTTCCGGAATTATCAAGCACGTTCGCGGCCTCGCTGGAAAATAGCGGGGCTTTGCTCGCAGCCCGGATGGAGCCAACGGGTAGGCGCGAAGCGCCGCCCGATGGCAGGCTCCGCGAAATCCGGGACAGCCTCTCCAAGTTGCGTAGCCGGGTCCCGGTTTGCGCTTTGCCCTCCATCCGCGCTACGCTCGAAGCTCAATTCGACGGGCTCGGACCATGACGACATTTCAGGAAGCGCGCGCGTTCCTTCTGCAACACCGCACGGACTACGAGACGGCGGCCAAAGGTTTCCGCTGGCCCGATCCGGTTCCCTTCAACTGGGCGCTCGACTGGTTCGACGCCGAGCTGGCGGCGAACGCGGAGAGCAAGGATAGGCCCGCGCTCTGGATCGTCGACGCCGCGCAGGACCTGCAGACCAAGCTGTCCTTCGCGGCGCTGTCGCGGCGTTCCAACCAGGTCGCAAACTTCCTCCGCGCGCAGGGCCTGAGGCGCGGTGATCATCTCCTGCTGCTGCTCGGCAACGTGGTTCCGCTCTGGGAGACCATGTTAGCTGCGATGAAGCTCGGCGTCGTCGTGATTCCCGCGACCACGCTGCTGACGGCCGAGGAACTGCGCGACCGGCTCGATCGCGGCAAGGCGAAAGCGGTGGTGGCTGCGGAAGATCAGGTCGCGAAATTCGCAAGCCTTGGCGCCGAAGGCCTCGTCCGTATCGCGGTCGGCGCGGCCCCTGGTGGGTGGCTCCCCTACGATGACGCGGCAAAAGCTTCGGAGAGCTTTACGCCCGACGGCCCGACCCAGGCCGACGACCCGATGCTGCTCTACTTCACGTCGGGCACCACGGCGAAGCCGAAGCTCGTCCGGCACAGTCAACGCAGCTATCCGGTCGGGCACCTCTCGACCATGTACTGGATCGGGCTGAAGCCCGGAGACGTCCACCTCAACATCTCTTCGCCCGGCTGGGCCAAGCACGCCTGGAGCTGTTTCTTCGCGCCATGGAATGCGGGCGCCACCGTGTTCGTGGTCAACCAGCCGCGCTTCGACGCCAAGAGCCTGCTCGCCATCATCGGCCGCTGCGGCGTCACCACGCTGTGTGCGCCGCCGACGGTGTGGCGACTGTTCATCCAGGAGAATCTTGCGTCGTTCAAGGTCGCGCTACGCGAGGTCTGCGGCGCCGGCGAGCCGCTCAATCCGGAAGTGATCGACCAGGTGCAGGCCGCCTGGGGCCTCACCATCCGCGACGGCTACGGCCAGACCGAAACGACTGCGCTCGCTGGCAATTCGCCGGGGCAAAAGATCAAGGTTGGCTCGATGGGCCGGCCGCTGCCGGGCTATCGCGTACAGGTCAGCGATGCCGACGGCCATCCGGCGAAAGAAGGCGAGGTGGCCCTTGTGCTGGGCGCTGACCGTCCCGCCGGCCTGATGCAGGGCTATCAGGGCGACGACGGCAAGCTGTCCGGCGCCGAGGGCGAGCTTTATCGCAGCGGCGACGTCGTCTTCGCGGACGAGGACGGCTATCTCACCTTCGTCGGCCGCTCCGACGACGTCTTCAAATCCTCCGACTATCGCATCAGCCCGTTCGAGCTGGAGAGCGTGCTGCTCGAGCACGAACTCGTCGCCGAAGCTGCCGTGGTGCCGAGCCCGGATCCGATCCGGCTCGCCATCCCCAAGGCTTTTGTGCTGCTGACGTCGGGCGCGGAGCGGACGCCGGAGACGGCGCTCTCCATCTTCAAGCACCTGCACACGCGCCTTGCGCCGTTCAAGCGCATCCGCCGCCTCGAAATCGTCACCGAGCTGCCGAAGACGATCTCGGGCAAGATCCGCCGCGTTCAGCTCAGACGGTTAGAGCGCGACGACGACCGCAACGATGCCCTGCGCGGTCGCGAATTCCGGGAAGAGGATTTTCCGGAGCTGCCGAAAGCCAGGGGCGAGACCTGATCAAAGTACGCTCGTCATTCCGGGGCGCGCGGAGCGCGAGCCCGGAATCCATTGCGCGGCACACACCGCGGTGCGATGGATTCTCAGATGCGCAATTGCGCATCATAGTTCGATGCTGCGCATCGCCCCGGAATGACGGCACTAGGAGTTATCAATGAACGAAGTCTGGAAGAAGCCGCCGATTACGCTAGAGGCCTATCAGGCCATGGTCGGCAAGGAGATCGGCGTATCGTCGTGGCACCTGATCGATCAGCCCCGCATCGACACCTATGCCGACGTGATCGAGGATCATCAGTTCATCCACGTCGATCCCGAGCGTGCGAAGGAGACCGCCTTCGGCACCACCATCGCGCACGGCTTCCTGACGATGTCGCTGATGTCGATCATGTCCTACGAGGTGATGCCTGTCATCGCGGGCGCCACGATGGGCGTCAATTACGGCTTCGACAAGCTGCGCTTCATCTCGCCGGTGCGATCGGGAAAACGCGTCCGCGGCCGTTTCGTGCTGGCGGAAGCCAAGCTGCGCAAACCGAACGAATTGCAGTCCCGCACCAACGTGACGGTGGAGATCGAAGGCGAGGACAAGCCCGCGCTGGTCGCTCAGTGGCTCGGCCTGATCTATTTCGCTTAAATCTGACCGCCACGGTCGGACTTGACCCGGCCATCCATCGCTGCTCAAAAGCTGACCGAAGTCGGGGCTTCCCCTCTCCCCTTGTGGGAGAGGGTGCCTCGCGAAGCGAGGCGGGTGAGGGGTCTCTCTCCGCGAATTCATCTGCCGAGAGAGACCCCTCATCCGGCGCTTGCGCGCCACCTTCTCCCACAAGGGGAGAAGGAAGAAGAAGCAGGAACTACACAATGGCAATCAGGTTCGACGGACGCGTCGCCATCGTCACCGGCGCGGGCAATGGTCTGGGGCGCGCGCATGCGCTGGGATTGGCGAGCCGCGGCGCCAAGGTCGTCGTCAACGATTTCGGCGGCGCGCGTGACGGTACCGGCGGCTCGCTCTCGCCGGCGGAAGCCGTGGTCGAGGAGATCCGCAAGGCTGGCGGCACCGCGATGGCGGATGGCGCCGATGTCTCGAATTTCGAGCAGGTCACCGCCATGGTCGAGCGCGCCACCAAGGAATGGGGCAGTGTCGACCTGATGTGCGCCAATGCCGGCATCCTGCGCGACAAGTCGTTCGGCAAGATGGAACCCGCCGATTTCCAGAAGGTGCTCGACGTGCACCTCGTCGGCACCTTCTATTGCTGCAAGGCGGCCTGGGCCGGCATGCGCGACCGCAACTACGGCCGCATCGTGCTGACGACGTCGTCCTCCGGCCTCTACGGCAATTTCGGCCAGGCCAATTACGGCGCGGCGAAGTCCGGCATGGTCGGCCTGATGAACGTGCTGGCCGAGGAAGGCCGCAAGAACAACATCCGCGTCAACATCATCTCGCCGACGGCGGCGACCCGCATGACAGAAGAGCTGCTGCCGCCGCAGGCGCTGCAGCTGATGAAGCCGAATGCGATCACGCCCGCGGTGGAATACATGCTCAGCGAGGACGCGCCGACCCGCACCATCATGGGCGCCGGAGCCGGCTCCTTCGCGGTGATCAAGATTCTGGAGAGCGAGGGCATCAACCTGCCGGAGTCCGAGTGGACCCCGGACGCGGTCGCCGCGCATTTCGCCGAGATCAGCGACATGTCGAAAGCCAAGGCGCTGCAGGGCGCGTTCGAGCAGACCCAGAAATACGTCGCGCAGGCCGCGGCAAGGGCGGGTATCAAGCTCTGACCGTGCCGTCATTCCGGGGCGATGCGCAGCATCGAGCCCGGAATCCATCGTGCCACAGAATCCGCCGCCCAATGGATTCCGGGCTCGCGCCCAAGCGGGCGCGCCCCGGAATGACATTCTCCGTCATGGCCGGGCAGAAGAGCGAAGCGCGTCTTCGCGCTAGATGTCCCGGCCATCCACGTTCTTGGCAGCGCGCGCGTAGCTCTCGTGGATGCCCGGGACAAGCCCGGGCATGACGACCTGTTCTTCGGCGTTCAGCTTGGCCTAAACTCCCGCCATGACCACAACCGAAACTCATGTCGCCGTCATCGGAGCCGGTCCTGCCGGGCTGATGGCGGCGGAGGTGCTGGCGCAGGGCGGCGCCCGCGTCACCGTGTACGACGCGATGCCGTCAGCCGGCCGCAAGCTCCTGATGGCAGGCCGGGGCGGGCTCAATCTCACCCACAGCGAGCCGCTGCCGCAGTTCATAGCGCGCTATCGTGGGGCGGCGCCAAAGCTGCAAGCGGCGATCGCGGCGTTTTCGCCGGACGCCCTGCGCGCCTGGAGCGAAGCGCTGGGCGAGCCGACCTTTGTCGGCTCCAGCGGGCGCGTGTTTCCGAAGGCATTCAAGGCGTCCCCATTGCTGCGCGCGTGGCTACGGCGGCTCGATGCCGCCGGCGTGCGGTTCGCGTTTCGTCATCGCTGGAGCGGCTGGGTTGATGAGGGGCGGCTACAGTTTCAAACACGCGACGGCGCCCCTGCGATCGCGGCCGACGCCACCGTGCTGGCACTCGGCGGCGCGAGCTGGCCGCGCCTTGGCTCCGACGGCGGCTGGACGACAATTCTGGCCGACAAGGGCGTTTCGATCGCGCCGCTGCGGCCCGCCAATTGCGGCTTCAGCGTCGCCTGGTCCGATATCTTCCGCACGCGATTCGAAGGCCAGCCGCTCAAGGGGATTGCGCTGACCTTTGGCCCGCACAGCCTGCGCGGCGAGGCCATCGTCACGCAGGCGGGCATCGAGGGCGGAGCGATCTATGCGCTCTCAGCCGAACTCCGCGAGGCGATAGCCGAGAGCGGCGAGGCGGTCCTGCACATCGCATTGCGGCCCGATCTCGAACATGCC
The DNA here is from genome assembly GCF_001908185.1 of Bradyrhizobium sp. AS23.2. Lineage (GTDB taxonomy): Bacteria > Pseudomonadota > Alphaproteobacteria > Rhizobiales > Xanthobacteraceae > Bradyrhizobium. The sequence goes on from NZ_LGHM01000178.1 coordinate 15,637, forward strand.
GAGCTGGTCAGGCGGCTGTCGGTATCGCGCGGCAAGCAGTCGTTCTCCAACTTCCTGCGCAAGGCCGCGCAGCTTTCGCCAGTGGCCGTCGGCTTGTTGCAGGAGGCCAGGATCGGTGCGGGGCAATCGTTGTCGGCGATGCCGCCCGCGCAGTTGGCGGAGCTCATCAACGCCGTCCCGATCAAGCTCACCGGCACGGCGCCCATCGCGCGCGCGATATCGAGCGCCGGCGGCGTTTCGTTCGACGAGCTCGACGCTGACTTCATGATCCGCAAACTGCCCGGCGTGTTCGCCGCCGGTGAGATGCTGGATTGGGAAGCGCCGACGGGCGGCTATCTGCTCCAAGCCTCGTTTGCGACTGGTGCAGCCGCGGGCAGGGGTGTGTTGGGGTGGCTCAACTTGTAGGATGGGTAGAGCGAAGCGAAACCCATCATTTCCAGCACCCGCCAAGTGCCGATGGGTTTCGCTTCGCTCTACCCATCCTACGAAGCCCCTACCGCAGCTTCCCGCGCGCCGCGACCGGCAGCGTGCCGATGATCTCCTCGCCGCGCACCATCACCACCTCGTCCATCATGTTGACGACGACGCAGACGTGGTTCGGCACGATGCGGACGACGTCGCCGACATTGGGACGCGTGTTGCTGCGGGAGAGGTCGAGAAAGCCGTGCTCCTCGGCGAAGCGGGCGATCTTGGCTTCGGGGTGCTCGAGGATCAAGCCGTGGCCGTCGAGCCCGCCGGTGTCCGACGTCAGCGTCTTCGAGCCGGCATCGAGAATCCCGCGCTCGGGCGCGGCGCGGCTGACGACCGTCGAATAGATGTGCAGCGCGCAGTCGTCCCAGGTGGCGACGCCGGCCGCGACCTGCATGCGGTCGTTGTAGATGTAGGTGCCGAAGCGATGCTCGGTGCCGCCCTTGAGCTTGCCGAGATTATTCAGGTTCGGCGTGCCGCCGGTCGAGACGATCCTGGCCTCCAGCCCGTGCGCGCGCACGCCGGCCAGCGCCTCGTCGTAGAATTTCTGCGCATCTGCCCACCCGGTCTCGGTCGGATACATCATGAAGCCGGCGAATTGCAGTCCCTTGGACGCGGCGATCTCGCGCGCCAGCGCAACGGCTTCGGCCGGGGTCTCGACGCCGGCACGCTTGCGGCCCGTGTCACACTCGACGACAACCGAGAGCGGACGGCCCGACGCCGCCGCAGCCTTGGGCAGCCCGGCGACGACGGTCGAGTTGTCGGCGGCGACCGTCATGTTCGCCTTGGCCTGCAGCGCGCCGAGGCGCGCCATCTTCTCCTCGCCCAGCAGGTTGTAGCTGATCAGGATGTCGTCGATGCCGGCATTGGCCATGATCTCGGCCTCGCCGAGCTTCTGGCAGGTGATGCCTTTGGCGCCGCCTGCGATCTGCATCTTCGCGATCGTCGGGTTCTTGTGCGTCTTGATGTGGGGACGATTGGCGACGCCGGCGTCATCGCAGGCCTTCTGGATTCGCGCGATGTTGCGCTCGACCTTGTCCATGTCGATGACGGCGCAGGGCGTGCCGTATTCGCGGGCGATTTTGGCGGCGAGGGGAGTGGTCATGTGATCTCTCTGTTTTCGGCCCCGTAGGATGGGTAGAGCGAAGCGAAACCCATCAGAACCAATTCCCTTTGCGCGATGGGTTTCGCTTCGCTCTACCCATCCTACGATTTAAGCCTGTTCAATCTCCTCGCGGAGCATTTCCAGTTCGAGCCAGCGCTCTTCGGCGGCGGACAGTTCTTCATGCGCCTTGGCGATGGCGGCGGACGTATCGTCGAATTTCTTGCGATCCTTGGCGTAGAGATTGGGATCGTCGAGCACGCGCTGCAGTTTTGCAATATCGGCGTGGAGCGTCTCGATCTTCTTCGGCAGCGTTTCCAGCGCATGCTTCTCGTTGAAGCTCAGTCGCCGTTTTGGCGCCGCGGCGGGAGCGGTCGGACGCTCCTCCTTCTTCTCGGCGGGGGCTGGCGCCTTCGCAGTCTCGCGCTTCAAGTCCGCGCCGCGCTGCGCCAGCATGTCGCTGTAGCCGCCGGCATATTCGATCCACTTGCCATCGCCTTCCGGCGCGATCACCGAGGTGACGACGCGGTCGAGGAAATCGCGGTCGTGGCTGATCAGGATCACAGTGCCCTCGTAATCGCCGAGCATCTCCTCGAGCACGTCGAGGGTATCGAGATCGAGATCGTTGGTCGGCTCGTCCAGCACCAGAAGGTTCGACGGCTTCGCCAGCGCGCGCGCCAGCATCAGGCGGCCGCGCTCGCCGCCTGAGAGCACTTCGAGCGGCGTGCCGCGCTGCTCCTGCGCGAACAGGAAGTCCTTCATGTAGCCGACGACGTGCTTCGGCTTGCCGCCGACCATGACATGATCGCCGCGGCCGCCGGTCAGCGCCTCTGCCAGCGTCGATTTGGGATCGAGGCTTTCGCGGTGCTGGTCGAGCGTCGCCATCTCCAGATTGGCGCCTAAACGCACCGTGCCAGAGTCCGGCTCCGCGCCGCCAGTGAGCAGATTGACCAGCGTGGTCTTGCCGGCGCCGTTCGGCCCGATGATGCCGAGCCGGTCGCCGCGCTGGATGCGGGTGGAGAAATTCTCGACGATCTTGCGCTCGCCATAGGCCTTGGTGACGTTCTTCGCCTCGATCACCAGCTTGCCGGATTGCTCGGCCTCGGCGGCGGCGAGCGTGGCGCTGCCCGCCGTGCCGCGATAGTTGCGGCGCTGGTCGCGCAGCGCATGCAGGTTGGCGAGCCGCTTGACGTTGCGCTTGCGCCGACCGGAGACGCCGTGGCGCAGCCAGTGCTCCTCGTCGACGATCTTGCGGTCGAGCTTATGCTGATCGCGCTCTTCCTCGGCCAGCACCTCGTCGCGCCAGGTCTCGAACGAGGCGAAGCCGCGGTCGATCTGCTTGATCCTGCCGCGGTCGAGCCACGCGGTCGAACGAGAGAGATTGGTGAGGAAGCGGCGGTCGTGGCTGATGAGCACCAGTGCGCTGCGGCGGCTGTCGAGCTCCTTTTCCAGCCACTCGATGGTGGAGAGATCGAGATGGTTGGTCGGCTCGTCCAGCAGCAGGATGTCAGGCGAGGGCGCCAGCACACAGGCCAGCGCCGCGCGGCGCGCTTCACCGCCCGAGAGATTTTGCGGATTCTCGTCGCCTGTGAGCCCGAGCTGCTCCAGCAGATAGCGCGCCTGATGATGGTCGTCGCCGGGCGCAAGGCCTGCCTCGACATAGGCGAGCGAGGTCTTGTGGTCGCCGAAATCCGGCTCCTGCTGCAAATATCGAACGGTAGCGCCCGGTTGCACGAAGCGTGTGCCGGCATCGGGCTCGACGATGCCCGCTGCGATCTTCAGCAGCGTCGACTTGCCCGAGCCGTTGCGGCCGATCAGACAGACGCGTTCGCCCGGTGCGACATTGAGCTCGACGCCGCTGAGCAGCGGCGTACCGCCAAAGGTCAGCTTGATGTCTTTCAGTTGAATCAGCGGCGGCGCCATGATCAGCCTTGGCTCGAATTCTGGCTCGTCGCGACCTGATGAGTGCGGCGGCGCTGGATCCGGCGCAGCGTCTGGTCGAGCGCCGAAAGGAAGGCGGAGCGGTCGCGCGGCGCGAAGGACCTCGGTCCACCGGTGACCTCGCCGGCCGAGCGCAAATCCGTCATCAAATTGCGCACCGCCAGCGTCATCCCGATCGATTCTTCCGTGAACGGCTTTCCGTTCGGTGCGATCACGTCCGCACCGGTCTTCACGCAGCGGCTGGCCAGCGGAATGTCTGATGTCACGACCACGTCGCCGGGGCCCGCGCGCTCCGCGATCCAGTCGTCGGCGGCGTCCATGCCCGCGCCGGCGGCGATGCGCTCGATCAGCGGATCCTGCGGCACGCGGATGAAGTTGCCGGCGACCACGCTCACGGGCACGCCGTGCCGGATCGCGACGCGGTAGATCTCGTCCTTCACCGGACAGGCGTCGGCGTCGACATAGATGCGGGTGGGGGTGTCAGTCATTCGCCGCGTGGTACCCCATTCGGGCCGCAAAGGCGAGGGGATTGACCCCAGTTCCTCAGGGCCTACCATCGCCCCTGAAACAACAAGAATATAGGGGAAGCCCAATCATGCCGAACCGGCTCGAAACCTACCGCGTCGAGGCCTACAACACCGCCAAGCAGTCCGAAAACAAGATGCATGACGACACGGTGGCGCGCCGCTTCGGCTTCTCCGGCGGGCTGGTGCCGGGCGTCGATGTCTTCGCCTACATGATGCATGTGCCGGTGGCGCGCTGGGGCCGCGATTTCCTGTCGCGCGGGCTGATCGATGCCCGCTTCATCAAGCCGGTCTATGATGGCGAGACCGCCGATGTCGACGCGACCGAACACAATGAGCTTCTCACGATCGAGGTGTTCAGTCGCACTGAGCTCTGCGCAACGGGGACGGCCTCGCTGCCGGCCACCGCGCCGGTGGTTTCGCTGGGCGACTATGTCGCGGCCCCGGCTGTCGCCGAGCGCAAGCCCGTGAGTCCCGCGACGTTCGAGACCGGCAAATGGCTGGGCACGACGCCCCGGCGCTGGGCCGGAAGGGACGCGTCCGACTATCTCGCCGATATCAGGGAGGCCGACCCGATCTTCGCGCGCGAAGGGCTCGGTCATCCCGGCCTGATCCAGCGCGTCATGAACCGTGTGCTGGTGGACAATACGATCCTGGGGCCGTGGATCCACGTCGGCAGCCGCATGCACCTGCTGTCAGCCGCACGCGCCGGCGACGAGATCACCGCGCGGGCCAGGGTCACCGCGAACTACGAGAAGAAGGGCCACCGCTTCGTCGAGCTCGACGCGCTGGTCGTCGCCAACGGCACGACGCCGCTGGCGCATTGCCAGCACACGGCGATCTACCAGCCGCGCGAACAGGCGGCGGCGTAAGGCGCGGGTCGGAGGCAGTTGGGTAGTACGCACTTGCCCCAAAGACGGTGTCATGCCCCGCGAAGGCGGGGCATCCAGTAGGCCGCAGCTTCTCGGCTCTAGCCGCGCCGTCTCTGGAATACTGGATCGCCCGATCAAGTCGGGCGATGACAGTTGTATGTGGAGAGACAGCGAGCGTCCCTCGGCGTGGATGGCCGGGGCAGGCCGGGCCATAACGGCGGAAAGAGCGCGAGCCTTACGCCGTTCCCTTCGCCTCCTGGATCGCCCGCCAGACGCGCTCCGGTGTCAGCGGCATGTCGATGTGCTTGATGCTATAGTCTGACAGCGCATCGAGCACCGCGTTCACCACCGTCGACAGGCTGCCGGCGCAGCCGGCTTCGCCGCAGCCCTTGCTGCCGAGCGGATTGGTCGTGGCCGGCACCGGATGATCGCCGACCGTCATGAACGGGACGTCCTCGGCGCGCGGCAATGCGTAATCCATCAGCGAACCCGTGATCGGCTGGCCGCTCTCGTCGTAGCGGATCTGCTCCATCAGCGCTTGTCCAATGCCCTGGACGACGCCGCCATGAAGCTGGCCCGCGACCAGCATCGGGTTGATCACCGTGCCGAAATCGTTCACCGCGCTGTAGCGCACGATCTGCACCACGCCGGTATCGGGATCGATCTCGACTTCGGCGACGTGGCAGCCATTCGGAAAGGCCGACGGCACCGGATCGCTGGTATGGTCGACGTCGAGGCTGTCAGGGACGCCCTCCGGCATCTTGCCGTCATGCACGCGCTTGGCCAGCTCCATGATGTCGATGCTGCGGTCGGTGCCGGCGATGGTGAAGCTGCCGTCGGCGAATTCGATGTCTGCTTCGGACGCTTCCAGCATATGCGCCGCGGCGCGCTTGCCCTTCTCGATGACGAGTTTTGACGCCTGCACAATCGCCATGCCGCTCGCGGTGATCGAGCGCGAACCGCCGGTGCCGCTGCCGGTGTGGACGATGTCGCTGTCGCCTTGCACGAGCTTCACGCTGTCGAAGGGCACGCCAAGCTGCGCGCACAGTACCTGTGCGAACGGCGTGGCATGGCCCTGGCCGTAGTCGAGCGTACCGGTGATGAGCTGCACGCTGCCATCGGGATCGAACACGATCTTGCCGAGCTCGACGCTCGGCGGCGCGGTGACTTCGAGATAGGAGCCGACCGCGATGCCGCGCAGCTTGCCGACCTTCTTGCTTTCCTTCTTGCGCTTGGCGAAATTCTCATGGTCGGAGACTTCGAGCGCCTTGTTGAACACCGCCTGGAAGTCGCCGCTGTCATAGGTGACGCCGGAGGAGGCCGGGAAGGGCATCTGGTTCGGCTTGATGAAGTTGCGCTTGCGTATGGTCAGACGGTTGATGCCCATCTCGTCGGCGGCGCGGTCGATCAGCCGCTCCATGTAGTAGTTCGCCTCGGGCCGGCCGGCGCCGCGATAGGCGCCCATCAGCGTGGTGTTGGTCAACACCGTCTTGATGTCGACGGCCATCAGCGGCGTGCGATAGACGCTGGAGAAGTTCTTGCCGGTGTTGAGCGAGAGCGGCCCCGGCGCGACGCCGGTGATGTAGGCGCCGAGATTGCCGTAGCCGGAAAGCTTCGCCGCGAGGAAATGTCCCTCTGCGTCGAGCGCCAGCTCGGCATGGATCTTCTGCGCGCGGCCGTGGCTGTCGGAGAGGAAGCTGGTCGAGCGCTCGTCCAGCCATTTCACCGGGCGGCCCAGCGCCTTGGCCGCGTACAGGATGCACATGTACTCGGGATAGTTGACGCTCTTCATGCCGAAGGAGCCGCCGACATTGGCGGTAAGGACGCGCACCTTCTCGTTCGGCACCTTCAGATTCTTGGCGAGGTTGGCGCGGTTGCCCGCGACGCCCTGCGTCGGCACCTGGAGGGTGTAGCGCTCGCTTGTCTTGTCGTAGGAGGCAAGGCCGGCGCGCGGCTCCATCGAGACCACGGCGACGCGGGTGTTCTCGATGTCGACCTTGGTGACATGGGCAGCGCTGGCAAAGGCCGCGTTCACCTTCTCCATGTCGCCGTAATGGTAGTCGAGCGCGACGTTGTTCGGGATGTGGTCGTAGAGAAGCGGGGCGCCGGACTTGGCGGCTTCCTCGGGGTCCGTCACCGACGGCAGCGGGTCGATGTCGAGCTCGACGGCCTCGGCCGCATCGCGCGCCTGCGCCAAGGTCTCGGCCACCACGAAGGCGACGGGATCGCCCACGAAGCGGACCTTGTCGGTCGCCAGCGGCTGGCGGTTGGTCTGGAGCAGGGGCGAGCCGTCGCGGCTCTTCAGCGGCAGACCGCAGGTGAAGGGGCCATAGCCGGCGGCATCGATGTCGGTGCCGGTCCACACCCCCAGCACGCCCGGCATCGCCTTGGCGGCCTCGGTGCCGATGCCGCGGATGACGCCATGGGCGTGGGTCGAGCGAACGATCACGGCGTAGGCCTGGCCGGACAGGTTGAAATCGTCGGTATAGCGGCCCTTGCCGCGCACCAGCGTGTCGTCCTCCTTGCGGCGGACCGGTTGCCCGACGCCGTATTTTTGCAGTGCGATAGCGTTTTCGAGCGTGGACGATTTGGTGTGTTCTTGCATGGAAATGACCTGAAAAGCCGGCATTTGCGCATTTTCGCGGCAGCGGAGGACCGGGCCCTGTTCAGATAACCCACCACCCCGTTCACGACAACGCACGAATGGGCATGGTCCCATGTGATGCCTTGTTGCGCAGGCCCGCCGCGCTGCTAATGTTTCAGGCGAAAAAGCAATTCCTGACCGGCCCGACCGGCCGCGGAAAGACAGTTTGTATGAATGACCACACGCGGCTCCGCGACGGCCATGCGCCGCACGGTGAGCTGAATGGGTCGATGGCGGCGGTGGCGTTGGCCTCCGAACCGGCCGTCGGCGCGCAAGCGCCGGGAACCGGCGTCTATGCGGCGCTCGACCTCGGCACCAACAATTGCAGGCTCCTGATCGCCTGTCCGACCAGCGATGGCTTTCGCGTGGTCGATTCCTTCTCGCGCATCATCCGGCTCGGCGAGGGCGTCTCGGCAACCGGGTGCATCAGCGAAGCCGCGATCGAACGCGCCATCGCGGCTCTCAGCATCTGCCGCGACAAGATCAATTTGCGCAAGGCCAAGCGGTTGCGGCTGATCGCGACCGAAGCCTGCCGCGCGGCCTCGAATGCGGAAGGTTTCCGCAGCCGCGTCGCGGCCGAGACCGGCATCGAGCTCGAGGTGATCGACCGCGAGACCGAGGCCTCGCTCGCCGTGCTCGGCTGTTCACCGCTGGTCGACCCGAGGGGGCGCGGCGCGATCCTGTTCGACATCGGCGGCGGCTCGACCGAGCTGGTGCGGATCGAACGCGATGCGACAGGGCAAGATCCGGAGCCGCGCATAAAAGCCTGGATGTCGATCCCGTACGGTGTGGTCACGCTCGCCGAGCAGTTCGGCGGCCGCGACGTGACGCCGGACATCTACGCGGCGATGGAGCAGGAGGTCGCCAGCCACGTCGCGCCGTTCGCCGAACAGCACGGCCGCGATCTCACGGACATGCATCTGCTCGGCACCTCCGGCACGGTGACGACGCTCGCCGGCATCCATCTCAATCTCGTGCGCTACGATCGCCGCCGCATCGACAGCATCTGGATGAACGATGCCGACATCACCGCGACCATCAACAGACTGCTCGGCATGAGCTACCAAGAGCGCGCCGGCAACAATTGCATCAGCGTCGAGCGTGCCGATCTCGTGCTGGCCGGCTGCGCCATCCTCGATGCAATCCGCCGTGCTTTCCCGCTGCCGCGCCTGCGCGTCGCCGACCGGGGCTTGCGCGAAGGCATGCTGGTCGAGATGATGCGCGAAGACGGCGCGCTCAGGAGCTGGTGAGATGACCAAGGACAACACCGGCCGCTTGCACGTCCAGGTCAAGACCGGCGGCAAGCGCAAATTGTCGTCAAAGCTCTGGCTGGAGCGCCAGCTCAACGATCCCTATGTCGCGAAAGCCAAGGCGGCGGGCTATCGTTCGCGCGCGGCGTTCAAGCTTCTGGAGATCGACGACAAGTTCCGGCTGCTGAAACCAGGCATGGCCGTGGTCGACCTCGGCGCGGCACCCGGCGGCTGGAGCCAGATCGCCGCCAAGCGCGTCGGCTCCACGGAAGGCAAGGGCAAAGTTGTCGCAATCGACCTGTTGGAAATGCCTGACATCCCCGGCGTCGATTTCGCGCAGCTCGATTTCATGGACAACGATGCGCCGGACAAGCTAACAGCGATGCTGGGCGGCGGCGCCGACGTCGTGATGTCCGACATGGCCGCCAACACCACCGGCCACCGCAAGACCGACCAGCTCCGCATCGTCGGCCTGGTCGAAACCGCGGCCGCGTTTGCGTGCGATGTGCTCAAGCCCGGCGGCACGTTCCTGGCAAAAACGTTCCAGAGCGGCGCCGACGCCGAGCTGCTCGCCCAGCTCAAGCGCGATTTTGCAACGGTGCGTCACGTCAAGCCCGCCGCGAGCCGGCAGGATTCCTCCGAGCGCTACGTGCTGGCGACGGGCTTTCGGGGCGGGGCGAAAACATAGCCACAAATTCCGTCATTCCGGGGCGCCTCGAAGAGGCGAGCCCGGAATCCATTTCTCCCAGCGTTCCCTGCGGCACAATGGATTCTCAGATGCGCAATTGCGCATCATAGCTCGATGCTGCGCATCGCCCCGGAATCACGGAAGGTTCACCCCAGCCGCTGATCCCGCACGTCCTGCGTATCTTCCGTCGCCGTCTTGACGGCGGCGGTCGCCGCGCTCTTCGCTGCACCCTTGCGGCTCGCGATTTCCGTCGCCTTCCGGCCGGATATTTCGTGGCCGGCATCGGCAGGCATCTGCCAGAAGAACCAGCTCGAGGCCGCCGAGGTCAGCGCGACCACGACGAAGGCGGGGGCAAACACGGTGGCGTTGAGCTCGCTGACATGGCTCAGCCACATCGTCGTCTCAACGGAAGCGGCGCCGACGGCGACGCCAGCCGAGACCGCAAGCTGCTGGTTGACGCTGACGAGCGTGGTGGCGCGGCTCATCTGTGCGGTCTCGACGTCGGCATAGGCCACCGTGTTGATCGCGGTGAACTCGAGCGAACGGAAGAAGCCGCCGACCACAAGGATGACCATGATGATGAGCAGCGGCGTCGACACCGTGAACAGCGCGCAGACGCCGAGGAAGAAGGCGCTGATGATCGCGTTCACCGTCATCAGGTTGCGGAAGCCGAAGGCGCGGATGATGCGCGCCGCCAACGTCTTCATGCCCATGGCGCCGAGCGAGGAGGCGAAGGTCACCAGGCCCGAATGGAACGGCGTCAGCCCGAAGCCGATCTGCATCAGGAGCGGGAGCAGGAAGGGCAGCGCGCCGATGCCGAGCCGGAACATGAAGCCGCCCAAAACGGCCGCGCGCAGCGTCGGCAGGTTCAGCAGCGCGAAATCCAGCACCGGCGATCCTGTCCGCCGGGCGTGCAGGACATACAGCGTCATCGAGATCGCCCCGCCGACGACGAGCGCCGCGACCGTGCTCCATGGCAGGAGGTTGAGCCCGGCGACGGAGAGACCGAACGCGATGCCGGCGAGACCGACGCCCGCGAGCACCATGCCGTAGAGATCGAACGGCTCCTGCGTCTCGCTCTTGATGGGATCGATGAAGCGCAGCGCCATGAAGATGCCGAGCAGCCCGATCGGGATGTTGATCAGGAAGATCCAGTGCCACGACGCGTAGGTCGTGATGAAGCCGCCGAGTGGCGGCCCGATCACGGGGCCAATGAGGGCAGGGATCGTCACCCAGGCCATCGCATTGACCAGCGCGCTCTTGTCGACCGAGCGCAAGAGCACGAGACGCCCGACCGGCGTCATCATCGCCCCGCCCATGCCCTGGAGGATGCGCGCGAACACGAAGTCGGTCACCGAGGTCGAAAGCGCGCAGCCGACCGAGCCCACCATGAACACGCCGACCGCGATCGCGAACACCATGCGGGCGCCGAAGCGGTCCGCGGTCCAGCCGCTCGCCGGGATGAACACCGCGAGCGAGAGCAGATAGGAGGTGATCGCGAGCTTCAGCGTCAGCGGGCTGGTGCCGATGTCGGCCGCGATCGCCGGGAGCGAGGTGGCGATCACCGTCGAGTCCATGTTCTCCATGAAGAGAGCCGTGGCCACGATCAGCGGAATGATGCGTTGCTTGTCGACCATGACAGATTGGTAATGGAAATCAGAAGCGAGGGCGAATTGCGGCTTATCATCGCCGCCGAGCCGGGACCATCGCGGATCAACGCATAGCACCTAAATCCTGCGTAACAACGGTGTGACCCCCAAGGTGATCCCAGAGCGGTTGCGCTCGCTGCTGGAGACCCCGCGGTGATCTGCCTGCTTGCCGCGCTGCCGCGAGGCTGAGGGGGGCAGGGCCTCTGGCTCGTTCGTCATTCCGGGGCGCGCCACTCGGCGCGAGCCCGGAATCCATTGGGCGGCAGAGACCGCTGCGGGATGGATTCCGGGCTCGCGACTACGTCGCGCCCCGGAATGACGGTGCGCATGGGCTATCCACGCTGAATTTACTTAAAAATGCCTGTGCATGGCTGGCCAGCGGTCCGAATTGCTTTGATTCGTCATCCGGCCGTGCTATCGACCCGCGTCAACCCCACCGATGGGCTCCGATTCTCCGGCGATGCCGCAAGGTACGCCGAGGGCGGCGCTCATCCATAGCTATTTGCGGCAGGGCCGCAGGAAGGAGTTGGCATATGGCCACGGTGCAACTTCAAGGCATTCGCGAAGCCCTTACGTTCGACGACGTGCTGTTGAAGCCGGGCCTGTCGGACGTCATGCCGGGCGAAGTCGACATCCGCTCCCGCGTCACCCGCGCCATTCCGCTCAACATCCCGATCATGGCCTCCGCCATGGACACGGTCACCGAGGCCCGCATGGCGATCGCCATGGCGCAGGCCGGCGGTCTCGGCGTCATCCACCGCAATTTCGATCCCGAAGGGCAGGCCGCCCAGGTGCGGCAGGTCAAGCGGTACGAGTCGGGTATGGTGGTGAACCCGCTCACCATCAGCCCCGAGGCCACGCTCGACGACGCGCTCAAGCTGATGAGCGATCACGGCATCTCCGGCATTCCCGTCGTCACCGGCGCGGGCAAGTCCACGCCGGGCAAGCTGGTCGGCATCCTCACCAACCGCGACGTGCGCTTTGCCACCGACCGCCAGCAGAAAATCTCCGAGCTGATGACGCACGAAAACCTCGTCACGGTGCGCGAGAATGTCAGCCAGGATGAAGCCAGGCGGATGCTGCACAAGCACCGCATCGAGAAGCTGCTGGTCGTAGATGACCAGTATCGCTGCGTCGGCCTGATCACCGTGAAGGACATGGAGAAGGCGGTCGCCCATCCGCTCGCCTGCAAGGACGCGCAGGGCCGCCTGCGCGTTGCCGCCGCGACCACCGTCGGCGACACCGGCTTCGAGCGCACCGAGCGCCTGATCGATGCCGGCGTCGATCTCGTCGTGGTCGACACCGCGCACGGCCACTCCCGTCACGTGCTTCACGCCGTGAACCGCATCAAGCGTCTCTCCAACTCGGTGCAGGTTGTCGCCGGCAACGTTGCGACCTCCGATGGCGCGCAGGCGTTGATCGATGCAGGGGCGGACTGCATCAAGGTCGGCATCGGCCCGGGCTCGATCTGCACCACGCGCATCGTCGCCGGCGTCGGCGTGCCGCAGCTCACCGCGATCATGGATGCGGTGGAAGCGGCGAAGAAGTCGGACATCCCCGTCATCGCCGACGGCGGCATCAAGTTCTCCGGCGACCTCGCCAAGGCGCTCGCCGCCGGCGCCGACATCGCCATGGTCGGCTCGCTGCTTGCGGGTACCGACGAGACTCCAGGCGAAGTGTTTTTGTGGCAGGGCCGTTCCTACAAGGCCTATCGCGGCATGGGCTCGGTCGGCGCGATGGCGCGCGGCTCGGCCGACCGCTACTTCCAGCAGGACATCAAGGACTCGCTCAAGCTCGTGCCTGAGGGCATCGAGGGCCAGGTGCCCTACAAGGGCCCCGTCGGCAACGTCATGCACCAGCTCGCCGGCGGCTTGCGCGCCGCGATGGGCTATGTCGGCGCACGCGACATGAAGGACCTGCATGAGAAGGCGCAGTTCGTCCGCATCACCGGCGCGGGCTTGCGCGAAAGCCACGTCCACGACGTCACCATCACGCGCGAGGCGCCGAACTATCCGGGCGGGGGGTTAGTCCTCGCTCGGCTTTCGTGTCCCGGACGCGCCGCAGCGCCCTTGCGCTGCTGCGCAGAGCCGGGACCCAGATAGCCACATGCGACCAAGCAGAAAGATGGGCCCCGGCTCTGCAGCGCACCGCTGAAGGAGCGCTGCGCTGCGTCCGGGGCACGAGAGTGGCGCTGCCATCACGACAGCGCACTCCGCCGCTTTTGTATTGACGCGCTTCGCTCCCTCCGCTTCCGTTCGCGGCGAAAGACAATCCGGAGGAAGCCATCATGTCCCAAGGCAAACGCATCGTTCTCGCCGCACGTCCCGTCGGCGAGCCCAAGCCGTCCGATTTCCGCATTGAGGAATTCGCAGTCCCGACGCCTGCGGCGGGTGAAGTCCTGCTGCGCACGATCTGGCTTTCGCTCGATCCCTATATGCGCGGGCGCATGAGCGAGGGTCCGTCCTACGCCGCACCGGTACCGATCGGCGGCGTGATGGAAGGCGAGGCGGTCAGCGAGGTCGCAGCCTCCAACAATCCGGACTTCGCCAAGGGCGACATCGTGCGCATCCGTTCGGGCTGGCAGACGCACGCCATCTCCAACGGCAAGGGCCTGATCAAGGTCGATCCGAAGCTCGGGCCGATCTCGACGTCGATCGGCGTGCTCGGCATGCCCGGCATGACCGCCTATACGGGCCTGCTCGACATCGGCAAGCCGCAGGCCGGCGAGACCGTCGTCGTCGCCGGAGCCTCCGGTGCCGTTGGCTCGGCCGTCGGCCAGATCGCGAAGATCAAGGGGGCACGAGCAGTCGGCATCGCCGGCGGCAAGGACAAGTGCGACTACGTGGTGAAAGAGCTCGGCTTCGACGAGTGTCTCGATCATCGCGAAACCGATCTCGCGGCAAAGCTGAAGTTCGCCTGTCCGAAGGGCATCGACGTCTATTTCGAGAATGTCGGCGGCGCCGTGTTCGAGGCGGTCTTCCCGCTGCTCAATCCATTCGCGCGCGTTCCGGTTTGCGGCCTGATCGCCCACTACAACGACACCGAGGCCAAGCCGCCGAAATGGGCGGCGTCCATGATGCGGGCGACGCTGACCAAGCGGCTGACCTTCCGCGGCTTCATCGTCTCCGACTTTGCCTCCCGTCATGGCGACTTCCTGCGCGACATGTCGGCCTGGGTCCGCGACGGCAAGGTGAAATACAAGGAGTTCGTCACCGAGGGCCTGGAAAGCGCGCCCGGCGCGTTCATGGGGCTCCTGAAGGGCGCCAATTTCGGCAAGCAGCTGGTGCGGGTGGGGCCGGACAAGGCCTAGAGCTGGGGCTCTAGTTGCATCGCCGCCACAGTCCCGGCGTCGATGGTTAAGAAAGCGTCACCGATCGGCCACACCTGCTCGTAAAACCCGCAGGTGTGACCGTCGGTTCATTGACGTCTGGGCGAAGGCATTGAATCATCGCGCATATTTTAGGTGTTGCGATGTTAGAGATTGGTATTTTCTGCGTAATTCTTCTGGCCGCCGGGTATTGGGCGGCGATGTACGTCATGGGCCGCCACGACGACGTGATCCACGGCAAGTTCGTCCATAGCGAAGACGACGGGGAATTTGCACCGTCAGCAATGCCGACGCCTCCGCCGCCATTTCCGAAACGTCCGGTCATAGCTGCCCAGGTCGCCAGTGATCCGCTTGCCAATGACACGGTGGCCAGACCGGTGACCAGCGAGGCGCTGCAGTCCTTGCTCGCCGCGATCCAGCAGGATCTGAAAAGCGTCGCCTGAGCAGCTCCGTTAGAGCGTTTTCGAGCGAAGTGGATACCGGTTCGCGTAAAGAAAACGCGGCAAAACGAGAATCTAGAGCCCGTTCCGATTCCATCGGAACGGAAATGGCTCTAGTGCCCGCCGCCCATCTGGGCGAGAAGCTCCTCGATATCGACATCGACCTGGCCCGCTGCGCGGACGTGGCGAACCTCAAAGCTGTCGGGCCGGAAGCGATATTCGACGAGGCCGACTTCCTTGGTCCCGATCCGGTCCTGGCGTGCGTCGTTGATCTTGAAGCCGGCCGACGGCGCCCAGACGTGCCTTGTGTGACGATAGGTGAAATCGCGCCGTTGATGCACGTGCCCGCTGGCGATGAGGCGCAGATCGACTGAAGCAAACATCTCGATCAGCCGAGCCCGTGCCGGCTGCGGCACGTAGCGGATCGAGGTCTCCAGCGTCTCGGGGGCGTCGGGCAGGTTGAGAAACACCGGCTTGTGCAGGAACAGTGCGACCGGCCGGCCGTTCGTGCGCGAAATCTCCTGGGACAGCCAGTCGAACTGCTCGGCCTCGAAGGCGAGCCCTGAATTCATCACCAGCGAGTTGAGGCCGATGAAGCGCCAGCCCGCGGCCTCGAACGACCAATGATCTTCGCCGACGATGTCGCAGAATTGCTGGCGGTGCGTTTCCGCAACCGGCGGCTTGGGCGGCGGCCCGATCGCGGTCGGATTGTCGCCGATGTCGTGATTGCCCGGCAGGTAGCGGCAGGCGACGGGCAGGGCGTCATGCAGGCGCCTGGCGAATGCGACGTCGTCGCGGCTGGTCGGCCCGTCGAACGAGACGTCGCCGGTGTTGACGACGAGATCGGGCCTGCCGGCGTCGATATGCTCGCTGATGCGGTGGAAATTCGCGATCAGGCCGGGGAAACGCTGGCCAAGATGGGTGTCGGAAATCTGCGTCAGGCGAAATTCGGACATGTGCTGATCATAGCCCGGCCAGGCGTCGGAACAATGACATCACAACACGCGGTAGCGAATCGTGTCTGGCTCGCCTTGCGACCCGAAAGGGGGCGGAAAATCGCTTTAACTGTCGGCAGTTGGTCGCTCCATTTGGAACGCCGGTTGAACTGGCTGATTGTCAGGGGCAACGGTGACGGCTAATGGACGCTTGCTGTGGGCGCTCGCTCGCCAATCCTGATCTGAAAGATTCAAATGACTCCCGCTGCCCGGCTGTCCGCAGCCATCGAACTGATCGACACCATCGAGAAGGACCGCGTGCCTGCGGCCAAGGCGCTGAAGGAATGGGGCACCGCGCACCGCTTCGCCGGCTCCGGCGACCGCGCCGCCATTGCCGGCCTCGTCTGGGACGTGCTGCGCCGCTATGCCTCGAGCGCCTTCCTGATGGACGCCGATACCGCGCGGGCGCGGCTGATCGGCATGCTGCGCCTCGAGCGCGACATGGACACGGCGACCATGGCCGCGATGTTCGACGGCAGCCGCTTTGCGCCGGCGCCGCTGACGGAGGCCGAGCAGGCCGCGCTCGCTTCGCGCTCGCTGAAGGACGCTCCCGCAGCCGTCGCCGGCGACTACCCCGAATGGCTCGATCCGCATCTGGCAAAGGTGTTCGGCGAGGACCGCGCCGCCGAGGCCGCCGCGATGGCAAGCCGGGCCCCGCTGGACCTGCGCGTCAACACGCTAAAATCCAATCGCGACAAGGTGCTGCGCGCGCTTGCTCATCTTCACGCGAAACCGGCGCCGTGGTCGGCAACGGGCCTGCGCATCGAGCTTTCGGCCGATGCGCGCAATCCCGGCATCCAGGCCGAAGAGGATTTCATCAAGGGCGCGATTGAAGTGCAGGATGAGGGATCACAGCTCGCGGCCAGCTTCACCGCGGCCAAACCCGGCGAGCAGGTGATCGACCTCTGTGCCGGAGCCGGCGGCAAGACGCTGGCGCTCGCCGCGCTGATGCAGGGCAAGGGGAGGCTGATCGCGACCGACCGCGACAAGCGCCAGCTTGCGCCCATCCACGAGCGGCTGTCGCGCGCCGGCGTCCACAATGCCGATGTCCGCACGCCCAAGGGCGATGCCGATCCGCTTGCCGACATCCGCGCTTCGGCCGACCTCGTCGTGATCGACGCGCCCTGCACGGGAACCGGAACCTGGCGCCGCAACCCCGACGCCAAGTGGCGTATGCGGCCGGGCGCGCTGGAGATCCGGCTGCGCGACCAGGCCGAGGTGCTGGAGCGCGCCGTGCCGCTGGTGAAGCTAGGTGGCCGCATCGCCTACATCACCTGCTCGGTGCTGGCGGAGGAGAACGGCGAGCAGGTGAGGGCGTTCGTGGAGCGCCATCCCGAGTTTACGGTGCAGCCGCCCGAGCAGACGGCCAGCGTGCTCTGGGACAAGGCGGAGGCCTTCGCCGAAGCCGCGCTGCAATCGGCAGAAGGCTGGCTGATGACGCCGCGGCGGACGGGCACGGACGGATTCTTCGTCTCGGTGCTGAAGAAGGCAGGCTGACCTCGCGCCTTCGTCATTCCGGGGCGCCCGCAGGGCGAGCCCGGAATCCATCGCGCGGCGTTTTCTGCTGCTCCATGGATTCCGGGATCTCGCTTCCGCCTTCGCTCTTCGAGCTTCGGCGGACAAGTCGCGAGCCCCGGAATGACAACTATAGGTCCCCAAAACAAAAGCCCCGCGGACCGAATCCCGGTCGCGGGGCCTGTATCAGTTGCGCTCTGCCGGTACGTCCGTGGTCAGAGCGCCGTGCGCCGGCCTGTTAGCCGACGCGGAGATTGTCAGCCGAGGACTTGCCGCTGCGACGGTCGGCGACGATGTCGAACGAGACCTTCTGGCCCTCGTTGAGGGAAGAGAGGCCGGCGCGCTCGACCGCGCTGATGTGCACGAACACGTCCTTTTGGCCGTCGTCTGGCTGGATGAAACCATAACCCTTTTGGGTGTTGAACCACTTCACGGTGCCCATAGCCATGGGAATTTCCTTTGTTAGAGAAGGTACGCACGCGGACCGGTACGCACCATTGCGCCCTTGATCCTGATCAGTCGATGGTTGGGGAAATCATCTGAAGCGTGCGCGCCCGTCAGCAACGAAGCGAAGCGGCCCAGTCGTTCGGCCAATATCGATGATCACAATCTAGCGAGTTATTGGGGCTTCTTCAAGGCACCACCCGTGGGTCGGGATGCCGCGAAAAGTTTCTATTTTGCGGTGCAAATTAACCGCCCCGCGCGCTTCAATCGACGATGAACAGCGTCGCCCCCCGTCACTGTCGAGGACCGGTGCGCGGCATCGCCGAAATCCGAGACCTGGTAGCTCATCCCCGGCATCAGCTTGAATGTCCGCCCGTCGCGCAGCTCGGTGTCGAGCTCCCCTTTGAGCACGTAGAGCACGTGGCCGCGATCGCACCAGTGGTCGGCGAGATAGCCCGGCGAATACTCGACCATCCGCACCCGGAGATCGCCGATGTTCAGCGTCCGCCACAGCGCCTGACCGGTCTCGCCGGGATGCGTGGTCGGGGTGACCTTGCTCCAGTCGGTGACGGTGAAAGGCGAGGTCGGGAGTTTCATGGCGGTGGTCCTGGATGCACTTGGCGTCGCTTGGCGTTGCTTTCGCGTACGCTCTGGCAACATACTCCGTCATTGCGAGCGCAGCGAAGCAATCCAGAATCTTTCCGCCGAGGCAGTATGGATTGCTTCGCTGCGCTCGCAATGACGAGTATGAGGCGCGCTCGCGCCTCACTCTCGCTGTCATCGCCCGGCTTGACCGGGCGATCCAGTACTCCGAGACGTCCGTAGTTTATTGAGAGGCCGCGGCGTACTGGATTCCCCGCCTTCGCGGGGAATGACGGTGGTGGGTGAGGCTGCGCCGTCCAATGCGGCAAACATCAGTGCGGCAAATGGTTCGCCGAGCCCTGCACGATCAGCCCCGCCGCATTGACGCGCAGATATTCGCAGATCCGCTTGCCCCGCTCGTTCTCGTAGAACACGACCAGGCTATCCGGGCTGACGAACACATCGATCAGCGTGAAATGCAGGTCCGGCAGCAGCCCGAGCGCCTTGCCCCAATAGGCACGCAAAGCGTCCTTGCCGCGCACGGTGCCGCTGGGGTCGAACCCCATCGCGGGGATGCGGTCCGAGGTCATCTCCGCGGCCTCGTCGTAGAGCGTGAGCACGCGCTCGAGGTCGCGCGAATTCCAGGCCTCGACCCAGGTCCGGCCGAGCGCGGCGAGTTCGGATGGTTGATGATGCTGTGGCATGACGTTCTCCCTGATTGGCCCCGCCTGATGAGTGGGGCGAATTAGGTCAATAATACTGACCTATATCTATTTGTCCATGCCCAAGAAGAATGTGGGCGCGCGCGCACGCGCGGTTGCGGGCAGTCGCGCCGTCGCGTATCTGCTTGCCATGACAGCAGCACAGAACGACCGCTCCGCGTCGACGCCCTCCGTGGCCTCGGCGCACGACAAGATTCTCATCGTCGACTTCGGCAGCCAGGTGACGCAGCTCATTGCGCGTCGCGTGCGCGAGGACGGCGTCTATTGCGAGATCGTCCCGTTCAACAAGGCCGACACGGCCTTCAGGCAGATGAAGCCGAAGGCGGTGATCCTCTCTGGCGGACCCGCCTCCGTGCTCGACGACAACGCGCCGGCCGTGCCGCTGCCGATCCTCACCGCCGGCGTGCCGGTGCTCGGCATCTGCTATGGCGAGCAGACCATGGCGCAGCAGCTCGGCGGCACCGTCGAGGCCGGCCATCACCGCGAGTTCGGTCGCGCCACCATCGAGGTCACCGACGACTGCGCGCTGTTCGAGGGCGTCTGGCAGAAGGGCGGCCGCTACGACGTCTGGATGAGCCATGGCGACCGCGTGACGAAGCTGCCCGAAGGCTTCCGCGGCGTGGCGAAAGCGGCTGGCTCGCCGATCTCCGTCATCGCCGACGACAAGCGCAAATTCTACGCGATGCAGTTCCACCCCGAGGTGGTGCACACGGTGGACGGCGCAAAGCTCATCCGCAACTTCGTGCGCAAGATCGCGGGCCTGTCCGGCGACTGGACCATGCGCGCCTTCCGCGAGGAGGAGATCCAGAAGATCCGCCAGCAGGTCGGCAAGGGCAAGGTGATCTGCGGCCTCTCCGGCGGCGTCGATTCAGCCGTTGCGGCCGTGTTGATCCACGAAGCCATCGGCGACCAGCTCACCTGCGTCTTCGTCGATCATGGCCTGCTCCGCCTCGACGAAGCCAAGACCGTGGTCGACCTGTTCCGCCACCACTACAACATCCCGCTCGTGCACGTGGATGCCTCGAAGCAGTTCCTCGGCGAGCTCGAAGGCGTCACCGACCCCGAAACGAAGCGCAAGACCATCGGCCGCCTCTTCATCGAGGTGTTCGAGCAGGAAGCCAAGAAGATCGGCGGCGCCGACTTCCTCGCGCAGGGCACGCTCTACCCCGACGTGATCGAGAGCGTCTCCTTCACCGGCGGCCCCTCGGTGACAATCAAGTCGCACCACAATGTCGGCGGTTTGCCTGAGCGCATGAACATGAAGCTCGTCGAGCCCCTGCGCGAGCTGTTCAAGGACGAGGTGCGCAAGCTCGGCCGCGAGCTCGGCCTGCCCGAAATCTTCGTCGGCCGCCACCCGTTCCCGGGCCCGGGCCTCGCCATCCGCTGCCCCGGCGACATCACCCGCGACAAGCTCGACATCCTGCGCCAGGCCGATGCCGTCTACATCGACCAGATCCGCAAGCACGGCCTCTACGACGACATCTGGCAGGCGTTTGCCGTGCTGCTCCCCGTCAAGACCGTCGGCGTGATGGGCGACGGCCGCACCTACGACTACGTCGTGGGCCTCCGCGCCGTCACCTCAACCGACGGCATGACCGCGGACTTCTACCAGTTCGACATGAAGTTTTTGGGCGAGACCGCCACGCGCATCATCAACGAGGTGAAGGGCGTGAACCGGGTGGTGTACGACGTGACCAGCAAGCCGCCTGGGACGATTGAGTGGGAATGATTTGGCGTCTGGCACTGGCCGGCACCTAGAGGCACCAAAGAACACCTGGTCAAACTGACCGCGATCACTATTGCCGACTGCGAGGCCATGCGGGACGCGTTCGGGCGCTGCTCGGAGCTGCTGCATAGCGCAGCCCCTGCTTTGAACCGTCCGCTGCCAAGGCCAGACGCACTGTCAGCCGAGATTGATGCTCTCGCTACTTGGGCAGACAACCTCCGGCAGCGCCAAGGCGCTGCAAGATTGCCCTGATTTCTCGCCGATGCCGACTATGACCTTGAAACTATTGATCGATACATCGGTGTGGCTTGATCTTACAAAGGACCCACGCCAACTCCCACTGCTAGACGCTTTGTCGACAATGACGGAAGCAAACGAGGTTGCGCTGATCCTGCCGCAGATCATCATTGATGAATTTGCCCGGAACCGAGATCGAGTGATGGCGGCGAGCAGAGCCAGTTTTTCAAGCCACTTCAAGCGGGTTAGAGAGGCAATCGTGCAGTTCGCTCCCGAGGAAGGGCGAGAAGCGACGCTCAAGCAGCTAAACGAGATTGACCACCGCATCGCCACTGGTGGTGAGGCGGTGAACGAGGCTGTGGGCCTGATTGAGAAGCTGTTCACCACCACGGAGCCTGTGCCAATCAGCGACAGTATCCACCGAACGCTCGGCCGTCGGACTGCCAGCTCAAATTCTTCAACGTGAGCCTTCGCAATGATCGAAATCTATCGGCCATGCTATTTTACCAATCTGGACCAGTGGGAGCACAGCGCGCAATGAGAGCTAGAGTAAATTTCACTGTTGCGCTGGCAATAATACTTTCAATGCCGTCTATGTCCTTTGCGGATAGCGGCAACGGAGAGAAGATCTTTTTGAAGAGATGTGCTATGTGCCATGGAACGGATATTAAAGGCACAGGGCCATTGGCTAATAAAAGCCTCCCTCCAACGCCCGATCTTACAACGACAGAGTTCAAGAAGCGCTTGCTCGATTACCCAGGCGTCATTGTGTCATCCGTAATACTCCGTCCAAACGGAGATTTGATTCCGAAAACATTGCGGGAAAACGGTGTAAAACTGCCCGCATTCACATGGACAGTTAAGGACTTTCGCGATCTAAACGAGTATATGACTGGCGTAATCTCAAAAACTAAATGATCATGCGCTAACGTACGATTCCGTCCCTTCCGGAACTGACCCCTACTTAGCTAGTCGAGGAGCACCCGTGTGTCGCGATGGCTGCGGGTGCTGGCGAGCGCCGCCGCTGGGAGTTGGATTCTGCTGGCTAGAAGGTTATGAGGCAGGCTGGCTCAGGGTGGGTCTACACACATGGTATGTTTCATGGCATCGCAGGATTGCGGCACCATAACCATTTGAATTTAATGCAATAGTTTTGACAATCTATAATCGAGTGGGAGTAGGGGCGGTTGCGGGGTGAGCTTTGCAGAGATGAATCAAGAGCTCCGCCAAATTCCTGATCGGATACTGCGGTTGGCGATTGCGGCGCTCTCACAAGCTAATACTCATGCCGTGTACATGGACCCTGGTAACGAGCACTGGGACGTCATGTCGGTGCTCAACGCGGCTCACGCGGGGGGAGCTCTTCCTAAAGGCAATGATCGCCAAGGAGCATCCGCTACTAATCTTTAAAGACATCTTCAGCCTCGACGATAACCACTCCGAGGCGCTCGATTTGCAGAGCCTCCTGCAGAAGGGGCGAACGCACGATTTCGAAAAGCTTCCGCAAATTCTTTGGGCAACGACAGGCGTTCGGCTGCCGAATCCGGATTGCTACGAGCGGCTGAGAAAGGCGAGAAACGCAATTCAGCATTTTTGCGTTCCCCAGATCAAGCGTTTCGGGGAATTGTCACTCGAATTCATCTACACGAATATCGATCCTCTCATAGAGAAGCGCTTCGGTATCTATGCAATTGAGTATCACGAGGATCACAGCGTTAGTTATGACTACGTCGTGGGACGTTTGCTGCGAGCCGAGCTCCGCTTTTCGATACCGAAGGATTTCGCGGTCACGGAGATCGATTTGGCAGATGAGCTCGCTGATGCTAGCCCCGCTTATCGCGATTGGTTTGCGAACGAACTGGAGCGGATTGGAAAGAAGAGTCTATTCGAGTCCTGAGGCGTGATTAGATTTTATTCCGCCGCTAGCTTCGATCGAACGTGCTGTAGCCATTTATCGTACCACCACCAGTCACCAGGCCGCAGTTCGACACCGAACTCGTGAATTGGGTTTTTTCCATCCGCTGCCTTCCATAGAAGTTGATGGGCATGGTGATTGAAGCGACGATATCCCTCACGCTGCATCACTTCTATAATGTCTTTCGGTTTGTACTTTTTCCGCTCTGCCTCTTTGATAAGAACGCGGGCAATTTCCTGACCCTCTGCCGAGTCAGGTCTAATGAACTCGATTACCTGATCAGCTTTTCCTTTTGAGTTGACCAATCGCTCGACGTACGCGACCCGGAAGGCGTATTTTGGGTCTCGGATGATTTCTTCCGAGAGGCCATTCTCAAAGTCCGTATGCGCGGCGATCAAATGTGGGGTAAGTCGGTATCTTTGAGCAATTGGTCGCGCTGCGTTTTGGCTATCCCCGCGAATTGAAGTGCAACGCCAAGTTCGCGATCCAGGCCATACTCCGCTCCGAACATCGACTTGAGCGCAGCGTTGAAATTTAGACACGTTGCTTGCAGCTTTGCGCTTATGAAGTCGTCGATGCGCCGCGTCATCTGATGTTCGATTTCGTGACGGATCTCGATAAGGAACTTAAGGTTGGCTTTGGTTGCGGCGTCCAGCGGGCAGTTTGCATCGCCAAGGCAGGCTTCGAGCTCCCAGTGCTTATCCGCGCCATGGCGCGTTTTCAAAACATCACCAGTTCGCCGATCGCGATAGCGATAGTCCACGCTATGGCGCTTAAAATGTGCGTGCATCAGATATGTCCATGCAATCACTGCAGTAACAATGAATATCTCCGATTTGAAGTAGGCGCGGGGGTTGTTGTAACCCTGTACCGCATGAAGCATAGCTTCACGCGCCTTGATCAACAGCTCGTCGCCAACCAAATGTAGCCCGCTGCTATCAACATTCGGCCACGCTTCAAGGAAGGCCGTTAATTCCTCAGGCGTGGCGGGCGCCACTGCAGCGTGAGTCCTTTCGTCGCGAATATCTTTGATTCGCGCGTGATTGATCGAGCGTGTGGGGCGCGTAAAGTAAGCGAGAATGTCCTGATCAGTCTTTCTCGGTGGTGTGGCCATCATCGCCTTGATGATGGCGACTTCTCCTCGTTCGAGCCTATTATTGGGATTCCTAGCCATATGTTTGCTTAAGTGAGGTCGGATTTTCTGCGTCGCCTTGGCAATCATTGATTGCAGTTGAAGTGGTTGTCTAGCCGCCAGAATTCGTGCCCACCGAATTTCCTAGTTGTGCTGCGGTGCGGTTGACGATCTTGCTGCGTAACTCCAAGCATCGCCCGATCCCCAAGCGAATCGAGGCCGTCCTGATCATTATGCAGCTGCAAGGCACGCAAACGCTGGATGTCCGCCAACCGCTCCCATGCTACGACATCCGCCTCGCCTCTCCGGAGCCCGCCATAATGTCCGTCGCGCCCACTGCCACGCAGTCCACCGCCACCGAAACCGACCCCAAAACCCTCGGCTGGATGCGCGGTTTCCCTCCAGCTCCCGACCGCACCATCACCTTCCAGAACGGCTCGTTCCGCAGCTTCCCCGAGTTGCGCTGGGCCTGGAGCAACATCCGCCAGCTCGTGCCGACCGTGAACGTCTGGCGCGGGGCAGGGCCTGCGTCGGCGCTGCCGCGGGAAGTTCACGACATCGGCGCGGTGGCTTCGACCACGATGGACGGCCGGCCCATGACGTTCGCGAAGATGCTGGAGGAGACCTATGCCGACGGCATCGCCGTGCTGCATCGGGGCAAGCTGATCTACGAGCGCTATTTCGGCGCGTTGAAGCCGCACAAGCCGCATATCGGGATGTCGGTGACGAAGTCGTTCACCGGCACGCTCGCCGGCATTTTGGTCGCGGAGGGCAAGATCGACCCGCAGGCGCCGATCGCGGAGTATGTGCCGGAACTGAAGGCCAGCGCGTTCGGTGATGCGCGCGTGCACGAGGTCATGGATATGACCACGGGGCTCGCCTACACCGAGGTCTATACCGACAGGAATTCCGATGTGTGGGGGCTGCGGCGGGCGAACGGCATGGCTCCGATCCCGCCGGGCTATGAAGGCGCGACCACGATTTTCGATTTCCTCGTTGCGCAAAAGAAGCAGGGCGAGCACGGCAAGGCCTTCGCCTACAAGACCGTCAATTCCGACGTGCTGGCCTGGATCATCAGGCGCGCGAGCGGCATGACGCTGTCAGAGCTTCTCTCCGAGCGGATCTGGACGCCCATGGGCGCGGAGGAGGATGCGCATTATCACGTCGATCGCATCGGCACCGAGAGCGGCGGTGGCGGCCTGTCCACCACGCTTCGCGATCTCGCCCGCTTCGGCGAGACCATGCGCAACCACGGCCGCTTCAACGGCCGCCAGATCGTGCCTTCCTCCGTCGTCGAGGACATCGCGCGCGGCGGCGATCCCGAAAAATTCAAGCCGGCCGGCTACACCACGCTGCCAGGGGCCTCCTACCGCAATCAATGGTGGGTCACGCACAATGCGCACGGCGCCTACATGGCGCGCGGCGTTCATGGCCAGGGCATCTATATCGATCCCAAGGCCGAGATGGTGATCGCGCGCTACGCCTCGCATCCGATCGCCGGCAACGCCGCCAACGACCCCGTGACGCTGCCTGCCTACATGGCGCTGGCGAAGGAATTGATGGCCGGCGGGTAGGGCAGGTTGCGTTGCAGGATGGGTAGAGCGAAGCGAAACCCATCGTCGCTCCCCCCACACTCGCCACTACGCGGACGAGGTTTTCTGCCTGACCCGTGCCTCGTCCCAGCGTGTTTCATGGAGTTCTCATGGCACAAAACATCTACGACAATCCCGACTTCTTTTCCGGCTATAGCCAGCTTCCCAGGCAAGTCCATGGCCTCTCCGGCGCTCCCGAATGGCAGGCGATACGCGCTTTGCTTCCTGAGCTCGCCGACAAACGGATCGTCGACCTTGGTTGTGGTTTCGGTTGGGCTTCTCGCTGGATGCGCGAACAAGGCGCGACATCCGTTCTCGGGATCGATCTGTCCGAGAACATGATCTCTCGCGCACAAGAGATCACAAGTGACAATGCAATCACGTACCGAACTGCAGATATCGAAACGCTTGAGTTGCCTGAAGCAGCTTTCGATCTCGCTTACAGCGCCCTGACATTCCATTATATCAACGACTTTCAGCGACTCGTTCACATGGTTCATCGGTCGCTCGTGCCCGGAGCCGAATTTGTCTTTACCATCGAGCACCCGATTTTCATGGCGGCCGCCCACCCGCGATGGTTCGAAGATGAGGATGGCCGGAAGACTTGGCCTGTAAACCGCTACGCTGTTGAGGGCGAGCGCCGGACTGACTGGTTTGTAAAGGGAGTGGTCAAGTATCACAGGACTGTTGGCACGACGCTCAACGCGCTGATCCGTGCCGGATTTACAATCAAGTCCGTTGAAGAGTTCGCGCCGTCGCTGGAGCAGATCAGAAACAACCCAGCTTTGGAAGAAGAACTTGAGAGGCCTATGATGCTTCTCATATCCTCACAACGGTAGCACATCGGCTTTCTGTCTGATGGTGTTGAACGTGAGTAGCTTGTAGAATGGGTGGAGCGAAGCGCAGCCCGTCCTCGCTCCTTCAGAAAGCCCGATGGGTTTCGCTTCGCTCTACCCATCCTACGTGTTCCGCGTGCTCGCGTCCTTCCACGCCAAACCGCAAGATCGGCCGAGCAAATCATGGCCATCCGCGACTAACTAAAGCTGCCACGGAGGAGGGACGATGAAGGCGGCGCTTCAAAACTATCAGGCCCGGATGCGGCGAGTGCTGGACTATATCGACCGGCATCTCGACGATGATCTGGACCTCGAAACGTTGAGCGGTGTTGCGGCCTTCTCGAAATTTCATTTCCACCGGCAGTTCACGGCGACCTTCGGGCTGTCAGTGCATCGCTATGTCCAGCTTGCTCGTATGAAGCGCGCTTCGCATCAGCTGGCCTATATGGACGCCCTGGGCGTCACTGACATCGCGATGGATGCCGGTTACGATGCACCGGATGCCTTCGCCCGCGCCTTTCGGCAACGATTCGGGCAATCGCCGTCGTCGTTCCGGAAATCTCCCGACTGGGAGCCGTGGCTTGCGGCCTTCGGGCCTTTCGACAACGCGAGGAGCAAGCTCATGCAGACAATCTTTACCAGTGACGACGTGACGATCCGCGATGTGCCCACGAGGCCGGTGGCGATCATGGAGCACCGGGGCGACCCGGCGACGCTTCGTACCACCATCCAGCGGTTCATCGCATGGCGCAAGGCCGCAGGCCTGCACCCCAAGACAAATCCGACCTTCAATGTCTGGCGTTCCGAGCGGCGTCCTTCCTCGCCTGCCGATTATAGCGTGGACCTTTGCGTCGGGACCGACCAACCGATTGAGGCGAACGGCGAAGAGATCAAGGCCGGCGAGATCCCCGGCGGACGCTGCGCCGTGCTGCGCGTCGTCGGCTACACCGACAATCTGGAGCCCGCCGCGCTCTACCTTTATCGCGACTGGCTTCCGGCCAGCGGCGAGGAAGCGCGCGACTTCCCGATTTATTGCCAGCGGCTGAGCTTCTTTCCGGAGGTGCCGGAGCACGAGACGGTCGCGGAGCTCTTTCTGCCGCTGAAATAGCGTCTTCGGAGTTCCAGGGCCCCGCGACATCATCGCACGTGTATAAGACTTGACTTATATTAGTGTGGATCGATATTTGTCCTTGCGCTCAACGACAAGGAGAAACGCAATGGAGATCGACGTCGCCAGGGTCCTGGGGCTTGTTACGCGTTCGGTGAAGAATTTTGAGAAAGACGGGAAAGCTGCCAGCGCGGTGACGCTGACGCGACTTTACGACACTGATGTCGACGATCTCTGGGACGCGGTGACCAGCAAGCAACGCATTCCGCGCTGGTTCTTGCCGGTCGAGGGAGACCTCCAGCTCGGCGGAAGGTACCAGCTCAAGGGGAATGCGGGCGGCACCATCACGGCGTGTACGCCGCGGACCCATTTTGCAGCGACGTGGGAATTCGGCGGCGCGATGAGCTGGATCGACGTCAAGCTGACAGCAGAACGAAGCCAGGCGCGTTTGACGCTGGAGCACACCGCGATCATCGAGGATCATTGGAATCAGTTCGGTCCAGGCGCGGTGGGGATCGGTTGGGACCTCGCCATTGCGGGACTTGAGCGATATGTTGCGACAGGGGCAGCGGTCGACCACGAGACGGCTGAGGCATGGATGGGCTCTCCTGCGGGCAAGGAATTCATGACGGCAAGTGGCGAGCATTGGCGCGCGGCGCACGTCGCGAGCGGGGTCGATCCTGACACGGCGAAGCAGCGCTCGGACCGCACCATCGCTTTCTATCGCGGCGAGATGCCGCCTGACATCGCGCATCCGGGCACAGGAAGCTGATGCACGCCTTCGAGGTCCTTGCCGATCCCGTGCGCCGTCGCATCCTCGAGCTGCTCTCGCCCGGAGAAATGGCGTCTGGTGAGGTCGTCGAGGCGATCGGGGCCGAGTTCGGGATCACGCAGGCCGCAGTGTCGCAGCACCTCAAGGTGCTGCGCGAGAGCGGCTTTGCAACGGTTCGCGCGGAGGCGCAAAGACGACTCTATTCGGTCGATGTCGCGGGGCTTCGCGCGGTGGATGCGTGGATCGGTCAGTTCAGGACCTTCTGGGAGCCGAAGCTGGACGCGCTGGCGACGGAGATCGCGCGCGGCAAACGAGAGCGTCGTAACGCTCCAATGACCAAACGGAGCGGGAAGAGGGCCTGAGGGCATTGCGACAAAGTGGCGCGCCCGCTTGATCGCGACTTGCTGGAGATCGATGATCCGGTTGTCGCCACGTTCCAGTTCAATTGACTGATCATCGCGGATTGGGCCGCCTTGTGTCGGGACAGAGATTGGTGTCGTGTTCCGAATTGTTGCTTACGTTCGATTTTGTTGCTGTTTTTTGGGAGGCAAATTTGTTTCGTATGATTGCAATGTCCGTCCTGTTGCTGGGCTCCGTCGAATCACAAGCATTGGCACAAGACTGCCGACAATTGCCGGAGGGGCAGGCACGGCGCGATTGTGTCATGAAAAATCCCGCCGGTGCCGCCAAGCTCCAGCGCTGCGAGGCAGAGGGTCGAAAGATGGGGTTGTCCAATCAATATAATGCGGGGGCTGGCGGACTACGTCCGTATGTGATGGCGTGCATGAAGCGGTGATCGAAGAGCGCGTGTAGTGGCGCGCGCTTCGGTGCCTGCCGCGCGCCGTACCCTGGTGCTTGAAGTCGGGCGGGTGCTTCGCTAACCGGCCTCACGAACTTCGCGACATCTTCTCGTACTTCTTCACCAGCCGCTCTCGCTTCAGCCGCGACAGCCGCTGGATCCAGAACATGCCGTCGAGCTGGTCGATCTCGTGCTGGTGGCAGACGGCGCGCAAGCCGTCCGACTCCTCGATTCGCATGTTGCCGTAGAGATCCCAGTAGTTGATCCGCACACGCGCGTGGCGCTGCACCTCGTCGTTGACGCCGGGCATCGAGACGCTGCCTTCGCGGTGCATGATCATCTCGGGTGACGCCCATTCGATCTCCGGATTGACGTAGGTCTGCACGCCCTCCCTGGTGTCGAGCTCGAGCACGACGACGCGCAGGGGCACGCCGATATGCGGCGCCGTGATGCCGATGCCGGGCGCGGCGCGCATCGTATCGAGCAGGTCTGCCGCTAGCTCGCGCAGTGCGTCGTCGAACACGGTGACGGGCCGTGCCGGGATCGCGAGGCGGCGGTCGGGGTACCGGACAATAGGGCGAACGGTCATGAGCTGTGGGCGTCTTTCGCGTGATGCGATCGCGTTGGCGGGATGATGACATGGTGCCGGTGTTTTGCCCGACGAGTCAAATCGCGGCTTGATATCGCAAGTCTTTGGCATCGCAAGTCTCTGGCATCGTAAGTCCTTAATCCCGCAGGGGCCGGCTACTGTGCATGGGGCTTTTCGACATTCTTGTTCGAGCAACTCCGAATTTGCGCTGCATCGGCGCGTGGCATAACAATGCCGCCAACAACAAGAGTCGAGAGCGGAGGAAATACTTCATGCGCGGAATCGCAATCGCACTGGCCGCGACCATCGCAGCGGCGACGCCGGCCGCGGCCGACTACATCGTCAAGGAGGTCGGCAGCTTCCACATCGGCGGACACACCGAAACGCTGAGCGGACTTCCTTCGAAGGAGATCGTGTTCTCGCCTGGCGCCCCGCCGATCAAGGTCGATCCGAACGGCGAGTTCGAGGTCGAGCAAATGTACGTCCAGTTCGTCAAGCAGGCAGCGCCGAAGTCAAAATTGCCGCTGCTGCTCTGGCACGGCGGCGGCCTTTCGGGTGTCACGTGGGAGACCAAGCCCGACGGCAAGCCGGGCTGGCAGCAGTACTTCCTGAATGCGGGCTATGACGTCTACGTCTCGGATGCGGTCGAACGCGGCCGCGCCTCCTGGGCGCGCTATCCGGAGATATTCAAGAGCGAGCCGTTCTTCCGGCCGAAGAAGGAGGCGTGGGAGCTGTTCCGGATCGGGCCGAGCTACGAGGTCGGCGGCAAGCGCGAGGCGTTCGAGGGCGAGCAGTTTCCGATCGAGGCGTTCGACCAGTTCGCCAAGCAGGGCATTCCGCGCTGGGCAACGAATGACGCTGCCACGCAAAAAGCCTATGACGCGCTGGTGCAGAAGGTGTGCCCGTGCATCGTCCTGGTCCACAGCCAGGGCGGCAATTTCGGTTTCACCGCCGCGCTCAACGCGCCGGACAAGGTCAAGGCGCTGATCACCGTCGAGCCATCAGGAGCGCCCGATCCTACGAAGGTCGACGCCGCGAAACTCAAGGGCGTGCCGCATCTGATCGTGTGGGGCGATTTCCTCGATCGCGCGCCGGTCTGGTCGAAACTCGTGGTCAATCCGACCAAGTGGGGGCAGGCGATCGCTGCGGCGGGCGGCAGGGTCGATACGTTCGAGCTCCCCAAGATGGGGATCAAGGGCAACACCCACATGATGATGATGGACCGCAACTCGGACGACATCGCCAGGCTGATCAATGACTGGATCGACAAGCAGGGCCTCGCCAATTAGAGCGTTTTCGAGCGAAGTGGATACCGGTTCGCGTAAAGAAAACGCGTCAAAACTAGAATCCAGAGCCCCGTTCCGATGCCATCGGAACGGAAAAGGCTCTAGGCGATCGCCGGCGTGTTGCCCGGCGGCAGGCGCATCAGGTTGACGCCGAAATCCGACAAGCCGCCGGCATTGCCGAGCCGCTTGCGGATGCGCTCGGCGCAAGGGGCGTTGAACGGAGCAGGAAAGCCGGAACCATTGCGGGCCGGGACGGCAGCGATGTCGATTTTTGGCATTTCCCGGAATTCACCGTGTCGATGGCACTGCGCAGCTGAGCCCATCCGCGATTGCGGCGCGTCGTCGAGCGCAGTTGCGGGCTTTGCCGTGGATGAGATCAGGATCGGGTGGATGATGACATTGTGCTGGTGTTTTGCCCGACGAGTCAAATCGCGGCTTGGTATCGCAAGTCTTTGGCATCGCAAGTCTCTGGCATCGCAAAATACTGGTATCGTAAGTCATTGATCCCACAGGCACCGGCTACTTTGCATGGGGTTGTTTTCGACATTTTTGCTGGCAAGTCACAAAAGGGTGTCGCAAGAAATGACGTGACCCTGTCGGCCGGCGCCGTTCCCATTCGTCTTCCACCCAGACAGACCTGACGGGAGACCAAAATGAACTCCTCCAACTATCGCTGGGTGATCGTCGCCGCGGGCGGCCTGCTTGGCTGCGTCGCGATCGGCGGCATGTTCTCGCTGCCGGTGTTTTTGCGGCCGATCGCCACGGACACCGGCTGGTCGGTGACCGGCATCTCCAGCGCGATGACGATCGGCTTTCTGGCGATGGCCTTCACCAGCATGGCCTGGGGTACGCTGACCGACAGGTTCGGGCCCCGGCCGGTGGTGCTGACGGGATCGACGGTGCTGGCCCTCAGCCTGTTCGCCGCGAGCCATGCGACATCGCTTCTGGTGTTCCAGTTCGTGTTCGGCCTTTTGGTCGGCGCCTCCTGCGCGGCGATCTTCGCGCCGATGATGGCGACGGTCACCGGCTGGTTCGACACCCATCGCAGCCTTGCGGTGTCGTTGGTGTCGGCCGGCATGGGCATGGCGCCGATGACGATGTCGCCATTCGCGGCCTGGCTGGTCTCCAATCACGATTGGCGTACCTCGATGCAGATCGTGGCGCTGGTGGTCGGGGCCATCATGATCCCGGTGTCGCTGCTGGTGCGCCGTCCGCCCGCGCTCGCGCACGCCGTGGCCGCGCCGTCGGGCGAGGGGGCCGCGCAGGCCGAGATGTCGATGGCCGAGGCCCTGCGCTCGCCGCAATTCCTGATCCTGCTCGCGACCAACTTCTTCTGCTGTGCCACCCATTCCGGCCCGATCATCCACACCGTCAGCTATGCCGTGAGCTGCGGCATTCCGCTGATCGCGGCGGTGACGATCTACAGCGTCGAGGGTTTTGCCGGTATGGGCGGCCGCATCGCCTTCGGCCTGATGGGCGATCGCTTCGGCGCCAAGCGCGTGCTGGTTTCGGGCCTGCTGTTGCAGGCATTCGGCGCGCTCGCCTATGTCTTCGCGCATCAGCTTGCGACGTTCTACGCGGTCGGGGCCATCTTCGGCTTCATCTATGCCGGCACCATGCCGCTCTATGCGGTGCTCGCCCGCGAGAACTTCCCGCTGCGCATGATGGGCACGGTGATCGGCGGCACCGCGATGGCCGGCAGCCTCGGCATGGCGACCGGGCCGCTCGCCGGCGGCCTGATCTACGATGCGTTCTCCAGCTACGCCTGGCTCTATATCGGCTCCTGGGCGATGGGCCTCGGTGCCTTCCTGATGGCGATGATGTTCAGGCCGTTCGCAAAGCCGCAAGGCGAGGTGGCGCCGGCGACAGCGTGATGGTGCGCGGCCCTTACCGGATCTGCTTCTCGAAGAATAGATCCGGGTAGGGATCGTCGTTGAAGCGGGGGATCTCGGTCCAGCCTGTCGTGCGATAGAGCTGGCCGGCTTCGGGCAGCGCGCTGTTGGTGTCGAGCCGCAGCAGCGTGATGCCAAGTTCGCGCGCCGCATCCTCGGCCGCGTCCATCAGGCGCCGGCCGAGGCGCAATCCGCGCGCGGCGGGAGCGACCCAGAGCCGCTTGATCTCGGCGTAGCCGTGATCCGTTCCCTTCAGCCCGACACAGCCGATCGGCAACGTGTCCGACATCGCGACGATGAACGTCCCGCGCGGGCGGCGCATGTCCTTGGCATCGGGATCGCGCGACAGCGAGACATCAAAACCCTGCTTGAAGCGGCGGCCGAGCTCGGCGTAGTACTCGCCAAGGCAATGGCGGGCCTCCTCGCATCGTGGATTCATCTCCTCCAGCGCGACGCGATCGCGCGTCAATGCCGAGGCAATCATGTCCATCGCCGCCAGCAGCGCATCACGCTGCGCATGCTGCTCAAGGAAGCTCTCGGCCTGAGCATTCGACAGCGCTTCGTACGCCGCGAATTCGCGCCGGCCCGCGCGTGTCAACTTTGCCACGCGGCGCCGCGCGTCGTCGGCATGTGCACTGGTCTCTATCAGCCCTTCGTCCTCGAGGCTGCGCAATAGCCGGCTCATCAGCCCGGAATCGAGGGCGAGATAGTCGCGGATCTCGGCCACGTCCGAACGCCCGTGCCCGATCGCATTGAGCACGCGCGCCGCCCCCAGCGGCCGGCCGCGCCCGAGGAACGAGGTGTCGAGCGCGCCGACGGCGGAGGTGACGGCGCGGTTGAAGCGACGGACGCGGGAGACGGGATCGAGCATAATGCCTGACCGTAGTCAGATATTATAGGCAGTCAATAGGACTTCCTCACGTCGCCAGCGTCAGCAGCGGCTTCTCCTTGGCGACGATGTAGGTCGCAAGCTCGCTCGTGGTGTCCTGGCCCACGTTCTTCGCCGCATGCACTGTCCCGGCCGGAACGAACAGCACGTCGCCTGCCTTTAGTGTCACCGGCGGCTTGCCTTCGACGTCGTATTCGATGGCGCCCGCCAGCACGTAGATGATCTCTGTGGTCGCTCGATTGTCCGCGCCGCGCGGCACCGGCCGACGTCGGCCGGTTCGCGTCGCGCAGTTTCAGACGAGGGTGGTGGTCACCTCGATGTTGCCGTGCACCGCCTTGGAGTAGGGGCAGACGCCGTGCGCCGCCTCGATCAGCTCTTGTGCAACCGCCCGGTCGACACCGGGGACGCTGACGTCGAGCCGAGCGCGGAGAAAGAATTCTCCATTGGCGTTGTTCAGGTCGATCGCGGTGTCGACCGACGGCTCGCTCGGCAGCTTGACCTTGCGCTGGGCGGCGGCGAGCCCGAGCGCGCCGAGGTAGCAGGCCGACCAGGCGGCGGCGAAGAGGTTTTCGGCGGCCGGGTGCGGCTGGGCCAGCTTGATGTCGACAGAGCCGTCGCTGGAGCGCGCGGCGCCGTCAGGGCCGGAGGTGACGTGCGTCTTGCCGGTGAAGAGGACCTTTGCAGCGGAAGTCACGGTCGCATCCTTTGTTATATCGTGTCCGATTTAATCGGATGCGTGTTAAATAAACCCAGCGGTCCAGCCAGTCAAGCTCTTCCGATTTAATCGGATGCGATTTATATTTCGGGCAAGATCACGAATTGCGGAGGTTCTCGTGGCCCGTAACCCCAAGCCTGCCGACAAAGGCCGAAAACTGTCTAATTTTCTGTGCTTTGCGATCTATTCGGCCAATCTCGCCTTCGGCCGCGCCTATAAGCCGCTGCTGGACAAGGTCGGGCTGACCTACACCCAATACATCGCCCTGGTGGCGCTCTCGGACGAGGACGAGCAGACCGTCAGCGCGCTCGGCGAAAAGCTGTTTCTGGAATCCAACACGCTGACGCCCATCCTCAAGAAGCTCGAGCAGACGGGGTACATCAAGCGCCACCGCGATCCCGCCGACGAGCGGCAGGTGCGGTTGAGTCTGACTCCGGCGGGGCGAAAGCTGATCGAACAGGATCTCGGCGAGTCCCTGATCGAGGCGACCGGCCTCGGCGATGATTTTCCGGTGGTGCAGAAGACGGTGAGCCGCTTGCGCGACAATCTGCTCCGCAGCGCCAGGACGGGAGAGGAGAAGTCTTGAGGCGCGAGGCGTCAGCGCGCTTGCGGTTAGTCCAACCCCAGCGCCTTGCGCGATTTGCGCGTGAGCTTTGCGGCGATCAGCGCGTGGGCCTGCGCCAGATAGGCCGTGAGCTCCGCATCGGGTAACGCGTTGTTGCTGACGAGCTGCACCCATTTGGCCCGCGCAAGATAAGGCGCCGGTCGCGCGAGGCCGTGCTCGATCAGCATCGCATAGGCCAAGTTCGAGACCTTGAACATGTAGCCGCCGGAACGCGCGGCAAAGCCGCCGCCGAGCGCGAACATCTTGCCGCCGACCTTGAACACGGAGGTGCCCTCCCACTGCACCACCTTGGTGACGGCGGGCAGGTGCAGGCAGCGTGTTTCGAATGTCTTGGGTGTCATGGGTTCGGAATCGAGAGGTGGGACAGGGGCGCGCCGCTGTGG
The DNA here is from genome assembly GCF_001908185.1 of Bradyrhizobium sp. AS23.2. Classification (GTDB taxonomy): domain Bacteria; phylum Pseudomonadota; class Alphaproteobacteria; order Rhizobiales; family Xanthobacteraceae; genus Bradyrhizobium. The sequence goes on from NZ_LGHM01000178.1 coordinate 51,297, forward strand.
CAGCATGCATCTTCCAACCAGGGATGAAATGCTATGTCGCGAGTTTCGATCCTTCTCCAGCTCGAAACCGGGCAGGGCGTCCCCCACAGCGAACCCGCCGAGTGAGCGGAGGCCGGCCGCGCCGGTCTTCCCTGCGCCCTCTTTCATGAGGGTGAGGCAACGAAGCAAAGCTCGGGCGAAACAAGCCGCGAGGATGCGAGGGTATGTCTGATGTGAAACAAGGTCTCGTGCCCCGGACGCTGCGCAGCACGAAGTGATGCGCTGCAGAGCCGGGGCCCATGCAGCAGCGATCGCCGTGGCATCCTGGGTCCCGGCTCTGCGCAGCAACGCCAAGAGCGTTGCAGCGCGTCCGGGACACGAGAGCGGCGAATGCCGTGGCCCGCGCTCCGTCCTTGCGAGCGCAGCGAAGCAATCGAGAAATGTATCCGCGGAAAGATTCTCGATTGTTCCGCCACGCTCGCAATGACGATCTTGGAGCGGGCGCGCGCCGCATTGTGAGTTGTGCCGGAGCCGCGGACGGCTACCATGCGGCCGCTCCTGCGCAACACGGGAGCCGGCACAGCAAGCGGAGGCGACATGAGCGGGCAGGAACGCAAAGTGAAGGGATCGGACCTGTTCGTCGCGGCGCTGGAGAACGAAGGCGTCGACCGCATCTTCGGTATCCCCGGCGAGGAAAATCTCGACCTCGTCGAATCGCTCCGCACCTCCAAGATCGAGCTGGTCCTGACCCGTCACGAGCAGGCCGCCGCGTTCATGGCCGCAACGCACGGTCGGCTGACCGGCAAGCCCGGTGTTTGTCTTTCGACGCTCGGCCCCGGCGCGCTCAACCTGTCCACGGGGGCTGCCTATGCGCATCTCGGCGCGATGCCGATGATCCTGATCACCGGCCAGAAACCGATCATGAGCAGCCGGCAGGCGCGCTTCCAGATCGTGGACGTGGTCGCGACCATGAAGCCGCTGACGAAATTGTCACGGCAGATCGTCAGCGCCTCCAGCATTCCAACGGTGGTGCGCGATGCGTTTCGCGTGGCGATGGAGGAGCGGCCGGGACCGGTGCATCTCGAACTGCCCGAGGACATCGCGGGCGATGAAGTACCGGCCGTCCCTGTGATCCAAACTCATCCGATTGAAATTCCCGTCGCCCATCGCGCTGCGCTGGACCGCGCCGCCGAGATGATCCTGGCCGCAAAACGTCCGTTGGTGATGATGGGCGCTGCGACGAGCCGGCCGCGGTCCACCCACGGAATCGCCAGCTTCGTGCGGCGGACCGGCATTCCGTTTTTCACGACGCAGATGGGGAAGGGCACCGTTCCCGGCGGAACCAATCTCTATATGGGCACCGCCGCGCTGTCCGAGCGCGACTACGTCCATGACGCGATCGACGCCGCCGATCTGATCCTCGCGATCGGTCACGATCCCGTCGAGAAGCCACCGTTCATCATGGGACCGTCGGGTCCGAAGGTCATCCACGTCAGCTACACGCCGGCCAGTGTCGAGCAGGTTTATTTTCCCGACGCTGAGGTCGTCGGCGATGTCGGCCCGAGCCTGGAATTGCTCGCTGACCGCGTCGAAGGCAAGCTGCCGCAGGCCGCGGCACTGTTGCCATTGCGCGAAGAAATCCTCGGTCATATCGCCGACCGCGCGACCGAGGCGCGCTGGCCGCCGACACCGCAGCGCGTTGTGCACGACATCCGGCAGGTGATGCCGGAGAACGGCATCGTCGCGCTCGACAACGGCATGTACAAGATCTGGTTCGCGCGCAACTACCGCACCCGCGTCGCCAACACGCTGCTGCTCGACAATGCGCTGGCGACGATGGGCGCGGGCCTGCCGTCGGCGATGATGGCCGCGATGCTCTATCCCGACCGCCGCGTGCTCGCGGTCGCCGGCGACGGCGGCTTCATGATGAACAGCCAGGAGATGGAAACGGCCGTCCGCCTCAAGCTCAACCTGGTCGTGCTGGTGCTCGAGGACAACGCCTACGGAATGATCCGCTGGAAGCAGGCCGTCGATCACTTCGCCGATTTCGGCATGACCTTTGGCAATCCTGACTTTGTCCTCTATGCGAAGGCCTATGGCGCAAAAGGGCAGCGCATCGAAAGCATCGACAGTTTCGGCCCGATGCTCGATGCGGCCTTCAAGGAGGGCGGGGTGCACCTCGTGTCGATCCCGATCGACTATTCGGAAAACGTAAGGGTGCTCGTCGACGAGCTGCGGGCGCGGGAGAAGGCAAAGGCGTGACGTGGTCGATACTCTCGCCACACCCGTCATTGCGAGGAGCCACCCGGTCCCGCCTTCGGCGGGCCGGATGACAGGCTCCGCGACGAAGCAATCCAGAGTCTTTCCACGGATACAGTCTGGATTTCTTCGCGGAGCCTGTCATCGGGCCGCGCTTCGCGCGGACCCGGTGGCTCGCAATGACGGTGTTGAAACAGTGGTGCGTCGAAACCGCGATCTCGTGCCCCCGGACGCAACGCAGCGTCTCTTCTGCGGTGTGCTGCAGAGCCGGGGCCCATGCATCAACGAACTCTGTGGCGTTCTGGGTCCCGGCTCTGCGCAGCAACGCCAAGAGCGTTGCAGCGCGTCCGGGACACGAGAGGAACAACCAGACTTGTGTCGCGGTCACCGATCACCGACACTCTCAATCATCCAACCAACGACAGGAATAAGACATGACTCGCGTTCGCTGTATCACCGAGATGGGCATGGGCGTCGACGTTCACGGCAAGGACGCCACCAAGGCGGCGAAGCGCGCGGTGTCGGATGCGATCAGGCATTCGAGCCTCGGTTTCTTCCGAATGATCGGGAAGACCGCAAACGACATGTTCGTCGATGTCACGATCGCGGTGCCTAATCCCGAGGCGGTCGACAAGGAAGCCGTCGCCAAGGAGCTGCCTTACGGCACGGTGACCGTCAATGCGGTGAAGGGCGGGCTGGAGATTCCATCGGCCGTGGAACAGGGCAACGACCCCATCCTCATCGCCAATGCCGCCGTCATCGTCAGCTTCGACAAGGACTAGGGGCCGGTGTCCGATAGCGATTTAACGCTGCTGGATCGTCCGATCTGGAGTGCGCTCACGACCCGCCAGAGGCATCTGGCGGAGGGCGGCCCACAGGCGTTGCGCTATCCCGTGGCGATGACGCCGTTTGCCGACATGGCCGACATGTCGGCGGCGAGCTTTGCAGCGCTCGGTGATCTCCTGTCGGGTTCGCAGGTCGCGGCGCTGTTCACGCCGGAGCCGGTCGATGTCCCCGCCGGCTTCAAGGTTGTGATCGCCGGGCCCTGCGAGCAGATGATTGGCTCGCCCGCCGACAGCCCGCTTCGCGATGCCGAGATCGTCACGTTGGGTGCCGCCGACGTTCCCGCCATGATGGCGCTGACCGCACTGACGAAGCCCGGTCCATTCGCACTACGGACGCATGAGCTCGGCACTTTCCTCGGCATCCGCGCCGGCGGCCAATTGGTTGCGATGGCCGGCGAGCGGATGAAGCCGGGTCATTTCACCGAAATGACGGCCGTCTGCGTGCACCCCGACCATCGTGGGCGCGGCTACGCGCAGGCGCTGCTCGCGGCAATCGCGCGCCAGATCGAGGCGCGCGGCGAAATTCCGTTCCTGCACGTGCTTTCCAACAATGCCTCGGCCATCGCGCTGTACCAGCGGCAGGGAATGACAATTCGCCGATGCCTGCACGTCACCGCATTGATGAAGCAGGGGTGAGGACGGGCTTCATATCCGGCGAATTCGCGCTATATCATCTCCAACCACAATCGGGGGAGACACATGGACGCCAGGACAACGAATTTTTCCGCCGCACGGACGGCGATGCAGCGCTATGTCGATCAGGAGATCATTCCGGGCGTGTCCTGGGCGGTGCTGCGCGGGCGCGAGGTGGTCGACCAGCAATGCGTCGGCTTCGCCGACCGCGAGGCGAACACCGCACTCCGTCCCGACCACATCTTTCGCGCGTTTTCCAACACCAAGATCTTCGTCACTTGCTCGATCATGCTGCTGGTCGAGGAAGGCCGCATCGGGCTTGATGACGTCGTCGAAAAATTCCTGCCGCAGCTCGGCAACCGCAAGGTCTTGAAGCAGGGCGCGGCGAGCCTTGCCGATGTCGAGCCGGCGCAGGGCCCGATCACGATCCGTCAGCTCCTGACCCATACCTCCGGGCTCAGCTACGGCATCTTCGATCCCGGCACGGTGCTGTTTAAGGGCTACAACGAGGCGCGCGTGCTCAATCCGCTGACGCCGCTGACCGACATGATCGACAAGCTCGCCGATCTGCCGCTGTCCTATCATCCCGGCACGTCCTGGGAATATTCGGTGGCGACCGACGTGCTCGGCCGCGTCGTGGAGGTCGTCTCGGGCAAATCCCTCGATGCGTTCCTCAAGGAGCGGATCTTTGATCGGCTCGGCATGACGGATACCGGCTTTTACGTGCCGGAGGCGCAGCAGGACAGGCTCGTTGCGCACTATACCGGCGCCGACGTGCTCGATCCAATGAAGCCGGGCCTCACGCGCGCCGACAATCTGCCTTTTCCGCAGGCCTATCGCCGGCCGTTCCCGCGCCTGTCGGGCGGCGGCGGTCTGGTTTCGACCTTGCCAGACATGCTCGCACTGGTGCGCGCCTTGGTGCCCGGCTCGGATGCGCTGCTGAAGCCGGACACGTTGCGGCAGATGATGACGAACCAGTTGCCCGCAGGCCAGACCATCCGCTTCGCCAATCTCGGGCCGATGCCCGGCAAGGGTTTTGGCCTTGGCGGCGCCGTGACCTTTGCGCCGACGCCCTTCGACCCCGCAAATTCGATCGGCGAATTCCAGTGGGGTGGGCTCGCTGGCACCCATTGGTGGATCTGTCCGCAGGCCAATACCGCCGGCGTGCTGATGGCCCAGCGCCACATGGGTTTCTGGAATCCGTTCTTCTTCGAGTTCAAGCGTCTGGCCTATCAGGCCGTCGGAGGCTGACCGCGAAAAAATTGTTGGCCGCCGCGAATCCTTTCGGGTCTTCGCGCCCTCTTGATGGTCGAGGCATTTTGCTTCGGCTCATCTCGGAGGATGTGATGGCGTTCTACAGGAAGAATATCGGCGGCCTGCATCAGGCGGTGCGGATCGCCGCTGGAGTAGCGGCGGCGGTCGCGGCATTCGTCTATTTCAGCGGCGCCACGGCGTGGCTTGTCGCGCTCGGCGGCGCAGGCTTCGCGCTGACGGGGCTCGTCGGCTATTGCCCGATGTGCGCGATGGCCGGGATCGGGCGAGGGGGTCTGTCGTGAGCGCGGCTGCGATCTCGCCAAACCTGTTCGAGGCCGCGCGGCTTGGCGATCCCCAGGCGATTGCCGCGCTGCTCGAGACGGCGCAGCCGGATATCCGCCGCTACGCACGCGCGACCTGCCGCAGCTCGGCGGATGCCGAGGACGCGACACAGGAGGTGATGTGGATTCTGTTCCGGCATGTCGGCACGATCCGCTCACTGCTGGCGTTTTCGGCCTGGCTGTTCAGCGTGGTCCGCCGCGAATGTTTGCGGCTCGCCCACAAGGCTGGTCTCGTGCCAGCGATCGACGAGAGTGAGGCGGAAGCGCTGCTGCTGTCGCGCCCCGAGGTCGATTTGCGGCTCGACGTGGCCGCGGCCTTCGAGGCGCTGCCGCCGCATTATCGCGATGTCGCGCTGATGCGCGACGTCAAGGAAATGACCATCGACGAAATCGCCGCCGCGCTCGGTGCGTCCAGGCAGACCGTGAAGGCACGCCTGCACCGCGCCCGCGCCCTGATGCGCGAATATCTGACGAGATGAGATATGACAGAATATCAGAACCCTGACGACCTGAAGTCGATTCCAGATTTCGTGGCGCTGGCTCCGATCGAAGCCCACGCGTTCCTGGCGTTCAATCACGCGGTGGAGCGCAAGGACGGATTGATCCCGCCAAAATATCGCGAGCTGATCTCGCTTGCGGTGGCGCTCACAACGCAATGCGCTTATTGCCTCGACGTGCATACAGCGCAGGCGGCGGAAGCTGGCGCGACGCGCGAGGAGGTGGCGGAGGCTGCCTTGATCGCGGCGGCGGTACGCGCCGGTGGCACGCTGGGCCATGCGCTATTGGCACAACGCCTGTTCGAACGACATCGAGGTGAGGGAGAAAATTAGGTGATGCAAGCGGGAGGTCATGCCTCCCGCCTGCTGTTTGCGTTAGTCCTTCCAGGGATCGAATTCGCCTTCGCCGGCCATGGCGACGGCGAACGGCCGCAGCGTGTGCAGCACTCGCACGGTGCCGGCGTGCTGCGCGAGCACGTCGGGCAGGCGGCGATAGGCCATCGGGCTCTCATCGAGGTCGGCGCCGATCAGGGTGACGCCACGCTCCTTGAGCCAGCGGTCCATCTCCGCGCGCGAGAAGCGCCGCTTCGCCTCCTTGCGTCCGAACAGACGGCCGGCGCCGTGCACGGTCGAGTAGAGCGAAGCCTTGGCCTCCGGACTATCGACGCCTTCGAGGATGACGGCGTCGTCGCCCATCGAGCCGCCGACGAATCCCTTCTGGCCAGGAAACGCCGGCGTCGCGCCCTTGCGCACCACCCACAGATCCTTCCCGTCGTGGGTCTCACGCCAGGCATAGTTGTGGTGGTTGTGCACGCTCTCGGTCACGCTGCCGCCGATAATTTGGCGGACGCGTTCGACGACCCACTCGCGGCCCGCATAGGCGTAACGCCCGGCGAGCTGCATCGCCGCGATGTAGCGGTGGCCGAGCTCGGAGTCCTCGTCGACCACGGCGGGCGGGACGTTCATGCCGTCCTTGCCGCCGGCGGCCTTGAGGTAACGCGTCGCGGAGGTGTGCCCGAGACCGCGGCTTCCGAAATGGACGCCGATCCAGACATAACCCTCCTCGTCGCGCATGAGGTCGACGTAGTGGTTGCCCGACCCGACCGTGCCGAGCTGGGCCACCGCCTTCGGACGGTAGGCCTCCATGTCGCTCTCGCGCCAGGCTTCGCCGTCGTCGAACAGTTCGTGTTCGACCCGCTCGGCATTGGCACGGCCAACACCGAAGGAAATCACCTTGGCGACGTCGCGGATGATCGTGGGAACGATCGCCGCGATCTCGTCGAAGCGCGTGTCGAGCCGCGCGGCCATGTTGCCGCAACCGATGTCGAAGCCGACGCCGGAGATGCTGATCTGCTTCTCATAGGCGATGACCCCGCCGACTGGCTGGGCGTAACCGAGATGGCCGTCGGCGCAGATCACGCCGGACACCACATTGCCGACCGTCATGCAGTTGCGCATCTGCGCCACCGTCGCATCCTCGTGCGGGCCGAAGATCTTCAGCGGCGCATTCTGGAAGCGGGCCTCCTGCGGGCGCAGGTTCGCGATCGCGCTCGCGGCCGCATTGGCCTCGCGGGCAAGATGCTCCTTGTACGCAGCGTCCCGGTACGAGCACCAGGCCGGCTGACCGCGTCCTTCGCCGACGCGCGAGTCGGGATCGACGCCGGCGGCGAGGCAGAGCTCGCGGGCGCGTTCCATGTAGGGATCGGATCGTCGCATGATCTTGTGTCCTGCTTTGCGTTCCGCACGCATCATAGCCGGGGCGGGCGGATCATTTCAGATATTTCGCTGGCCCGGGCGCGAGTCTCGCGTCCAGGGCCGTTGTCGTTGCGCATCAGTTCAATGCCGTCTCGGACGCTGCGATCCACGCGACCACGGCCTCAGAGAAGCCGTTGACGCGGGTCCAGGCGCCGTGGCCGACACCGTGGAATGGAAGCGGGTGCCGGGGAACAGACGAGTGCTGAACCGCCCTTGCGGGCTTGGACGCCGCTCCATCCACTGAGCTACGGACTTGCGTCCGGGAGGATTCGAACCTCCGACCACGAAGTAACAGCGCTCTTCACCACCGGCGGTGGGGATCAAAACGACACGATCCGGGAACAGGCGATTGCTGTGACCCGGCGAGCCGAAGCTTGCCGGAAAGCGCTCTGGCCATTGAGCTACAGCGCGAGCCCCGGGATCCGGGTCTCCCGTTCCGGCCATGGCCGGGATGTTCGAATGGGCCGCGCGGCGGGCAACAAAAAACCCTCCGGAGCGGCAGGCTCGGGAGGGTCCGTGAGAAGCGGACTGTCGATCTTGCGGTCAGGCAAGATCGCTCCCATGAGCCGGGCATGAGCGGTCGAATAGCTTCGAGCTATTCGGTATGCGGGCAATTCCTTCGTAGCGGTGCAGCATCGCGCGGTTCATGTTGTCTCTGTCGCAAACGGAAGTGTTCGCGAGGGCGCGGGACATACGCCCGCAACTTGCGGATGTCAAGCGACGCGCGCGCGAAGACGACAAATGACGGATGCATGATGTGCCAAACTACCTCGGTCTCGACGGATTTCGTTTCGGCTGGGTCGCGGCCTGGATCGACGATCGCGGAGATCATGGATTCGATTATTCACCCGGTCTCACACGCTTGCTCGCGATGCCGCATGCGCGCGCAATGATCGACATGCCGATCGGATTGAACGCGAGTGGCTACCGAACGTGCGACTTGCGCGCACGCGAGCTGGTCGGCCCTGCCGTGTTTCTCGGTGCGCGCCGTGATCTCTGGACATTTCCCGGCATGGCGACGGCCAATCGTCACTACTGGGAGCACGAAGGCGAGGGCAGGGGTGTCTCGGCGCAGCTCTGGAATATCAGGGACAAGATCAGGGACGTCGACGAGATCATGACGCCGGCACGGCAAGCGATTGTCGGCGAAGCGCATCCGGAATTGATTTTCTGGAATCTGGCAGGGCGTGTCCGACTTGCGAAGAAGATATCGGCGGAAGGCCGCGAGCAGCGCATCGCGCTGCTCGCGCAACGCGGCTTCACGCGTCTGCCGAGATGGCTGACGCAGCGTCACGGCACGGGCATTGGCCGCGACGATCTGATCGATGCCTGCGCTTGCGCCGTCGCGGCGCGCGACAGCACGGAGCGCGTCGGCGGGGAGGAGATCGATCCGCGCGGGCTGCGGATGGAGATCAACTATTGAGGCTGCCGGCCGGCCGGTTATCGGTCGGGATAAATCGGCAATTTCTTTAACACATATAGGAACTGCCGGCGGTCGGCCTGCGTTCACCGTGCAAACCGATGACAGAGAAGTCCGCACGATGAATGATGCCAGTCAACTCGCGACCGCGATGCTCGCGCTCGTTTTCACCGGAGCATTGCTCGTCACCGGGCAGCTCTTCATCGAGCAGCGCGCGCAGCACGATGCGGTCTACGCCACCAGTCAATTGCTGCGGCCATTGTGACCCGGTTTCGCCGTGGGAAATTGTCGTAACGACTGCCCGGCCTTGCGCCATGCTCCGGCTCGCCTAGAGTAGGCGGCATTCCACGCATGAAGCCGGGGTTCCGATGTCCGATCTTTCCTCCTTTGCCATCACCAAGCGCTGGCCTGCCAAACACCCCGATCTGCTTCAGCTTTATTCATTGCCGACGCCGAACGGCGTCAAGGTTTCGATCATGCTGGAGGAAATCGGGCTTCCCTACGAGGTTCACCTCGTCGACTTCGGCAAGGACGATCAGAAGACGCCGGAATTCATTTCGCTCAATCCGAACGGCAAGATTCCGGCGATCCTCGATCCCAACGGTCCCGGCGGCAGGCCGCTGCCGCTGTTTGAGTCCGGGGCGATCCTGCAATATCTCGCGGAGAAGACCGGCAAGCTTCTGCCGGAGGACGCCGCGCGCCGCTACCAGACCATCGCGTGGGTGCATTTCCAGATGGGCGGCATCGGGCCGATGTTCGGCCAGGTCGGATTCTTCCACAAATTCGCCGGCAGGGATTTTGAGGACAAGCGGCCGCTCGAGCGCTACGTGGGCGAGTCCAAGCGCCTGCTCGGTGTGATGGAGACGCATCTTTCCGGCCGGCAATGGTTCATGGATGACGACTACACCATCGCCGATATCTCGATGCTCGGCTGGGTGCGCAACCTCATCGGCTTCTACGGCGCCGGCGATCTCGTCGAGTTCAGCCAGTTCAAGTCGGTCGCCGCCTGGCTCGAACGCGGGCTGGCGCGCCCCGCCGTGCAGCGCGGGCTGAACATTCCGAAACGGCCGTGAGCTAGCTCAGCGCTTTGTGAGCCATGTACTCGTGCGCCGCTAGAATAGCCGCCCGCCGTTCGGCACCTGCTTGCTGGGCTGGACCAGCACGACCTTGCCATCGGCGTCGGGGAAGCCGAGCGTCAGCACCTCCGACACAACCGGCCCGATCTGGCGCGGCGGGAAATTGACGACAGCTGCGACCTGTTGTCCCACCAGCGTCTCGAGCGGATGATTTTCGGTGATCTGCGCCGAGCTCTTGCGCACGCCGATCGCGGGGCCGAAGTCGATCCACAGCCGCCAGGCCGGCTTGCGCGCTTCCGGGAACGGCTTGGCATCGACGATGGTGCCGACTCGGATATCGACCGCGAGGAAGGTATTGAAGTCGATGGTGGGCGACGCAGCCGCGGCGGGATCGTGGGTGACGTGCATAGAATGTCCGTTCGGAGAGTAGCTTCGTTCGCAATATTGTCGCGCGAAGCGGAGTTTCGTACAACGCCGCAGCCGAAGCATCACGCATGCGCGAGGAACGTCTTGCCCAACATCATCTACGGCATCAAGAACTGCGACACCATGAAGAAGGCGCGGGCCTGGCTTGACGCCCATGGCGTCGCCTACGCGTTTCACGACTACAAGTCGGTGGGCGTGGAGAAGGACAAGCTCAAGCTGTGGAGCGACAAGCTCGGTTGGGAGACGCTGCTCAATCGCGCCGGCACGACCTTCAAGAAGCTGCCCGACGCCGACAAGGAAGGTCTCACCGAAAAGAAGGCTTTGGCGCTGATGCTGGCGCAACCATCGATGATCAAGCGTCCGGTGCTGGAAGTCGGTGGCAAGCTCCTGGTCGGCTTCAAGCCGGACATCTATGCCAAGGAAGTCGGCGCCAAATCGCGCTGAGCGCTAGTTCAGCTCGATGATCTTGGTGGTGACGCCGGCCGGATCCGCGAACTCGACCAGTTCGGCGGCGGCGATACGGCCGGGGGCGCGGTGAAAGAGGTCGCGGTCGATCACCGCGCGCAGTTTGGGGCGCGGCAGCGCGTCATTTCGGCGCATCAGATTCTTGATCTCGAAACCGCCGTCCTCGCAGAAGGCCTTGAGCGAGGCGATGATGTGACAGACGTTTCCGTCGGTCTGGAACGGCAGCAGCAGGCGTTCATAGGCAACGACACGACCGTAGATGTCGTCGACGTCGGCCACGCTGTAAACCGGAAGCCCGCGCGCCACGCATTCGTAATAGACCGGCATCACGAAGGGTGCGAGTCGCGGTCCTATATAGTCGTCGAGCAGAACGCCCTTGCCGGTATGTCCATAGGCGCGCGAGATGCGTGTGCCTTCGCTCTGGATGGTCAGGCGCGGCGTCGGTGTCGAAATATCCACGGTATAGTAGATGAGGTCGGAGAGCTCTTCCTCGAGACGCGCGGGCTGATACTCCCAGATCGCCGGTGCGAGTTGCTGGCGCGCATAAAGTCGCAGCCACGTGTTCAGGAGGTCACGCTGCCTGATCGACTTGACGACGGAAGGAGCGGCGCTTGCGAGATCCAAAACAATATTCCCGGCAGATCGAAACCCGCGCATGATCCGTGCTTCGGGAAAATTTTCTATGAAGGCTGGCGCGCGGGACAAAAGACCGCTAACGACGGCTTGATGACCGGTGCCTTCGCGAACCGGGAGGCCGGGCAGGCGCGACATCAAAACACTTCCGACTAAGGGAGCATAAGTCTCCCGGCCGGAGGCCTGACCTGCTCAGCTTTCCGCCTTGCCTAACCCCCGTCACCTCCGGCATATTCCGCGCCCGGAGGCGGCGTTCCGGGACGGGCTCCAAGGCCTCCGGAAAGCCGAAGTAAACTATGGACAGCCACGCGCGGTGCGCGGGCAGGGGGAAATCTGTTTGGCCGATGAGTTCATTCTCGAAACGGAAGGCTTGACCAAGGAGTTCGCGGGCTTCTTCGCTGTCCGCGACGTTGCGCTCAAGGTTCGCCGTGGGAGCATCCACGCGTTGATCGGCCCGAACGGCGCCGGCAAGACGACGTGCTTCAATCTGTTGACCAAGTTCCTGAAACCGTCCGCCGGGAAAATCCTGTACAAGGGACAGGACATCACCGCGATGGCCCCGGCCGACGTGGCGCGCATGGGGCTGGTGCGTTCGTTCCAGATTTCAGCGGTATTTCCGCATCTCACCGCGTTGGAAAACGTCCGTGTCGCGCTGCAGCGCCAGCACGGCAGCTCCTTCGATTTCTGGCGCTCCAAGTCGGTGCTCAACCGCTTCAACAACCGTGCGCTGGAGCTGTTGAACGATGTCGGCCTCAGCGAGTTTGCCACTACGCCGGCGGTCGAGATGCCCTATGGGCGCAAGCGCGCACTGGAGATCGCAACCACGCTCGCGCTCGACCCGGAGATGATGCTGCTGGACGAGCCGATGGCCGGCATGGGCCAT